>NZ_QFDQ01000257.1 GCF_003270085.1 Streptomyces triticisoli | reverse complement strand
GAGGTCGCCGCGCTCGCGGGGTGGTGCCCCGCCGCCGAGGTGCCGCGGCTCGCGCGTCGGCTCGCCGCGGCCGGCGGTGCGCTGGTCCCGCTGCGGCCACCGCCCGGGACAGACCCCCCGACGCAGCTGAGATCGGGGCCGTCCGCGTCGTTCACACCGCTGGTGACGACGTACGGCACGCCGCCCTACACGGATGTCGATCCCTCGTGGCCCGCCGGGATCACGTACGTCGTGATGTTCGGGATCATGTTCGGGGACGTGGGTCACGGGGCTCTGCTGCTGCTCGGCGCGCTGGCGCTGCGGCTGGGACGGCCGCACCGGCTCGCCCGGTACCGCCGCCTGTGGCCCTTCCTCGCGGGTGCCGGACTGGCGGCCATGCTTGCGGGAGTGGCCTACGGCGAGTTCTTCGGGCCCACGGGTGTACTGCCGGTGCTGTGGCTGAACCCGCTGGCAAGCCCCGCGCGTCTGCTGGTCGCGGCGGTTGTCCTCGGTGCGGGGCTGCTGGCCCTCGCCCACGCGGCCGGTACGGTCAACCGCTGGCGTGAGGGCGGGCCGGGCAGGGCGCTGTACGCGGCGACCGGCTGTGCCGGTCTTCTCTTCTTCCTGGGGTTCGCGCTCTGTGCGGCGGGCCTGGTGCTGCGGCGGCCGGGTCCGGCCGTTCTCGGGGCGGCGCTCGCCGCGGCGGGGCTGGCGCTGGTCGCGGTCGGTCTGTTCCGGGCCACGGCGGGTGGTTTCGCGGGGTTCGCCGAGACCGTGGTGCGGCTGTTCGACGTCGTGGTGCGCGCGGGCACCAACACCCTCTCGTTCGCCCGGCTCGCGGCGTTCGGTCTCACCCATGCCGCGCTCGCGGACCTGGTGTGGCGCGGTACCGCCGGGCTCGCCGGGCGCGGAGCCGCGGGCCTTGCCGGTGCGGTGGCGCTGTTCGTCGTGGGCACCGCCGCCTCGTTCGCCCTCGAGGCCCTGGTGGCCGGCGTGCAGGCGCTGCGGCTGGAGTTCTACGAGATCTTCTCGCGGCTCTTCGAGACCGAGGGCCGCCCGTTCCGTCCCTGGCACGTTCCCTCGGCGGCACCGGCCGAGGCTGAGACGGAGGTGGCCACGTGCTCACCTGGCTGATGGTCCTGCCCGTGCTCGCCACGGCACTCGGCGCCGCGCGACTGCTGCTGCGACGCCGGACGAAGCACGTGTTCCACTGGCTCCTGGCCACGAATCTCGTCCTGCTGGCCGGGGCCTGTGTGCTCGTCGCGACGGCGCTGTCCGGCCCGGCTCGGGCGGCCGTGCCCGTCCAGGCCGCCGCGCCGGGCGCCGCGAACGGTTCCGCCCTGATCGGAGCCGCCATCACGATGGCCGGCGCGTCGATCGGGGCCGCCATCGCCGTCGCCTACACCGGGGCCGCGGCGCTGGCCGCGCTCAGCGAGCGCCCCGAGCTGTTCGGCCGGGCCATGGTGATCGTCGGACTGGCCGAGGGCATCGCCGTCTACGGGCTGGTGGTCGCGATCCTGCTGATCGGAAAGGCGTGACGGTGGGCACGGTGACAGCCATCGGCGCGCGGACGAAGGTGGGCGGCCTGGCCCTCGCCGGGGTCGACGTCCTGGTCGCCGAGAGCCCCGAGGCCGTCCGCCGCGCCTGGCGGGAGCTCGAGGCGACGGTCTCCCTGGTGATCGTCACCGCGGAGGCGGCCGAGATCCTCGGCGCGGGGCAGCCCCCCGCGGCGGGACCGGCTCCCTCCCGGCCACTGGTCGTGGTGATGCCCCGATGACCGCACCCGCCGACCGCCGTGGCACCGTCCCGGACGTCTCCGCCGACGCGCTGGCACCCGTACGTGCCGAACTGGTCCGCGCGGCACGGGCGGACGCCGACGCCGTACTGGCCCGGGCGCGGGCGGACGCGGACGAGACGGTGCGGACGGCCCGCGCGCAGGCGGCGTCGCTGCTCGAACAGGCCCGGCAGGACGGTGTGCGGGACGGTGCCGCCGAGGTCACCGGGGAACGCGTACGCGCCCGCCAGGACGCGTGGAGCCGGGAACTCGCCGCACGCGCCGAGGTCTACGCCGAACTCCGCGCCGAGGTCCGCACCAGGGTCCAGGAAACACTGACGAACGACGCCGCCCTTCGGACCCGGCTCCGGGAACGGGCACGGGCACTGCTCGGCGCCCCTGCGCTGATCACGGCCGCCGACGACGGCGGAGTGACGGCGGACGCACCCGGGCGCCATGTCGACCTCACGGTGCACGCTCTCACGGACCGCGCCCTGACCCGGCTCGGCGCGGAGGCCGAGACGCTGTGGGCGCCATGACGTTCCCGTCCGCTTCGCAGCGCCAAGGTCCCGGTGACAGCGGTCCGGCACACGTCCTGCGGGTGGCCGGCCCACTCGTCGAGATCGTCCGCACCTCGGGCGTCGCCATGCACGACATGGTGCTGCTCGGCGAGGAACGGCTGCCCGGCGAGGTCGTGGCCATCCGGGGCGACGTCGTCACCGTCCAGGCGTACGAGTACACCGGCGGCCTCGCACCCGGGCACCCGGCCCGGCCTCGGGGCGGGCCGCTCGCGGTGCGGCTGGGACCGGGGCTGCTGGGCGGTGTCTTCGACGGCCTGCTCCGCCCCCTCGCCCGCGCCGGTGACATGCTCCGGGCGGGTGTGCGGGGTACGGAGCCGGACGGCCGCCGCCTGCGGTTCACCCCGGGGGTGGCCGAGGGAAAGCGGGTCGCGGCGGGCGACGTCCTCGGTGACGTCGCGGCGGCGGTGCCCCTGCGCGTCCTCGTGCCGCCGGGGTGCTCGGGCGTGGTGGGGTGGGTCGCACCGGCCGGCGACCACGGCGAGGACGCCGTGGTCGCCGTGGTGGACGGGCACGAGGTGTCGATGGCCCGGAGCCGGCCGGTGCGCAGACCGGGACCGGTGGAGGGACGGCTGGCGGGCGGCCGGCCGCTGCACACCGGGCAGCGCGCCGTCGACCTGCTCTTCCCGGTGGCCCGCGGCGGCACGGTCGCCGTCCCCGGCGGCTTCGGCACCGGCAAGACCATGCTGCTGCAGCAGATCGCCAAGTGGTGCGACGTCGATGTGATCGTCTACGTCGGCTGCGGGGAACGCGGCAACGAGATGGCCGACGTCATCGAGGAGTTGTCCGCGCTGACCGACCCGCGTACCGGGGGCCGCCTGGCGGAGCGGACCGTCACGATCGCCAACACCTCCAACATGCCCATGATGGCGCGCGAGGCGAGCGTGCACACCGGCACGACCGTCGCCGAGTACTTCCGGGACATGGGGCTTGACGTCGTCGTGATCGCCGACTCGACCTCCCGCTGGGCGGAGGCGCTGCGCGAGTTCGCCTCCCGGATGGGCGAGCTGCCCGCCGAGGAGGGCTATCCGGCGAGGCTCGCCTCGGAGCTGGCCGCCTTCTACGAGCGGGCCGCCGAGGTGCGCACCCTGGGCGGCGCCACCGGGTCGGTCACCGTCATCGGCGCGGTGTCGCCCCCGGGCGGCGACCGCACCGAGCCGGTCACGGCGCACACCGAGCGGTTCGTGCGCTGCCTGTGGAGTCTCGACCGCGACCTCGCCTACGCACGCCACTATCCGGCGGTCTCCTGGGCGGACTCGTTCTCCCGCGACGCCGCCGCGGTGGCGGTGGCGCACGCTCGGGCCGGTGACCCCCGGTGGGCCGAGCGGCGCGAACGGGTGGCCGGTCTGCTCGCCGAGGCGGACCGGCTGGCCGACCTGGTGGAACTGGTCGGTGTCACGGCCCTGCCGCCACGGGAACGGATCAGCGTGCTCGCCGGCCGTCTGCTGCGGGAGGGGGTCATCCAGCAGAACGCGCTGTCGCCGTCGGACGCCTACAGCACGCCCGAGAAGACGGCGGCCCTGGTGGAGGCCGTCCTGACGGTGATCGACCGCTGTTTCGCACGGGTGGACTCCGGTGTCCGCGCGGACGCCGTCGAGGCGGTCGACTTCACCCCGCTGCTGCGGGCCCGTGAGGACGCGGGGCCCGGGGAGAGCGCTCCGGTGGAGGCGGCCCGCGACACGATGCTGGAGCGGCTGGGAGCGACGCGGTGAGCGCACCCGGCGAGATCGAGTACACGCGGGTGCGGGATCTGCACGGCCCGCTCATGGTCGTCGAGGGGGTGAACGGCGTGGGCTGGGACGAGTTCGCCACGATCGCCCTCGACTCCGGTGAGCGCCGGCACGGACTCGTGCTGGAGGTGGACCGGGACCTGGCGGTCGTCCAGGTGCTGGAGGACACGGCCGGGATGGACCCGGGCGGCACCCGCGTCGCGTTCTCGGGCACACCGCTGCGGATCCCGGTCGGCACCGGCTGGCTGGGGCGGGTGTGCAACGGGCGCGGCGAACCCGCCGACGGCGGACCGCCGGTCCTCGGTTCCGTGGACGCCCCGGTCGGCGGCGCGCCGATCAACCCGGTGCGCCGGGAGCCGCCCACCGAGGCGGTGCTGACCGGGGTGGGCGCCATCGACGTCCTCACCACCCTCGTACGGGGGCAGAAGCTTCCCGTGTTCTCCGCCGCCGGGCTGCCGCACCTTCAGCTGGCCGTCCAGGTGGCCGCCCAGGCGACCTGCGGCGGCGAGGCGTTCGCCGTCGTCTTCGCCGGCATGGGGCTCACGCACGCCGACGCGGCGTTCGTCCGCGACGGGCTGGCCGAACGCTCCGCGGCCAGGGAGCTGGTCCTGCTGCTCAACACCGCGGACGACCCGGTGATCGAGCGGCTGCTCACACCGCGGCTCGCGCTCACGGTCGCCGAACACCTCGCCTTCGACGGAGGCCGCCACGTCCTGGTGGTGATGACGGACATGACGGCCTACTCGGAGGCGCTGCGCGAGGTGTCCGCCGCACGGGGCGAGATCCCGGCCCGGCGGGCCTACCCCGGCTATCTGTACAGCGACCTGGCGTCCCTCTACGAGCGGTGCGGCAGGATCAGGGACCGTCCCGGATCGGTGACCGTGCTGCCGGTGCTCACCATGCCCGCCGGCGACATCACCCACCCCGTGCCCGACCTCACCGGCTACATCACGGAGGGCCAGATCGTGCTGTCCGCCGAGGTCCACACCCGCGGCACGTATCCGCCGGTCGACCCGCTCGGCTCGTTGTCGCGCCTGATGCGCAAGGGAGCGGGAGAGGGCCGTACCCGCGACGACCATCCCCCTGTCGCGGCACAGCTGATCGCCGCACTGGCCCGCGCCCGGGAGGTGCGGGAGCTCGCCGACCTGATCGGACGTCCGGCACTCAGCGCGGTCGACCACCGCTACCTGGACCTGGAGGACGCCTTCCTGCGCCGGTTCCTCGCCCAGGGCGCCGACGAGAACCGGCCCCTGGACGAGGCCCTGGACCGCGCCTGGGAGGTACTGCTGACGCTGCCGCCCAGCCAGCTCGGCATGATCCCGGCGGCTCTCCTGGACGCCCACCGAGCCCCCGGGGACGACCACCCGGGCGCGGAGGGCACGCCGCCGTGAGCCCCCGGCGACACCGGGTTCCCCCGGGACGGGCCGGCCGGCTGCGGCTGCGGCACAGTCTCGGCACCGCACTGCGCGGAGCGGACCTGCTGGAACGCAAGCTCCGGCTGCTGCTGGACCGGGAACGGGAGCTGAGACGGACGGCGGACGAGGCGGGCCGCGTCTGGCGGGACAGGCTCGCCGAGGCCGAGACGTGGCTCGTGCGCGGGGTGCTGCTCGGAGGCGAACGGGCCCTGACCCAGGCGGCCCCGGCCGACCGGGCCGGTGTCGACGTCGAGTGGACCTCCTTGATGGGCGTGCGCCACCCGTCGGCCGTCTCCTGGACCGCACCGGTCCGCTCCCCCGCGGAACGGACGCCGGGCAACACCGCGCTCGCCCACGCGGAGGAGGCCTACCGTGCCGCGGTCCGCGCTGCCGCCGAGCACTCCGCCGCCCGCACCGCGGCCGAACTGATCGCGGCCGAGGCCGAGACGACCCGCCAGCGGGTCCGCGCCCTGCGCCGGCACTGGATCCCCCGGCTGACGCGCGAACTGGGCGCCGTGGAACTGGCGCTGGAGGAGGCGGAGCACGAGGAAGCGGTACGGCGACGCTGGGCGGCCTCGCCTCGCCGGCGGCCCCGGGAGTGAGCGGGCGCCGGGCCGTGCTCACCCTCCGGCGCGCTGAGACTCCGAGGGCACCGGGGGGTCGCCGTGCACGGTGGCGTGGTCCCCGGTGTCGTCCCGGTCGAAGCCGAGCCGGCTCACCACCTCCACCACCCCGTCGACGCTTTCGCACAGCCGCACGGTGACCGGGACCAGGCTCTTGCGCTCCACCCTGCCGCTGAGCGTCACCCGGCCCTCGGCGACCTCGACCGTCAGCGCCGAGGGCGGCAGGTCCAGCGTCCGTACGATGATGTCCTCGAGGATCTCCTCCTGGATCGCCTGGTCCCTGCGGAGGAACAGCTGCACCAGGTCGCTGCGGCTGATCACGCCGATCAGCCGGCCGTCACCGTCCACCACCGGCAGGCGCTTGACCCGGTGCCGCTCCATCGTCCGCGCGGCCCGCACGGCGTGCCAGCCGGGCTCCGCGACCACGGCGGGGCTCGTCATCAGGTCCCGGGCGCTGTTCCCCACGCCGCCGGACGTCTGCTTGCGGAGCAGGTCCGCCTCGGACACCACCCCGACCGGCCGGTCCTCGTCGTCGATCACCGGGACGGCGGTGATGTCGTACTCGTCGAGGACGCGTGCGATCTCCTTGAACGTCGTGCCCGGTCGCACGCTCACGGCGGCGGGCGTCATCAGATCGCCCACGCTGCGTTGCCTCATCGTTCAGCGCCCTTCTCGTCGCCTCGGGGCCGGTCCCACCCGGGCGGGCCCCGGCACGCCTGCCGGGG
>NZ_QFDQ01000256.1 GCF_003270085.1 Streptomyces triticisoli | reverse complement strand
GGCGCTCAGGACACCTTGGTCAGTCGCAGACCGGGTCAGGCCACGGCCCCGTGCGGAACACAATCATCCTCACAGTCGCAGACGGTTTCGGTGACGGCCTGCCAGAGTTGGTCGCGTACACGGGTTGATACTCCAGTGTGGTTTCGTGATCAGGATGGTGTTGCCCTCCCGGAGGCCGAACGCCAGGTCGGATTCCCGCCATCTTCCGGCGCTGGTGCCAGCAATGCTCAACGTCATGAACCGACTTGAAGGAAACGTGGCCTTGATCACGGGCGGCAGCCGGGGCATCGGTGCCGCCGTGGCATTACGACTGGCCGAAGAAGGCGCCGACGTCGTCCTGACCTATGAGAACAACGCGGAACGCGCCACCCAGGTGGTGGAGCAGATCAAGGCCAGAGGGCGCCGGGCACTGGCCGTCCAGGCCGACAGCGCCATCCCTGAGGCACTCACCGCCGCGGTGGACGACGCCGCCGCGACGTTCGGCAGACTCGACATCCTGGTCAATAACGCCGGCGTCTTCCTCGTCGGTCCACTCGAGGACCTGGGGCCGGCAGAGATCGATCGCACCCTGGCGGTGAACGTCCGGGCGCCGTTCGCAGCGTCCCAGGCGGCAGTGCGTCACATGGGCCAGGGCGGCCGGATCATCAGCCTCGGCAGCAATGTCGCCGAGCGTGCGGTCTTCCCCGGACTGGCGCTGTACTCGATGAGCAAGACGGCTCTGGTCGGGATGACGAAGGGCCTGGCCCGAGAACTCGGCCCGCGTGGAGTCACTGTCAATCTGGTGCTCCCCGGCCCCACCGACACGGATACCAACCCCGCTGACGGGCCGAACGCCGAGGTGATCGCCGGCTTCACCGCGGTGGGCCGCTACGCGGAAGCGGCCGAGATCGCGGCCACCGTCGCCCACCTGGCAAGTTCGGACGGCTCGTACATCACCGGAGCCTCGATCCATGTCGACGGCGGCTTCACCGCCTGACACGCGAGCTCGACTTCTCAACCATGCTGAGGGCCCAGCCCGCAAGAGGGACGGCCACCGCGTGATCATCGGGGTTGTGTGGACTCTGAAGATCGTGCGGTGGCCGCGGGCCATGGCGTGGACCCTGCCCGCTGGCGGGCGATGTTCGACCAGGTCATGGCCCGGATCGCGGGCCGGTTCGGGCGGGTCGAGCCCCGGACCGCGGCCCGCGCCTGCCTGCTCGGGCTGCTGTCGAGCGTCGAACGGAAGAACTGCCGGCGGCCGACCGAGCAGGCGGGCCTTGCGCGGCCCGGGCCGATGCAGCGCCTGCTTGCGCCATGCCCGCTGGGACGCCGATGCGGTCCGCGACGACCTGCGCGCGTACGCCGCCGAACACCTCGGCGCCGACGGCGGCGTTCTCGTGGTCGACGAGACCGGCTTCCTGAAGAAGGGCCGGTCCTGCGGCACCGGGCCTCCTGATGTCGCTCGGTGATTCGACACCAACGAGCTGTTCAGGAGGCCCCGCCCCTGTGTGCCGAGCACCCCCGCGCCCCCCGATCGGGACCCACCTCGACGCTCTTCTGTCAAGATCGGAGCGACAACGGCTACTGCCTGCAGGGAGCACTCGGTCAGCTCCCGGATGGACGGTCACCGGCCCAGAAGCCGGGTGCCGAGGGGACATCGTTGGTAGAGCACGACCCGACGCCGCCGGCGGCTTCTGACCAGGCCGGCGCGACGCAGGATGCTCAGGTGGTAGGAGACCGTGGCGGGCGCCAGGGCTGTGTCCCGGCTCAGCTGGGATGTCGAGCGGGGTTCGTCGAGGCTGGCGAGCAGTAGGACCCGGGTGTCGCCGATGAGGGCGCGGACTGCCTCGTCGCCCCGCTCCGTCGACGGGTTCCACAGGCGGAACACCCCCCGTGCGGGGTAGGTGATGACGGGTGTCCGCGGACGCTCGGCGCTGAACAGGACCTGCTCGTCCTGGGCGGTGGAGGGAATCAGCACGAATCCGTCAGAGGCCCAGTCGATGAGGACGTCGTACGGGCGGGCGATACGGACCTCACCGTCACGCCAGCACACTCCGTCACCGATGTTGTCGATCATGGCTCCGGCGCCGAGGTCGGCCATCTTCTCAGCGCGGTGGCTGATGTCGTCCTGGAGGAGGGCACGTGTGGTGTCCCACTCTGGCTCGAGCACGGCCGTGAAGTAGTTGACGAGGGCGTCGGCCGCTCGAGCGGCCAACGCGGCGGGGCCGTCCGCCAGCGCGTCGGTGACCGCGGGCGGCATTGGGCGACGCCACCGTTCATATGCCGCGGTGCTGCCGAAGGTCGCGGCGACCTCGGGGCGGACCGCGCGTCCGCGGAAGGCGATGTCGAGGTGGTAGTCGACCTCGTCCGGCGGGGTTCGGCGCACCGTGTCCGCGACTTGGTGGATGGACGGCAGAGAGCTGCCCGGCGGCGGGGTGAGGAAGTCGGGGATGTAGCGGCGGTCGTCCGGGATCAACCCGTGCAGCAGCCCCAGCGTGCCGGCCGTCACACGGGCTGCGGCCAGGTCACGGCGCCGCCTCAGATGCGGCGGCATACGCTGCCTACCGCGTTGCCGAATACTGCCGACCACCTCCGTCGCGGGGCAGAGTGCGAACCGTGAGCGCCCGAGCGTGTCCGCGGACATCGGAATCCTCACCGTCACCGCTGCCCGCCCCCTCGTCTCGGCAGACGCCAAGTGTGACATGCGGTCACCGCTCGCGATTCGAGCCTGCTCGAATCTGTGGGCATCGCCCCGCGGATCGCGTTGTGTCGGTGCCGTCACCTCACCAGAGCACGAAGCGAAGGAGCCTGTCATGTCCGTGGATCGTCGCCAACTCCTCCGAGCCGGTACCGCTGCCGGCGCACTCGCAGTCATCGGCGGTGCCGCACTTGCCCCACAAGCCGCCGCGGCCACCGCCCGCACGGCGCGAACCCCGGTCGGAAGGGTGCCGGTCATCGTCGGCGCGAACCCCGGACTGGTGCTCTACGACGGTGACCGGCTTACCGCCTACGCCGCGACCTGGCAGGTCGACTGGTCCCCTTACGGTGCTGGGAACGTCCTGGTCCTGTGGCACGAGGAGACCGTCCATCTCTACGGCGCCAATGTGCGTCTGGCCCGATGGCTGGAGCGAGAGTTCGTGCGCCACTTTCCCGAGGCCGACGGACTCGTTTGGCCCGAGCCGATCGTGCACAGGGTGCCCGTGAAGGTGGACCTGGATCTGACATCCGGCCTGCGTGCACGCGCCGCCGACGTGTACGTCGCCATGAGCGACGTCCTTGACCGGCGTGCGTTCGCCACCGACGAGTTCCCTCTCGGCGGTGGGGTCGAGCACAGCCTCAGCCTCGTGCTCGGCCCGTGCGGGCACGGCACGATTCGCACCGGCGGCCGCACCATCGCCGGACAGCCGCGAGTCGGTGGCAGCGCCGGGCGGCCCACCTCGACGGCCTACCTCGCCGTCGCAGAGGTCTGGCAGCGATGAGGCAGGGTTGCCGGGCGCCAGGAATCCGCTCCGTGAGCGGGGTGAATACTTCCGGCCCATGAAGCCAGGAGTCGAGCCGTCGGGGTGCACGCCGGGGCGACGGCAGCCACAAGCGTACCGGCAAGCGGTGGCGCCGGCACCGGCCGGACCGGCCGGGACGAGAGCGGCCCTCCACGGACCGGCACCCGCGGCACGGCGCCGGATCCCCGCTCTCCGACGGCCCCGGGTACGCCGCCCCCGCCCACGAGGGGCAGCACGGCCCCGGCGCCTCCTGCATCCCCCGCGCCCCCCGGCGGCCCCCGTACGGCACTGTGGCAGCCGCGCCCCGGTCTGGCCTGGCAGTGGCAGTGACAGCTCGACGGCAAGGTGGACCCCTCGGCCGACGTGCCCGTCTACGACATCGACGGCTTCGAGAACTCCGCGTCGGACGTGGCCCGCCTGCACCGGGACGGCCGCAAGGTGATCTGCTACATCAACGTCGGCGCCTGGGAGGACTTCCGCCCCGACAAGGACGCCTTCCCCCGCTCGGTGCTCGGCGCGGCCAACAGGTGGCACGGCGAGCGCCGGCTCGACATCCGCCGCCTCTCCGTGCTGCGCCCGATCATGGAGCGGCGGTTCGACATGTGCCGGGACAAGGGCTTCGACGCGGTGGAGCCCGACCTGGTGGAGGGCTACTCCAACCGCACCGGCTTCCCACTCACCGCACGCGATCAGCTCCACTACAACCGCATGATCGCCGAGATCGCCCACGAGCGCGGGCTGTCGGTCGGCCTCAAGAACGACCTCCCGCAGATCCCGCAGCTCGTGGGCGACTTCGACTTCGCCGTCAACGAGGAGTGCGCGCAGTACGACGAATGCGAGCGGCTCACCCCGTTCGTCAAGGCCGGCAAGGCGGTCTTCCACGTGGAGTACGAGGTGCCGACCGGCGACTTCTGTCCGCAGGCGCGCAGGCTGGGCCTGTCGTCCATGCGGAAGAAGCTGGAACCGGGGGTGTGGCGCAAGGCCTGCTGAGCGGGTGGCTCAGCGGGCCGTCTGCGTGTGGACGTACTCGACGAGGTGGGTGAGCGCGTCCGCGTCGGTGTGGGGCATGACGCCGTGGCCGAGGTTGAAGATGTGGCCCTCCAGGCCGGCGGCCGCGTCCAGCACCTCGCGGGCCTTGGCCTCCATGGCCTGCCGGGGGGCGAAGACCACGGTCGGGTCGATGTTGCCCTGGAGCGCCTTGCCGGGGCCGACGCGGCGGGCGGCCTCGTCGAGCGGGACGCGCCAGTCGACGCCGACGACGTCCGCGCCGGCCTCGCCCATCAGGCCGAGCAGCTCGCCGGTGCCGACGCCGAAGTGGATGCGCGGGACGCCGTAGCCGGCGACGGCCTGGAGGACCTTCGCGGAGTGGGGCAGCACCGAGCGGCGGTAGTCGGCGGGGGACAGCGCGCCGGCCCAGGAGTCGAAGAGCTGTACGGCGCTCGCGCCCGCCTCGATCTGCACCTTCAGGAAGGCGGTCGTGATGGCGCCGAGGCGGTCCAGCAGGTCGGCCCACAGCTCGGGGTCGCCGTACATCATCGCCTTGGCGTTCTCGTACGTCCGCGACGGGCCGCCCTCGATGAGGTAGCTCGCCAGGGTGAACGGCGCGCCGGCGAAGCCGATCAGCGGGGTCGGGCCGAGCTCGCTGACGAGCATGCCGATCGCCTCGGTGACGTAGGAGACGTCCTCGGGGGTCAGGTCCCGCAGCCGCTGGAGGTCCGCGCGGGTGCGCACCGGCTGCTCGACGACCGGGCCGATGCCCGGCTTGATGTCGAGGTCGATGCCGATGGCCTTCAGGGGCACCACGATGTCGCTGAAGTAGATCGCGGCGTCCACGTTGTGGCGGCGGACCGGCTGCAGGGTGATCTCGGTGACCAGCTCGGGGCGCATGCAGGACTCGAGCATGGGGATGCCCTCGCGGACCTTGCGGTACTCCGGCAGGGAGCGACCGGCCTGCCGCATGAACCACACGGGGGTGTGCGGCACGGGTTCGCGCCTGCACGCCTTGAGAAAGGCGGAGTCGTAGGTGGCTGTCTGCGGCTGCCGGCTTGCGGGCGTGTCGTTGGCACTCACATGGCCAGTCTCGCATGCCCCCGACCGGAGCAGGCCCCCGGTGTGCGGTCGCCGGGCGGCACCGCCGGGAACGGCGGGGTGTGTTGCCCTGCGCAAAGGCCCGGTTCCCCTTAATCTTCCCCGCATGGCTGCGGCTCAGGGACGACTGTCGGACGGCGCTGGCGGAATGGACGACGCGGAGGAAGAGCACGGGAAAGAGAGCAGGGCGGCTCAGGCTCCGTTGCCCTTCCGGGCCGCGGTCGACGCGCTGCGGGCCGCGCGGCTGCGACCGCAGGTGGAGGTCGAGCAGGTGCCCCCGCCGCAACGGCTCGCCCCGTTCGCGTACGCGCTGGAGGCCGCGGTCGTCGACGGCGAGCAGGATCTCGCCGACGGCCGCCTCGTCCTGCTGCACGACCCGGCCGGGCACGACGCCTGGCGGGGCACGTTCCGGCTGGTGACGCTGGTGCGCGCGGAGCTGGAGCCGGAGATGGCCGCCGACCCGCTGCTGCCGGAGGTGTGCTGGTCCTGGCTGACCGGGGCGCTGCAGGCGCGCGGGCTGGCGTACGGCGAGCCGAGCGGCACCGTCACGCGCGCGAGCTCGCACTACTTCGGCGGGCTGTCGGCGCGTCCCGCCGCCTCGCAGATCGAGATCCGCGCCTCCTGGACGCCCCGGGAGGGTCTGGGCGGGGTGCCGGACACCGCCGCCCACCTGGCCTCCTGGTGCGATCTGCTGGCGCAGGTGGCCGGGCTGCCGCCGGCCGGGCCGGGCGACGCGTCGGTGGTGACGCTGCCGCAGCGGCGCGGTCCGCAGTCGCACTGAGGCCGGTCGGGCGCGATCCGGAGGCAGGCCGAGGCCGGTCGGGCAAGGTCCGCAGGCACGCCGAGGCCGGTCGGGCGCGATCCGCAGGCACGCCGAGGCCGGTCACGCACGTGCGCGTGCGGCCTGTGCCCCTGCACGTGTGCGTACACCTGGCCCCTGCACGTGTGCGTACACCTGTCCGGGTGTCTTGCCGACCCCTTGCCGTGTCTTTGTCGATACGGCCACTTTCGGGCACGCACCGACCCTGAACAGCCCAAAGTGAACCGATTCGACCTTCGGACGATCGCCAGCATGTCCGAATTGCACGCATGGACTGTCACCAGATCGTGATCATTTTCTAAAGGACACCGGGTTTGGTGCCGAAGACGACTGTGACCTTGCAAGCACGGTTCGTCCCGGCTTGACCCCCACAAGCCGGCCCCGTCCCCCCACCCCCCAGGAGGCCTGGTGTCCGTTCTCCTCGAGCAGCCCGCAAGCCTGGTCGCCTACCGCCCGAACAAGCCGACCGCCATGGTCGTCGTGGCCGACCCGCGCGTCCGTTCCACCGTCACCCGCCATCTGTGGGCGCTCGGAGTGCGTGACGTCATCGAGGCGTCGTCCGTCGCGGAGGCCCGTCCCCGCATCGGCAATCCGCGTGACATCTGCGTCGCCGACGTCCACCTGCCCGACGGCTCGGGGCTCACCCTGCTGTCCGAGACCCGTGCCGCCGGATGGCCCAACGGCCTGGCCCTGTCCGCCGCCGACGACATCGGCGCCGTCCGCAACGCCCTCGCCGGGGGCGTCAAGGGCTACGTCGTCACCGGCACCCGCACCAACGTCGGACTCCCCCTCCGGCCGGGTGCCGCCCCCATCGGCGCCGCCCGTCTGCACCGCCGCCCCCCGGGTGCCCCGAGCCACCCGGGCGGCTACCGCGAGCTGTCCGGGCGCGAGGTCGAGGTGCTGCGGCTGGTTGCGGAGGGCCAGTCGAACAAGGCGATCGGCGTCTCGATGGGCCTGTCCGCGCTGACCGTCAAGAGCCACCTCGCCCGCATCGCCCGCAAGCTCGGCACCGGTGACCGGGCCGGCATGGTCGCCGTGGCCCTGCGGACCGGCATCATCCACTGACCCCTCACCGCCGGCCACCCACCGGTCGCACTGCTCCCCGTCCCCC
>NZ_QFDQ01000026.1 GCF_003270085.1 Streptomyces triticisoli | reverse complement strand
CACCAACGTCGAGGCGTCGATGTCCTCGCCGTCCTCGCTGCTGCACTGGACCCGCCGCATGATCGAGATCCGCAAGCAGAACCGCGCCTTCGGGCTCGGCTCGTACACCGAACTCCAGTCCTCCAACCCGGCCGTGCTCGCCTTCCTGCGCGAGCACCGGGACGACCTGGTCCTGTGCGTCAACAACTTCTCCCGCTTCGCCCAGCCCACCGAACTCGACCTGAGCGCCTTCGACGGGCGGCACCCGGTCGAGCTCATCGGCGGGGTCCGCTTCCCCGCGATCGGTGAGCTCCCCTATCTGCTGACCCTGGCGGGGCACGGCTTCTACTGGTTCCGGCTCACCAAAGTCGCATCCCGGATCGGCCGACGGGTCTGACCACCGTGCGGCCGACGAAAGGAGGCGTGACCATGCCGAAGACCGCATCCCTGACGCCGACCGTCGGGAGCCTGGCCGGGCCCATGGCCTCGCTCGGTTCGCTGCTGCGGGCATGGCTGCCGCAGCAGCGCTGGTTCGCCGGCAAGGACCGGCCCGTCACCGACCTGCGCCTGCTGTCGATGACGGAGCTGTTCCCGGGCTGCCTGCACCTGCTGGTCCACGCCGAACACGCGGGAGTCCCCACCGGCCACGGCACCGTGCCCGCTCCGGCCGGCACGTCCGTGCCGCCGCCCGCCGACTGCTACCAGCTGCTGCTCGGCGTACGGCAGCAGCCGGCCCCGCGCCTGCACCGGGCCTTCATCGGCCTTCCCGCGGAGGGCCCGCTGGCCGGCCTCGCGATCTACGACGCGCTGTGCGACCCGCGTTCGGCGCAGCTGCTCCTGGAGCGGCTGCGCCACCCCGGCACGTCCGGCCCGCTGCGCTTCGAGGCGGACCCGTCCGTGCGGATCCCCGGCGGCCTGGTGCCCCGGCTGCTGGACGCCGAGCAGTCCAACTCCTCGATCGTGTACGGCGACGGGTTCATCCTGAAGGTCTTCCGCCGCATCCAGCCGGGCGTCAATCCGGACCTGGAGGTGCCCTGGGCGCTGGCCCGGCAGGGCTGCAGCCGCGTCCCCGCCCCGGTGGCGTGGTTCCGTACCACCGAGCCGGAGGCGGCGACGCTCGGTGTGCTCCAGCCGTTCCTGTGCGACGCGGCCGACGGCTGGACGCTGGCCCTGCGGGCGCTGGCCACCGGTGACGACTTCGCCACTCAGGCGCACCAGCTGGGGCAGGCGACCGCGGAGGTGCACCTGGCGCTGGCCGGTGCCTTCCCGACCGGCGGGCACCGGGAGGTGGCGCGGACGGCGGCGGCGATGACCGAGCGGCTGGAGGCCGCGGCGCACAGCGTGCCCGCGCTCAGACCGTACGCGACCCGGCTGCGGACCGCGTTCGCGGCGCTGGCCAACTGCGACGCCGGGCCGCCCGCCCAGCGTGTGCACGGCGACCTGCACCTGGGGCAGGTGCTGCGGGCGGGGCGCGAGTGGTTCGTCATCGACTTCGAGGGCGAGCCGTCCCGTCCGCTCGCCGAGCGCCGCCTGGCCGAGTCCCCGGTGCGGGACGTGGCGGGCATGCTGCGCTCCTTCGACTACGCCGCCCGGCAGCGCCGCCCCTGGCGCCCGGAGTGGGCGCGCCGCTGCCGGGAGGCGTACTGCGCCGGCTACGCCTCCCGGTCCGGCTGGGACCCCCGTAAGAAACACGCCCTGCTGCGGGCCTACGAGACGGACCGTGCCGTGTACGAAGTGCTGTACGAGGCCCGGCACCGCCCCGACTGGCTCGCCGTACCCATGGCGGCGATCGAACGTCTCGCCGTGAGAGGAGGCTGAACCCGTGGCACTGCGCGACACGTCACGTCCCGAGCCGCCCGGCCCCGTCCCGCCCTCCGCGGCGGGAGCGGGCACCGCGGCTCCGCCCCTGGAGCCCGCCGACCGTGAGCGCCTGCTGTCCGGCGCCCACCACGACCCGCACGCGCTGCTGGGCGCGCATCCGGTGCCGGGCGGGATCGCCTTCCGGACGCTGCGTCCGTTCGCCGACGCGGTGAGCGTGGTGATCGACGGCGAGCGCACCGCACTCGTGTCGGAGGGCGACGGCCTGTTCTCGGCCGTACTGCCGCTGCCGGAGATTCCCGCGTACACGCTGGTGGTGGTCTATGGCGAGGACGCGTACGAGGTCCACGACCCGTACCGCTTCCTGCCCGCCCTCGGCGAGCTCGACCTGCACCTGATCAGGGAGGGCCGGCACGAGCAGCTGTGGAAGGCGCTCGGCGCCGAGCCGATGACCCATCAGGGTGTGACCGGCACCCGGTTCACGGTGTGGGCGCCGAACGCCCGGGGGGTGCGGGTGGCCGGGGACTTCACCCACTGGGACGGCACCGCGTTCCCGATGCGCTCGCTCGGTTCCGCGGGTGTGTGGGAGCTGTTCCTGCCGGGCATCGGCGAGGGCACCCGGTACAAGTTCGAGATCACCTCGCAGTACGGCAGCCGGTTCCTGAAGGCCGACCCGATGGCGCGGCGCACCGAGGTGCCGCCCGACACCGCGTCGATCGTGACGGCCACGCACCACGAGTGGGGCGATCAGGAGTGGATGGCCCACCGCGGGGACACACCCGTGCACGAGGCGCCGTTCTCGGTGTACGAGGTACATCTGCCGTCCTGGCAGCCCGGACTGACGTACCGTCAGCTCGCCGAGCGGCTCCCCGCGTACGTCAAGGACATGGGCTTCACCCACGTGGAGCTGATGCCGGTCGCCGAGCACCCCTACGGTCCCTCCTGGGGCTACCAGGTCACGTCGTACTACGCGCCGACCGCCCGCCTCGGCTCCCCCGACGACTTCCGGTACTTCGTGGACTCCTGCCACCGGGCCGGCATCGGCGTGATCATGGACTGGGTGCCGGCCCACTTTCCGAAGGACGACTGGGCGCTGGCCCGCTTCGACGGGGACCCGCTGTACGAGCCGGGCAACGCGCAGCGCGCCGAGCACCCCGACTGGGGGACGTACGAGTTCGACTTCGCCCGCACGGAGGTGCGCAACTTCCTGGTCGCGAACGCCGTGTACTGGTGCGAGGAGTTCCACATCGACGGCCTGCGCGTGGACGCGGTGGCCTCCATGCTCTACCTCGACTACTCGCGGGACTCCGGCCAGTGGACGCCCAATGTGCACGGCGGCCGGGAGGACCTGGACGCGGTGGCGTTCCTGCAGGAGATGAACGCCACCGTGTACCGGCGGGTGCCGGGGGTGGTGACCATCGCCGAGGAGTCCACCGCCTGGGGCGGGGTGACCGCGCCGACCGACTCCGGGGGCCTCGGCTTCGGGCTGAAGTGGAACATGGGCTGGATGCACGACTCGCTGCAGTACATGAGCAAGGAGCCGGTGCACCGCAAGTACCACCACCACGAGATGACCTTCGCGATGGTGTACGCCTACAGCGAGAACTACGTGCTGCCGATCTCCCACGACGAGGTGGTGCACGGCAAGCAGGCGCTGGTGTCGAAGATGCCCGGCGACTGGTGGCAGCGGCGTGCCGACCACCGCGCGTACCTCGGCTTCATGTGGGCCCACCCCGGCAAGCAGCTGCTGTTCATGGGCCAGGAGTTCGCCCAGGGCGGCGAGTTCTCCGAGCAGCACGGGCCCGAGTGGTGGCTGCTCGACGAGGGCTACTGCGCCGCGGGCGACCACCGCGGCGTGCAGGACCTGGTGCGCGACCTGAACAGGCTCTACCGGGCGACCCCGGCCCTGTGGCAGCGCGACACCCGGCCCGAGGGCTTTCGCTGGGTGGCCGTGGACGCGGCCGACGACAACGTCTACGCGTTCCTGCGCCACGACGCCGAGGGCGCCCCGCTGCTCGCGGTGTCGAACTTCTCCCCGGTCGTCCGCGACGGTTACCGCCTGGACGTGCCCGTCGACGTCACCGCCTGGTGCGAGGTCCTCAACACCGACGCGGCCCGCTACGGCGGCAGCGGCGTCACCAACCCCGACCCGGTCAAACCGGAGGACGGACACCTCCGCCTCACGCTGCCACCGCTGGCCACGGTCTGGCTCACGCCGTACACCGGCTGAGCGACGGGACCCTCCCGGGCCGGCCGCCGGATCCCTCCGCACACCCAGGTGTCCGGCCGCCGTCCCGGGGCAGTCGGGGGCTACGACCCGGTGCCCCGCCGCGGTCGTGGCGGACGGAAGGGCGGCGAGCGGTGCGGACCGTCGGAGTGGAGGAGGAGCTTCTCCTGGTCGACCCGGGGAGCGGTGAGCCGAGGGCGCTGTCCGCGGCGGTGCTCGCGCGGGCCGAGGCGGACGACGCGGACCAGGGCGTGTTCGAGAAGGAGCTGTACGGCCAGATGCTGGAGTTCGCCACGCATCCCCGCACGGACATGGCGGAACTCGGCGCGGAGATCGTCCGCTGCCGCAAGGAGGCGGCCCGGCACGCGGGGGAGATCGGCTGCGCGGTGGCCGCGCTGGCCACCTCCCCGCTGCCGGTCAGCCCCACCATCAGCATGAACCGCCGCTACCAGTGGCTGGCCGACCAGTACGGCATCGCCACCCGGGAACAGCTCGTCTGCGGCATGCACGTGCACGTGGCCGTGGAGTCGGACGAGGAGGGGGTCGCGGTCGTGGACCGCATCCGCCCCTGGCTGCCCGTGCTGCTGGCGATCAGCGCCAACTCCCCGTTCTGGCAGGGCGAGGACACCTGCTACGACAGCTACCGCAGCCGGGTGTGGGAGCGCTGGCCGTCGGCCGGACCGACCGAGTTGTTCGGGTCGCCGGAGCGGTACCACCGGCGGGTGGCGGACATGGTGGCCACCGGGGTCATCCTCGACGAGAAGATGGCGTACTTCGACGCGCGGCTGTCCGAGCGGTACCCGACGGTGGAGATCCGGGTCGCGGACGTGTGCCTGCACGCGGAGACCGCCCAGCTCCTCGCCACCCTCGCCCGCGGCCTGGTGGAGACCGCCGCCCGGGAGTGGCGGGCCGGCCGGGAACCGGTGGACCACAGTGTGAGCCTGCTGCGGCTGGCGGCGTGGCAGGCCGCCCGGGCGGGGCCGGCCCGGGAACTGCTCCACCCGCGGACCATGCGGCGGCTGCCCGCTCGGTCGGTGGTGCGGGGCCTGCTGGACCATGTCTCCGACGCGCTCGCCGACACCGGTGACCTGGAGCGGGCGCGCGAGGCCGTGGACGGGCTGCTGCGCGGCGGCGGCGGTGCCCGGGTGCAGCGCGAGCTGATGGAGCGGACCGGCAGCCTGCGGAAGGTCGTCACGGAGTGCGTGCGCCGCACCCAGGGGTGAGTCACAGGGGGAGTCAGAGGATCAGGCCCAGGGCGTACGTCAGGAAGCCGACGGCGACCACCAGGACGAGGAGGAGGATGAGGAAGAGCGGGGCCTTCGCCCAGCCCCTGGACGTGCTGTCCGGCTGCCGGGGCCCCGCCTCGGGCATGCTGCTCTCGGCGGGCGGGGTCTCTCCGGGCGGCACACCGCCCCCGGACTCCAGTCCGGGGGTCCGTTCGGGTTCGGGATCGGGATTGACGTAACTCATGTCTGCCGGGTCCCCCGAACGGGACGAGATCAACAAAACGGCGTCGCTTCCCGGTTCCGTGGCCCCGACGCGCTGACCTGGGCTACATTCGAGCCGCGTCGACAACGGTACTCATCGGCAGGGTCACCCTCCGTAAACTCCAGGAGCAGCGCATGCCCGACTTCGCCCTCGCTCCCTCCGCGGTCGCCTCGCTGACCGGTGGGCTCGCCGACAGCGTCTTCGAGACCGCCCGGACACGTCCCACCCTGCCGGTGCTCGCGCGCCGCACGGATCCCTCCTCCCCGGTGTGGGAGGAGGTGACCGCCGTGGAACTGCGCGACGAGGTGCGCGACCTGGCCAGGGGCCTGGTCGCCTCCGGGATCTCGCCGGGGCACCGCGTGGCCGTCATGGCCCGCACCCGGTACGAGTGGACGGTCCTGGCGTACGCGCTGTGGGCGGTCGGCGCGGAGGTCGTCCCGCTCTGTCCGACCTCCTCGCGGGACCAGGTCGAGTGGGTCCTTCGGGACTCCGCGTGCGTGGCCGTCGTCGTCGAGGACGAGCAGGGCGTGATGACGGTCGGCTCGGTGTGCGCGGGGCTGCCCCGGCTGCAGCACGTGTGGCAGCTGGACGCCGGGGTGTTGGAGCAGCTGGTGCAGCGGGGTGCCGTGGTGCCCCCGACCACTGTCGACTCGCTGCGCCGGATCGTGCTGCCGGACGCGACCGCCGTGATCGCCTACACCTCCGGCACCTCGGGCCGCGCCCTGGGATGCGCGCTGAGCCACCGGGCGATGGCGAGCCCCTGCGACACGCTGCTGGCCGGCTGGGGTCACACCGCGGCGCCGCCCGGCGAGCAGGCATCGGTGCTCGCCTTCCTGCCGTTCTCGCACGTGTACGGGCTGATGATCCAGGGCATCTGCGTCCGCGGCGGCATCCTGATGGGCCACGAGCCCGAGCTGGACGAGGAGGCGCTGGCGTCGGCGCTGCGGACGTTCCGGCCGACGTACTTCTACGCCGTGCCGTCCGTCTTCGAGAAGATCTACAAGAACTTCCTGCGCGCGTCCCAGCAGGCGGGCCGCAGCGCACTGTTCGAGCGGGCCGCCGACACGGCGCGGGACTTCGCCACGGCGCAGGAGCGGCAGCGGCTGGGCCGCGGCCCGGGCCCCGGGTTCGACCTGCGGCTGCAGCACGCCCTGTACGAACGGACGGTGTACCGCAAGCTGCGGGCCGCGCTGGGCGGCAGAGTGGTGCGCGCCACCTCCGGCGGCTCCCCGCTCAATCGTGAACTCTCCCTGTTCTACGAGGGCATCGGCATCTACGTGCACGACGGGTACGGGCTGACCGAGACCGCCGGCGGAATCACCATGCAGCCGCTGGGCCGGGAGAAGTCGGGGACCGTCGGCAAGGCCCTGCCGGGCACGACGATCGAGGTCGCGGACGACGGGGAGATCCTGGTGCAGGGGCCGTCGGTGTTCCAGGGGTACGTGGGCGACGAGGCCGCGACCCGGGCCGCGCTGTACGGCGGCCGGCTGGCCACCGGTGACATCGGGCACCTGGACTCCGAGGGCTATCTGACGATCACCGGACGCAAGAAGGACATCATCATCACCAGCGGCGGCAAGAGCGTGGCTCCGGCCCCGCTGGAGCAGCGCCTGCGGATGCATCCGCTGGTCCACCAGGCGGTGGTCGTGGGCGACAACCGGCCGTGCGTGGGGGCGCTGATCACGCTGGACCCGGACTTCCTGGTGCACTGGCGTGCGGCCCAGGCCCTGCAGGGCGACGTGCCGGGGCGTGAGACGCGCGAGGAGAACGCGCTGCGGGAGGAGATCGGGCGGGCGGTCGCCGCGGCCAACAGCACCGTCTCGCGCTCGGAGTCCATCCGGGTCTTCCGGGTGCTGCCGGAGCCCTTCGACGTGGCCAGCGGGCTGCTCACGCCGTCCATGAAGCTGCGCCGGGACGCCATAGTGGCGCACTACGCGGCCGAGATCGACGCCATGTACGCGGCGCGTGCGCGCCCTCCGCGGCGGCCCGCGGCGAACGATCCGACGGCCGACTGGGACGACTCCGACAACGTCTTCCGCTGAGCGCGGGCAAGTCGCCTCGTCACCAAGGGGGTCGGGCACGGGTCCCGGACAACACCGCCGGCGGCGGGAGTGACGTCGGCCGCGGGGGAAACCTGTTGTCGCACGCATCCGACAACCCCCATGCCCGTGGTCCCGTTCGTGCGCGCAGCGGGAGGTGAGCCGTGCTGTTCCTCGCCGCGGCACCGCTGTTGCCGGCCGTCGTCCTCGGGTCGGTGGCCCGCCTCCCGTGGCCCGTCACCATGGTCCTGAGCACGGTCGTCGTCGTACGGCCGGCGGTGTTCACCGTCCGTGAACGCCGGCGGCGCGGTCGAGCGGGGAGGGCGGGAGCGATGCGGCTGACCGCACCGCCGGGGCGGAACACCTGCCGGAGGGACGCCGAAGGCATGGCTGTCGCCTCCTTCGCCCTCGGCCTGATCGGCCTGATCGGCGTGGTCGGCGTGGTCGCCCTCGATCCGTTCCTGGGGCCCATCGCCGTCGTCCCGGGCATCGCCGGCCTGCTGCTCCCGACGGTCCTGCCGGCGGTCGGCCGCGGGGTGTCCTGGACGGTCCTCGGCCGAGTGCCCGGGCGGCGCGGGTTTGCATCCGCCGGTTCGTCGCAGGCGGAGCAATGAACCCGTGTCGCCGATCCGCGCGAAGGAGTTCCGCCATGACGCACCACCGCCGCCGCCGCCGACTCCTCCGGGTCCTGCCGGCCGTCGCCGTGGGCGCGGTGGACGCGGTGGACGCGGTGGACGCGGTGGACGCGGTGGACGCGGTGGAGCATCGCCGACCGTCTGCGCGCGCCCGCCGCCGTCCTGACCGTGGCGTTCCTGCTCCTGCTCACCGCGGTGACCCGCGCGGGCCGCTCCCACCGCCGTCTCCTCGCCGCCCGTGCGGCGCGGGTGCCGGGGAGCAACTCCCCCACGGCCCGCGCCAGGCAGGAGCTCCACGAGACCTGCTGCCTGTCCTCCTGGGAGTCCCACGGCACGATCCACGACGCCCGTATGCGCACCCGCGGAGCAGCCGCCCGACGCCCGGCCCCGGCGCCCGCCCGGTACCGGAACCTTTTGCCGGAGGCAGGGCGCCCCTCGCGGGTGGATGTGGACGCGTAGGCTCTGCGCGCACGGGAACAAGACAGTGGGACGGAAGGGAAAGAAAGGACGACGCCCTGCTCACGCCGGGCCGGGAAGGCGAGATGGCAACCGAGCCGCGTTGGGACGACACACTGGCCACCGAGGGGATTCCGAGTCGCACCGCCCGCTTCACGGGTGAGCTGCACCATGTGACGGGTGCGCGGCTCGCCGCGGAGGAGTTCCTCGACGACCTCTCGCGGGCCTCGCTGCCGGCGGCCCCGGAGCACTGGGACGACATCCTGCTGGTCGTCACGGAGCTCGCGGCGAACGCGGTGCAGTACGCGCCGGGCCCCTTCGCACTGCGGATGCGCCGGACCTTCGACGGGGTGCACGTCACGCTGAGCGACACCAGCACCACGCCGCCGGCCCCGCGCCCGTTCCACCCCAGCCGGGGCGGCGGTATCGGCTGGCACCTGGTGCACACCCTGTGCGACCAGGTCAGTGTGGTCGTGCACGACCGCGGCAAGGACGTGCACGTCTTCCTGCCCTGGTGACGGCGGGGCGGCGTCCCGCCCGCCCTCAGGCCGTGCTCGGCTCGCGGGGCGGCAGCCGGTGGTAGTACTCCCCCACGCGGGTCAGATAGTCCCGGTCCCTCGTCTCGCTGTCGGTCCTGAAGCGGGGCGCCGCCTTGATCTCGCCCCTGGAGCAGGCCACCGATATGCGGCGCTCCTGCGGGTCGATGCCGGTCACCACGCCCGCCGGCACCAGCACGCTCCGGCCGAACACCCACACTCCGGTGTCCACGACCAGGTGCCGCATCCCGAAGGGGTCGGCTTCCCTGTCCACATGGCCGATCGCGCCGTCGGCAGCGACGACGGTGAAGCCGGTCAGGTCCAGCCCCTCGGCGGGACCGATCCGCGGCGGATACGACCAGATGATGTCGATGGTCACACTGTTCCTTCCGGTCCGTCGGCTCTCACAGCAGCAACTACCCTGTTGGGACGGTCGCATTCGGCGCGGCGGCGGCTCCCACCGGAGGAAAAACGAGGTCCTGGGCGCAGTGTTTTGTCCGGTGCCGCCCGAGCGGGTTAGCCTGCCACGTATTTTGTCATCGTGCAGATCCGTGACATGCGGAAATGCCGGCGCACCACACGCGGGCCCGCCACGGTCCGACGAGGTTGACGAGTCCTCACTGCCGAGGACTCCCTGGGGAGCGGGACGAGGGTACGCATGACCAGCGACAGGACCGAGGCCGTCGACACCGTGCCGGGCGACCGGGAGCTGAGGCAGCTCCTGGCGGGCCTGACGGCCGTGCGGGACGGCGACTTCGGCACACGTCTGCCCGAGGACGCCGACGGGCTCATGGGTGACATCGCGACCGTGTTCAACGGCATGGTCGACCAGCTGTCCGTGTTCACCTCTGAGGTCACCCGGGTGGCCCGGGAGGTCGGCACCGAGGGGACGCTCGGCGGGCAGGCGGAGGTGCCCGGTGTCTCCGGGACCTGGGCCGATCTGACCGACTCGGTCAACGCCATGGCGGGCAATCTGACCACCCAGGTCCGTGACATCGCCCAGGTGGCGACGGCGGTCGCCAAGGGCGATCTGTCGCAGAAGATCGACGTGCCGGCGCGCGGCGAGATCCTGCAGCTGAAGGAGACCGTCAACACGATGGTCGACCAGCTCTCCGCCTTCGCCGACGAGGTCACCCGCGTCGCCCGCGAGGTCGGCACCGAAGGACGCCTCGGCGGCCAGGCCGACGTCAAGGGCGTCTCGGGCACCTGGAAGGACCTCACCGACAACGTCAACGTGATGGCGTCGAACCTGACCGGTCAGGTCCGTTCCATCGCGCAGGTCGCCACCGCCGTGGCCCGGGGCGACCTGTCCCGGAAGATCACGATCGAGGCCGAGGGCGAGGTCGCCGCCCTCGCCGGCGTGATCAACACGATGGTCGACACGCTGTCCGCGTTCGCCGACGAGGTCACCCGCGTCGCCCGCGAGGTCGGCACCGAAGGACGCCTCGGCGGCCAGGCCGACGTCAAGGGCGTCTCGGGCACCTGGAAGGACCTCACCGACAACGTCAACTCGATGGCGGACAACCTCACCGGCCAGGTGCGCAACATCGCGCTGGTGACGACCGCGGTGGCCCGGGGCGACCTGTCGAAGAAGATCGACGTCTATGCGCGCGGGGAGATCCTGGAGCTGAAGACGACCATCAACACGATGGTCGACCAGCTCTCCGCCTTCGCCGACGAGGTCACCCGCGTCGCCCGCGAGGTCGGCACCGAAGGACGCCTCGGCGGCCAGGCCGAGGTGGAGGGCGTCTCGGGCACCTGGAAGCGGCTGACGAAGAACGTCAACGAGCTGGCCGGCAACCTCACCCGCCAGGTGCGGGCGATCGCCGAGGTGGCCAGCGCCGTGGCCGAGGGCGACCTGACCCGGTCGATCACGGTGGAGGCCTCCGGCGAGGTCGCCGAGCTCAAGGACAACATCAACTCCATGGTGGAGTCCCTGCGCGAGACCACCCGGGCCAACCAGGAGCAGGACTGGCTCAAGACCAACCTGGCGCGGATCACCGGCCTGATGCAGGGCCACCGCGACCTGCCCGTCGTGGCCGAACTGATCATGGAGGAGCTCACTCCCCTGGTGTCGGCCCAGTACGGCGCCTTCTACCTCGCCGAGGAGAGCGAGCGCGGAGCACGGCTGCGGCTCGTCGGCTCCTACGGTCGTCCCGACGACGACACCCGCCCCACCCGCTTCTCCTTCGGCCGCTCCCTGGTCGGCCAGGCCGCGCGCAGCCGCCGTACCATCACGGTCGACGAGCTGCCCCAGGGCTACGTCACCATCTCCTCCGGCCTCGGCGAGGCCGTGCCGGCCGCGCTGGTCCTGCTGCCGATCCTGTTCGAGGACCAGGTCCTCGGTGTGATCGAGCTGGCGGCGGTCACCCCGTTCAAGCCGATCCACCGGGACTTCCTGGAGCAGTTGCGGGAGGCCATCGGGGTCAACGTCAATACGATCGTGGCCAACGCCCGGACCGACGAACTGCTGGACGAGTCGCAGCGGCTGACGGCCGAACTCCAGGCCCGCTCCGCCGAGTTGCAGACCCAGCAGGAGGAGCTGCAGCACTCCAACGCCGAACTGGAGGAGAAGGCCTCACTGCTGGCGGCGCAGAACCGCGACATCGAGGCGAAGAACCTGCAGATCGAACAGGCCCGGCAGGAACTCGAGGCCCGCGCCCAGCAGTTGTCGCTGGCCTCGAAGTACAAGTCGGAGTTCCTGGCGAACATGAGCCACGAGCTGCGCACTCCGCTCAACAGCCTGCTCATCCTCGCCCAGTTGCTCGCCCAGAACCCCTCGCGCAACCTCACCCCCAAGCAGGTGGAGTACGCGGGCATCATCCACTCCGCGGGCAGCGATCTGCTGCAGCTGATCAACGACATCCTCGACCTGTCGAAGGTCGAGGCCGGCAAGATGGACGTCACCCCCGAGCGGGTGTCGCTGCGCCGGCTGATCGAGTACGTCGAGGCCACCTTCCGGCCGATGACGTCCCAGAAGGGCCTGGAGTTCGGGGTGAGCACCGCGGCGGGGGCGCCCGCCGACCTGCTCACCGACGAGTCCCGGCTGCGTCAGGTCCTGCGCAACCTGCTGTCCAACGCGGTGAAGTTCACCGAGCAGGGCGGTGTCGAGCTGTGCATCGAACCCGCGGCGGACGACGAGGTGCCCCGGGGGGTCGTCCGGGGCGGCGCCGTCGTGGCGTTCCGGGTCAGGGACACCGGCATCGGCATCCCGGAGCAGCACCTGGAGTCGATCTTCGGCGCCTTCCAGCAGGCGGACGGCACCACCAGCCGCAAGTACGGCGGGACGGGCCTGGGGCTGTCCATCACGCGGGAGATCGCCCAACTGCTCGGTGGCGGGGTCGCCGTGGACAGCGCGCCCGGCCGGGGCAGCACTTTCACGCTCTTCCTGCCCGTGGCCCGGCCCGACTTCGAGCAGTTGCTCGGCACCGGCCACTCCCCGCAGAAGGAGCCGGCCGAGCTCGTCCCCGCGGCCACGGCCACCCCGGTCGCCGCACCGCAGCCCGCGGGCCCGGCGGCCGGGCAGCGCCGGCGCCGGCTGCTGGTCGTGGAGGAGCGGACGCGCGGGCTGCTGACCCTGGTCGCCGAGAGCGTGGTCACCGACGTGGCCCGGCACAGCCCGGACGACGACGGCCGGCTGCCAGCGGTGGACGTCATCACCGCCGTGGGGGCGCAGGAGGCGGCGGGCGCGCTGGCCGCCGAACCGTGCCACTGCGTGGTCCTCGACCTGGACATGCCCGGGGGCGAGGCGTCCCGGTTCCTGCGGGCGCTCCAGGGCGACTCGGGGCTGACGGGCGTACCGGTGCTCGTGCACAGCGGTCACCGCCCGGACGTGGCCCGGGCGGAGGCGCTGCGCTCGCACGCGGACGACGGCTCGCTGGAGTGCCTGTCCAGCCTGGACGAGCTGCGCGAACGCATCGCCCTGCACCTGTCGGCGGAGGAGCCCGGGGACGTGCTGTCCCTGGTCCGGTCCGAGGACCCGCAGGACCTCGCGCCACCCGTCGACGACACCTTCCGGGGCCGTACCGTCCTCGTCGTCGACGACGACGCGCGCAACCTGTTCGCGCTCAGCGGGATCCTGGAGATGTACGGCTTCCGGGTGCTGCACGCGGAGAACGGACGCAAGGGCATCGAGACGCTGCTCGCCCACCCCGACATCGCGATGGTGCTGATGGACGTGATGATGCCGGAGATGGACGGGTACACGGCCACGATGGAGATCCGCAAGCTGCCGCGGTACGCCGAGCTGCCCATCATCGCCGTCACCGCCAAGGCGATGCCGGGAGACCGGGAGAAGTCCCTGGCCTCGGGCGCGAGCGACTACGTCACCAAACCCGTCGACACCCACGACCTGATCGCCTGCGTCCGGCGCTGGCTGAACGCGTGAGCGCGTCGGTGCCCGTCCCGCCCGCCGGCGGGGCGGGGGGCTCAGCCCGGCGCGGCACGGTCCGCGCACCGGTGTCGTCCAGCCGAGGAGCCTTCGCATCGTGAGCACGACCGAGCAGCCACGTGAGCCGGCCGCCGCCGAGCCGCGTCCGGAGCCCCTGGACCTGGCGGGCGTCTCCCCGACCTCTCCCGTCGGCAGGCTGGCCGCAACGGTGGAACGGCTGCGCCGCGAGGTCCGCACGGCGCAGGCGGAGGCCGAGGGCCGGGCTCTGATCGAACTCGCCAAGGGCATCCTGGTCGAGCGTCTGGGCTGCGGTCCGGCGCAGGCCGCCCGGCAGCTCGCGGAGCTGACCGAGCAGGCCGGGGTGACACCGCTGGAGTTCGCGGTGGAGGTCATCAACCAGGCCGCCCGCGACCGGATGGCCGAGGTCACCGACGCCTTCCTGGCCGCCGCGGCGGGGGCCGCCGAGCGCGACTCGGCCGTGCGGCTGCGCACCGCGGAGAGCGGGGCGCTGGCCGCGGACGACACCCAGGCCGTCGCCGACTCCCTGCTGCAGCACGCGCTGCACCCGCTCGGCGCGGTGGCGGTGGCGGTCTGGGCGGCGGACGCCGACGGCTCGCTCACCCTGGCCGGCAGCGCCGGTTTCTCCCCGGCCGAGGCCACCCGCTGGCGGTATGTGCCGCCGGAGGTGGCCACGGTGGCCCGCCGGGGGCTCACCGAGCGCACGGGGCAGTGGTTCGCCTCGCTCGCGGGGACCGGCCTGCCCACCATCGGCCGGCACGTGTACCCGGACGGCGGCCGGGTGGCGGTACCCGCCGGCACCGGGGGCCGTATCCACGGGGTGCTGGAGATCGCCTGGCCGGGGCCGCTTCAGCCGCAGCCGCCGCAGGTCGTGCGCCAGGTGGAGGCCCTGGCCGAGCTGTGCGCGCACACGCTGGAGACGTACACGCGGCTCCAGGCCCCGGGCCAGGAGCCGCGGGTGCTGCCGGACGCCGCCGAGCTGATGGACCTGGCCGACGGGCTGCACGACCCGGCGCTGGTGCTCGTGCCGTGCATCGACGGCTCCGGGCAGCTGGTGGACTTCCGCATCCAGCACGTCAACAGCCGCTTCCTCGACCCGGCCGGCCGGCCGCGCGCGGTGGTCAGCGGCGCGCTGCTGCTGGAGGCCTACCCGATGTCCGCCGGGAAGAGCGAGCTGTTCCAGCGGGTGGAGCGGGTGTACGCCACCGGTGAGCCGTTCCGGGCGCACCGCATGCAGCTGACCGCGCTGGTGGACCAGGTGTCGCTGTCGGCGGTCGCGGACATCAGCATCAGCCGACACGGCAACAGCGTGCTGCTGATCTGGCGCATCGAGGACGAGACGGCACGGCTGGCCAGCCTGCTGCAGCACGCTCAGCGGCTGGGCCGGATCGGCGGGTTCGAGGAGAACCTGCTGACGGGTGAGATCACCTGGAACGACGAGCTGTTCAGCCTCTACGGCCGCGCCCCGTCGGGCAGCCCGGTGCCGCTGGAGGAGCTGCAGGCGCACGCGCACCCGGACGACGCCGTGACCATCGGCCGGTTCCTGCGCACCCTGCTGCACCACCGCCGGCCGGCCTCGGCCGCCTTCCGGCTGCAGCGGCCCGACGGGGTGACCCGGCACATCCGGGTGGTCGCCGAGCCGGTGCTGGACACCGACGGCCGCCTGTTCGTCGTCCGCGGGGCCTACCAGGACATCTCCGCCCAGCACTGGACGGAGGTGGCGCTCGCCGCCACCCGGGACCGGCTGGCGCACACCGAGCAGCAGGCGACCGAACGCAACCGGCTGACCCTGCAACTGCAGCACGCCATCATGCCGCCGACCCAGGCGCCGCTGCGGGCGCCGGGCCTGGAGGTCGCCGTGCGCTACCGGCCGGCGGAGACCGAACAGCTGGTGGGCGGCGACTGGTACGACGCCGTGGTGCTGCCCTCCGGGCTGGTGCTGCTGTGCGTGGGCGACGTGGCCGGCCACGGCATCGAGGCCGCGACCAGCATGGTGGTGCTGCGCAACGCGCTGCGGGGGCTCGCCGTGACCGGGGCCGGGCCGGGCCAGCTGCTGTCGTGGCTGAACATCGTGGCGCACCACCTGACCGGTGCCGTCACCGCGACCGCGGTCTGCGCGCTGTACGACCCCCGGCGGCGCATGCTGCGCTGGGCGCGGGCCGGTCACCTGCCGCCCGTGGTGGTCCGCGGCCGTCGGGCGGCGGCGCTGCCGCTGGTCAAGGGCATGCTGCTGGGTGCCGTGGCGGAGGCCTCCTACGAGGAGGCCGAGGTGCAGTTCGCGCCGGAGGACACGCTGCTGATGTACACCGACGGCCTGATCGAGCGCCGGGACCGCACCGTGGAGGAGTCGCTGACCCACCTGCTGGCCACGGCCGGCAGCGCGCCCAGGACCCTCGACCAGCAACTGGACCGCCTGCTGACCTACAGCAGGTCGGACACGGACGACGACACCTGCATCGTGGGCATCCGGGTCGGGTAGTCCCGTCCGGGGCCGGCGCCCCTGACCGCCTGGCGCCCGTCCGGCGGGGACCGGTCCGGCTCCGCCGGGCCGCGCCGCTGTGACCGGGTGCCGTCGCGGCGGAAAAATCACGGCGGGTGGTCCGGGTGCGCGCCGGGTCCGGTGGTGGTGCCCGTTTCGCCGGTGTGTGTCGTGCGTTCCGGGGCACTTGGACGCGGCGACGTACGCCCGCCGTTCACGGGCGTACCCCACGGAGGTGCAGCCATGGCCGACGACCGCCCGCAGGACCCGACGACCCGGCATCCCCGGCCGGAGTTCCCGCAGCAGGACCAGGAGCACCCCGGCTGGACCGGGCCGATGGACCCGCCGCCGGACCACGGGGAGGAGTCGTACCGGGGCAGCGGTCTGCTCACCGACCGCAAGACCCTGCTGACCGGCGGCGACTCGGGCATCGGCCGGGCCGTGGCGATCGCCTTCGCCCGCGAGGGCGCCGACGTGGTCCTCACCCATCTGCCGGAGGAGGAGAAGGAGGCACGGGAGACCGCCCGGCTGGTCGAGGAGGCCGGACGCACGGCGGTACCGGTCGCCTGCGACATCCGTGAGGAGCGGCAGTGCCGGGAGCTGGTGGACCGTACGGTGGCGGAGTTCGGCCGCGTCGACGTGCTGGTCAACAACGCGGCGTACCAGATGTCCCAGCCGGACGGCATCGGCGCCGTCTCCACCGAGCAGTTCGACCGGGTGGTGCGCACCAACCTGTACGGCATGTTCTGGCTGTGCAGGATGTCCCTGCCGCACATGAGCCCCGGGGCCTCGATCATCAACACCACGTCCGTGCAGGCGTACAAGCCGAGTCCGCACCTGCTGGACTACGCCATGACCAAGGGCGGGATCGTCACGTTCACCCAGGGGCTGGCGCGGATGGTGGCGTCGGACGGGATCCGCGTCAACGCCGTCGCTCCGGGGCCGGTGTGGACACCGCTGATCCCCGCGACGCTGCCGGACACCAGGGAGTTCGGCAAGCAGGCGCCGCTCGGGCGGCCCGCCCAGCCGGCCGAGATGGCGCCGGCCTACGTCTTCCTCGCCTCGCAGCGGGCGAGCTTCATCACGGCCGAGGTGCTCAACGCCACCGGGGGCACGCCGCTGCCGTAGGAATCCTCCGGGCACGCATGAGCCTTCGGTTCGGGGGGTAGGCGCGGGGCGCGGTGCGGTCACCACCGGCGGCGGCTGCGGGAGTCCGGTCACGGAACCGGTGTGCGTCGAAGTCGCCGGCGGGGGTAACCAGCACTCGCCGTCGGCTCTCGTTGGAGGTACTTGTGCCCATTGCCCAGAACCCGCTGTCCGTCGAGGTCACCCTGGTCCGGGAGGACGTCGCCCTGCTCACGGTCGAGGGCTACCTGGACGTCGACACCGCGACCGAGCTGCAGGCCCATCTGGCCAACCAGCTCCACCACGGCCGGCGGCACTTCCTGCTCGATCTGTCCGGCGTGCCCTTCATGGACTCCTCCGGTATGAACATCATCCTGCGCGTGTACCAGGAGGTCCGCGACCGGCCGGGCAGCGTGCACATCATCGCCCCCACCCCGGCCGTGCGCCGGATCCTCGACCTCACGGGCGTCAGCATCACGGTCCCGGTCTCCAGGACCGCCGACGACGCACTCGCCCTGGTGGACCGGCAGCCGGAGGAGAACGAGGAGCGGCAGGGCTGAGCGGCGCGGGCCGAAGCCCGGCCGTCGGGCGGTACGGACGCCGTCCGGCCGGCCGTCGTACGAGACCCACCGCCTGCGGGCAGCGGGCGGGACCAACCGGTACCGACGACATCGTGAACACACTCGTGACCGCCGGGCGTGCACTCGGTGGCCGTGCCCCGGCGGCTGCCGCCGGCCGGGGTACACACCCCTGTCCGGCCGCCGCTCCCTGATGGGCCCGGAGCCCGCGGACGCGGTGTCGTACGACGTATGTCCACAGCTACAGTGGTCGCCCGGCAAGGGTCATACCGCCGTTTCCCGGCCTGCGGCAGGCCGGCGGCGGGAACGCGACGGAGGAGTTGAACAGGGTGCCGGAGCAAGAAGCGGTAGGACAGCAGGGTTCGCCGGCGCGGGAGGTCGGGGACTTCCTGCACCGCCGCCGGGAGCAGATCGCCCAGCGCTGGGCCGACGAGACCCTCTTCCGGGCCGTGTTCACCGTCTCCCGGGACGAAGCGGTGGAGGCGGGCCGGGCCGTGGTCGACGCCCTGGCCCAGGTGGCCGTCTCGGGCCGGGCGGCGGACCCGGAGGCCGGCGGGTTCCTGGTGGTGCGCGAGCAGCTGGCCCGGATGGGGGCCGCGCGCACCCGTACGGGCCTGACCCCCTCGCAGGTGTCGAACGACGTGGACGCCCTGCGTCCCCCGGTGCTGGACCTGCTCCTCGCCGATCTCCCGGACGCCCCGGCGGACCTCCTGCGGGAGAGCAGCAACCTCCTGACGGTGCTGATGGGCACCCTGCGGGTGCTGGTGCTGGAGACCGCGCTCGACGAGGGCCAGGCCCTCATCGACCGGCAGCGGCTGCAGCTGCTGGAGGTCGCCACGCCCGTGATCAAGCTGTGGGACGGCATCGTGGCCGTACCGCTGATCGGAATGCTGGACAGCGCCCGCAGCCAGGTCGTGATGGAGACCCTGCTGGAGGCGGTCGTCGAGCAGCAGGCGCGCTACGCGATCCTGGACATCACCGGGGTGCCGACGGTCGACTCGCTGGTGGCCCAGCACCTGATGAAGACGGTCGCCGCCGCCCGGCTGATGGGCGCGGAGTGCGTGGTCTCCGGCATCCGTCCGGCCATCGCGCAGACCATCGTCCACCTGGGCCTGGACCTGGGCACGGTGGTCACCCGCGCGACCCTCGCCGACGCCCTGGCCCACGCCCTGCGCAAGCTGGGCTCGGACATCGTCACCCCGTCGGCCGGCGGAATGGGTGAGCGGTGACCGCCGGCTTCTCCCGGCCCGCCGCGGGACACGTGCCGGTGCTCCGGCTCGGTGACGTGCTCCTGGTCACCCTCCAGGGAGACCTGTACGACAGCATGGCCGAACAGCTCCTGCAGGACCTCGGTGAGGCCATCGCCGGCAACCGGGCCACCGGTGTGGTGATCAACGTCTCCGGCGTGGAGATCGTCGACTCCTTCCTCGGCCGGATCCTGGCCGAGATCGCGGCCAAGGCGAGGCTACTGGCCGCGGAGACGGTGATGGCCGGGATGCGGCCCGCGGTGGCGATCACCATGGTGGAGCTGGGTCTGACGCTGCCCGGGCTGCGTACGGCGCTGACCACCGAGGACGCCCTGCGGCTGCTCGGTGAGACGGACCCGGTGCTCCGTCCCGGCGGCACCCGCCCGGGGAGCCCGTGATGGACACCGCGGCGGGCGTTCAGGCCTGCTTGCCGATCCGCTCGGACATGGACCTGGTGTGGGTGCGCCAGCACGTGCGGCAGGCGGCCGGCCGGCTCGGCTTCGGCCTGGTGGACCAGACGAAGCTGGTCACCGCGGCCAGCGAGCTGGCCCGCAACACCCTGGTGCACGGCGGGGGCGGGCAGATGGAGGCGGCGCACGTGGTCAGCGGGCGGGTGCACGGACTGCGGCTGACCTTCCGCGACGAGGGGCCGGGCATCGCGGACCTGGAGCGGGCGCTGAGCGACGGCTACACCTCCGGCGACGGGCTGGGCATGGGCCTGGGCGGCACCCGGCGTCTGGTGCACGAGTTCGCCATCGACAGCGCCCCCGGCGTCGGCACCACCGTCATCGTGACATCCTGGGCCTCACGGCCCCCGCACCCGCGGGAGGTGAACTGATGCCCCGCGTGTGGGACGTACCGGTGCGCGACTCGACCCGGGTGCGCGACGCCCGGGTCGCCGCGGAGGGCGCGGCCGCGCTGGCCGGCCTGGACCAGCCGCGTACCGCTGCCGCCGCCCTGGTGGCGACCGAACTCGCCACCAATCTGCTCAAGCACGCCGAGGGCGGCCAGGTCCTCATCGACGTCGTCCCGCCGCCCGCGCCGCGGGAAGGCGGGGAGCATGCGCCGGTGGTGCAGGTGGCGGCGGTCGACCACGGGCCGGGCATCACCGATGTCGCCGCCGCGCTGCGCGACGGCTTCTCCACGACCCGGTCGCTCGGTGCCGGCCTCGGCACCTGCCGACGGGTCGCCGACGACTTCCACCTGCACAGCGCGCCCGGCCGGGGCACGGTGGCGCTGGCCCGGATCGGCGCCGCCGGCCGGCGTGCCGGGGCCGTGGTCCGGGAGCCGGTGGCCCCGGTGCGGGCGGGCGGCATCAACATTCCCTTCGGGGCCGCGGACCACTCGGGTGACGCCTGGACGTGGGTGCGGGCCGGGGACCGGCTCACCCTGATGCTGGCCGACGGTCTGGGTCATGGCCCCCAGGCCTCCCACGCATCCTCCGCGGCGGTCGGGACACTGCGCGGCGCCGCCCACCTGCCCCCGTCGGAGCTGCTCCGCCGGCTCGACGAGGCGCTGCGCGGCACCCGGGGCGCGGCCGTCGCCCTGGCCCAGCTCGACCTGGCTGCCGGACGGCTGCGCTTCTGCGGCGTCGGCAACGTCGGGGCCCGGCTGCGCGAGGGCGGCACCTGGCGTCATCTGCTGTCCCGGCCGGGCATCGTCGGCGCGCACCAGCCCACGACGCTGCCCGAGACGCAGGCGGACTGGACCGCCGACAGCCTGCTGATCCTGCACAGCGACGGACTGCCGAGCCGCTGGATTCCGCCGTCCGATCCGGATGCGCACACCGCCGACCCGGCGGTGACGGCCGCCGTGACCGTCCGGGACACCAGCAGCCCCGCCCGCCCGGTCCGGGACGACACCACCGTGGCCGTACTGACCCCCACCCCGGTGGGGCGCCCATGACACGTACGTGGCAGGTCAGTACCGTCACCGACGCGGCGCGGGCCCGTATCGCCGTCGCCCGCCTGGCCACCGCCTGCGGTGTGCCCGCGCTCGACCGCACCCGGCTGGCCACGGACCTCAGCGCCCGGCTGCGTCAGTGCCTGACCAAGGGCGGCACCTGGCGGCTCACCCTCCAGGGCCCGTCACCCGGAGCCGACGGGGGACTCCTGCACCTCACGCTGACCCCGGACCGGGAGGCGAGCGCCGCCGGGGAACCGCCGTGGCGGACCTCCGTCCCCTGCCCCGAGACCGGACAGGTGCCGGACGGCGACGTACCGGACGACCCTGCCGTCCTGGCCGAGGCGCTGCTGGGCGCCGACGAGGACACCGCGCTGACGCTGGAGAAGCTCGCCGAGCAGGAGGAGCTGGTCGCCTTCCACCGGGAGGAGCTGCACCAGACCAACCAGGGCGTCCTGGTGCTGCACGCCGAGCTGGACGCGGCCGGGCGGGCCCAGCGCGAGGCGTTCGCCGCCGAACGCAAGGCCCGCACCGAGGCGGAGGACGCCCGGCGCAGGCTGACGTTCCTCGCGGACGCCAGCGCCGTGCTGAACGCCTCGCTCAACCACGAGGAGATCGTGCGCCGGCTGCCGGACCTGCTGGTGCCCCGGTACGCCGACAGCGTCGACGTATGGCTGTTCGACCAGGAGGACGAGCGGCACGGGTCCGCGCCCCATGCGGCGGCCGCCGTGTTCGCGGCCCGTACCGGGCGCCCGCAGTACGCGGCCGACCACCCCGGCCGTCTGCCGGGCGTCGACGACCAGCCGCCGTCCGCGCTGAACCCGAAGCGGCCGCTGTTGTGCGTCCCGCTGACCACCCGGCGGGCGCCGCTGGGTGTGCTGACGCTGTCGCCGCCCGGGGAGCGCTGGGACCCGGACGACGCCGTGATGCTGATCGAGCTGACCCGCCGGGCCAGCATCGCCCTCGACAACGCGCTCCGCTTCGAGCACAACCGCGACATCGCCGAGACGCTGCAGCGCGCGCTGCTCACCGACCTGCCCACCACGCCGGGCCTGGCCCTGGCCGCGCGCTATCTGCCGGCCACCCGCGGAATGAACATCGGCGGGGACTGGTACGACGCCTTCCGGCAGCCCGACGGCAGTCTGATCACCGTCATCGGCGACGTCACCGGGCACGGACTGCACGCGGCCGTGATGATGAGCCAGCTGCGCACCGCGCTGCGCGCCTACGCGGTCGACGGCGGCAGCCCCGGCCGGCTGCTGACCCGGCTGCACATGTTCCTGCACCATCTGCAGCCCGACCTGTACGCCACCGCGGTCATCGCCCGCTTCCGCCCCGGCGACCCCACGCTCACCTGGGCCTCGGCGGGGCATCCGCCGCCCGTGCTGCGCCTGCCGGACGGCGAGGTGCGGATCCTGGACGCCAAGCCCGGCGCCATGCTCGGCATCCCGCTGCGCCAGGAGATCGGCGACCACACCGTCCGTCTGGCCCCCGGCTCGACGCTGGCGCTCTACACCGACGGCCTGGTGGAGCGGCGGGAGCGGGGCATCGATCCGGGCATCCAGCGACTCGCGGCGGCGCTCGGCTCCTTCGGCTCCGCGGAGCTGGACACCGACCTGGAGGGCTCGGCCGACCGCATCCTGGACCCCCTGCTGAGCGACTCCGAACGCGACGACGACGTGTGCCTGCTGCTGTCGCACATCACCGGCACGGCCGAACTGCCCGCCGCACGGCCCTCGTCCGAGGTCACGTCCCGTCCACGCCCCTGATCCGCCGGGAGAGGTCCGGGGCACCGTGTGCGCGATACCGTGCCCGATCCCGGGAACCCGTGGAGGACGACCGTGCCGGACGGCGACCGGCGGCCCGGCGGGACCGGAGGTGCGAAGGCAGCGATCCGGGGCAGTCGCATGACGTCCAGACAGACCGCCCGGAGCCGCAGAAGGGGTGAACACCGTGACACGACCCAGGATCCTGGTGGTCGGCGCAGGTTTCGCCGGTGTGGAGTGCGTCCGCCGTCTGGAGCGCAGGCTCGCCCCCGGCGAGGCCGACATCACTCTGGTGACGCCGTTCGCCTACCAGCTCTATCTGCCGCTGCTGCCCCAGGTCGCCTCGGGGGTGCTGACATCCCAGTCGGTCGCCCTCTCCCTGCGCCGCAGCACGAAGTACCGTACCCGGATCATTCCGGGCGGGGCCATCGGCGTGGACCTGAGGTCCAAGGTCTGCGTCATCCGCACCATCACCGACCGTGTCGTCGACGAGCCGTACGACTACATCGTGCTGGCTCCCGGCAGTGTCACCCGGACGTTCGACATCCCGGGCCTGACGGACCACGCCTTCGGCATGAAGACGCTCGCCGAGGCCGCCTACATCCGCGACCACGTCATCTCCCAGCTGGACCTGGCCGACGCCAGCGACGATCCGGCGGAGCGCGCCTCACGGCTGCAGTTCGTGGTGGTCGGCGGCGGGTACGCCGGCACCGAGACCGCCGCCTGCCTGCAGCGTCTGACGCACGCCGCCGTCCAGCGCTATCCCAGGCTGGACCCGTCGCTGATCAAGTGGCATCTGATCGACATCGCGCCCAGGCTGATGCCGGAGCTGGGCGAGAAGCTGGGCCGCAGCGCCCAGGAGGACCTGCGCCGCCGGGGCATCGAGATCTCCCTGGGGGTGTCCATCGCCAAGGCCGGCCCGGAGGAGGTCACCTTCACCGACGGCCGGGTGGTGCCCACCCGCACGCTGATCTGGACCGCGGGCGTGGTGGCGAGCCCGCTGATCGCCACGCTCGGCGCGGACACGGTCAAGGGGCGCCTGGCGGTGACCGCCGAGATGTGCCTGCCCGGCTACGACGGGGTGTTCGCGGTCGGCGACTCCGCGGCCGTGCCGGACCTGGCCAAGGGCGACGGAGCCGTCTGCCCGCCGACCGCGCAGCACGCCACGCGGCAGGGCAAGCGGGTTGCCGAGAACCTCATCGCGACCCTGCGCAACCAGACCATGCGGCCGTACGTGCACAAGGACCTGGGGCTCGTCGTCGACCTCGGCGGCAAGGACGCGGTGGCCAGGCCACTGGGCCTGGAGCTGCACGGGATGCCCGCCCAGGCGGTGGCCCGCGGCTACCACCTGGGGGCGCTGCGCACCAACGTCGCCAAGACCAGGGTCGCGACGAACTGGCTGCTCAACGCGGTCGCCGGGGACGACTTCGTCCGCATCGGATTCCAGGCCCGCAGGCCCGCCAAGCTGAAGGACTTCGAGTACATCGACAGGTATATGACGCCCGACCAGGTGCGGGAGTACGTCGCGCGGGAGCACTCCGGTCAGCTGTGACACCACGCGGGACCCAGCGTGCGGGACCCGCCCCGCCGGGGACGGCCGGGCCGTGAAGGGGCGGTCCGGCCGCGGCGTGCCATGCTGGGCGAGCGGATCATGACGCGGAACGGGAGTGTACGGCGGCGTGGGAGCAGCACAGGTGCCGGCCCGGGCGCGGCTGCGGGATCGGATCGCGGCGTCCGATCCCGGCCTGCTGAGGCTGGCCGCGGGGTCGCGGACGGCGGGTTCGCTCGCACTGACACTGGCCGTGCTCGGCGTGCTCGGCGTGCCCGTGACCCACCTGGTGGCCGGGGCGATCTCGTCGATGGCGGCCACCTTCGCCATCCGCGAGAAGCAGCGCCGGCGACAGGCCGTCACGCTCGCCCTCGGCCTTCCGGTGGCGCTGGTGTCCCTGTCGCTGGGCGCGCTGCTCAACCCGTACGTCGTGGCCGGGGACATCTTTTTCGTCGTCCTGATCTTCTGCGCCGTCTACAGCCGCCGGTTCGGTGACCGGGGCAACGCGCTGGGGCTGATCGGCTTCCAGGTCTACTTCATGTCGCTGTTCGTCGGTGCCACGGCGCCGGCCCTGCCCGGGCTGTACGGCGTCGTCGCGATCGCGTTCGCCTGCAGCGCGCTGGTCCGGTTCGTGATCGTGTACGAGACGCCGGCGGGCGTTCTGCAGCGGCTGCGCGAGGCGTTCCGGGCGCGTCTGGCCCAGCTGGTGGACGCCCAGCTGGAGCTGCTGGACGCCGGCCCGGACGAGGTGGAGAAGGTCCTGGAGGCGGTGCGCGAGGGCACGGCCCGGCTGCACGAGACGGCCATGATGATCCAGTCCCGGCTGGAGGAGGGCACCTCCGACGAGGCCGTGGCCCGGCTGGTGCAGCGCCGGATCGCGGACGCCGAGCTCGCCGCCGAGCGGCTGGGGCTGCTCGTGCTGAACGCCCGCAGCGCCGAACGGGCGAACACGCTCACCCTCCACCTGCCCGGCGCGCCCGTCCCCTCGGGCGGCCGGCTGCCGGTGCGGGGGGATGCGACCGAGACGCTGCGCCGCGACCTGCGGGCGCTGGCGCTGCTCGTCCTGCGGCCCGTCGGGGAGGGCGGCGGGACCGCCGTGTCCCATGTGCGCAACCGGCTCCTGGGCTACCGCGACGAGGAGAACCTGCCGCCCGCCTCGCCCGCCGTGCAAGATGTCTTCCGCGGTATCGGTGAGACCGCCCGCGCGGTGCTGGGCCTGAGGATCGCACTGGACGAGCCGCAGGACGAGTCCGACGACACGCCCGCGACGGTCCGCTCCCGCGAGGAGCTGGACGCCGAGAACGCCGCCATCGAGGGCGCCGAGGCGGCCGAGCGGGAGGAGCAGGCCCCGACCGGGCTGGAGCGGCCCACCACGCGCGCGGCCGTGCAGGTCTCGGTGGGTTCGGCGCTGGCCATCGTCGGCGGCGAGTTCCTCTCCAGCCAGCGCTGGTACTGGGCGGTGCTGACCTGCTGGATCGTCTTCATCAACACCTCCTCCACGGGCGAGATCCTGGTCAAGGGCTACCGCCGCCTGCTGGGCACCGTGCTCGGCGTGGTGGCCGGCATCGTGCTGGCGGGGCTGGTCGGGCCGCACACGTGGCCGGCGCTGGGCCTTGTGCTGGTGTTCGTCTTCCTGATGTTCTACACGGCCCCGCTGTCGTACACGCTGATGTCCTTCTTCGTCACCGCGGCGCTGGCGCTGCTGTACACGCTGATGCACACGTACAGCGCGGCGGCGCTGGTGCTGCGCGTGCAGGAGACGGCGCTCGGGGCGGCCTGCGGGATCATCGCGGCGGCGCTGGTGCTGCCGGTGCACACCGACCGCCGTACGGACGAACTGCTCGTCACGGTGCTGGAGCGGCTGGCCGAGGTCGCCGGCGCCGCCGTCGAGCAGCTCAGCGGCGGGCCGGCGGCCGATCTGCTCGACCGGGCGCGCGACCTGGACAAGGCGCTGGGTGATCTGCGGGGGGCCACCCAGCCGCTGACGCATCCGATCACGCCGATGCGGTCGCGGCGCAACACCGTCCAGTACGTGGTGGCGCTTCTGGAGACCTGTGCCTATCACGCCAGGTCGCTGGCGGCGACCGCCGAACTGCTGCCCGCCCACCCGTCGATCGCCGCGGATCCCCGGCTGCGCCAGGCCTGCGCCCGGATCACCCGCAACATCGCGACGATCAGCGCCCACCTGACCGACGAGCACGCCACCACCGAGGTCGAACGAGGCCCGAGCATCGCCCTCCTGCTGGACTCGGAGGGGACCCCCGGCATCCCCCGGTACGGCCGCGTCACCGACCGGGTGCTACGGCATCTGCAACGCCTGGACGAGGCGGTGGTCGGCCTGGCCCGCCCACTGGGCGTTCCGGTGCCGAAACCCGAGCGGTGACCCGCACCGGCCGCATGCCGGGCCGGACGGGGCGCGTACCGTGCCGGCTCGGGCCGGCTGGAGCCGGAGGGGCGCCCGGGCCCGTCGGTACGGGCGCGCCCGACCGGATGCCAGGGCGTCTGCGGCACCCGTACGAGGCGGTCGTGGGCGCGTGGCCCGCCCACTCGGCGGTTTCGGCGCCGGAACCCGCGCGGTGACGCGCACCGCCGGCCCTGGCCGCACGCCGGGCCGGCCATGCCCCGTGCCATCGGGCCGAAGCGAGCGGCATCGCGGGAAAGGAACCGACCGGAACACAGACCGGACCGGGGCACCCGCCGGACCGGTCCAGGGCGGCATGCCGGGCCGGCCGACCGCGTACCCGCCGGGCCGAAGCGGGCAGCGTCATGGGAAGAGGGCCGGCCGGGAGGCAGACGGGACCGGGGCGCGTGCCGGGCCGGTTCGGGCCGGTTCGGGTGCACAGTGGTGTGGTCAGAAGTCGGTGGGCATGTCACTGGCTTCGGCGATTCCGCGCAGTTCCTCGGTCTCCCGGTGGCGGTCACGGATGTAGTCGGCGATCTCGGTGAGGCGTACCGGGTCGGCGGCGGTCGCGGCGTCGGTGACCACCCGGACCGGGCCGGTCTCCTCGATGTCGAGGACGACCAGCTCGTTGTCCAGCCGGCCGGTGACCGCGGTGGCGATGACCAGGGCGGCCTCGTCGCGTATCTCCTGGGGCAGGCCCTGCGCGTGGGCGCCCTCCAGCGGGAAGTCCGCGGAGGGCACGCCCTGTTCCTCGATCGCCCGCAGAACGGGATCGACGACGCCCAGCAACAGCTCGTAGTCCTCCTCGGGCATCCGGACGCGGAGCAGATCGAGGTACACCTCCACGGCCCTGCCGTCGGGCGGAAGCTCGTCTTCGTTCATCCGCTCCGTGTTCCCCGCGCGGGCGAGCTCAGACGCGGGGCCGGCAGGCCGGGGCGAAGGAGAACGGGCCGAACAGCAGGAAGCCGGCCGCGACCAGTGCCGGCAGCCGGGCGCCGAACGGCTCGCCCCCGAGCGTGGCGGGCGCGCCGCTGAGATCCGCCTGCCGCGTACCGTCGCCGAAGGCGCTCCGCAGCGCCGGCACGCCGACCAGCAAGTCGATCACACCCCGTGCGGTCGGTCCTGTCCGCACGGCCCCCTCGGTAACCGAGCTCTTCGCGGCCCGCCGGACCCGTGTCCCCGTCCGGGCGGTCCATGGCACTCGTGTCCGTCTCCGCCTCCCGGCCATGCGGATGCCCCGGGCGCCCGACCCACACACGAGCTGCCCGTACGCGCCTGGTGCGCGTACGGGCAGCTCGTGCCGGTGGGCGTCCGTCAGACCGTCAGCGGGGCGGTCCCGGGGCCACGAGCATGTGGTGGGCCGTCCGCAGGGCGCGGTTCACGTCGCGGGTCCCGGTCGACACGCACAGCGTGTACGCCAGGTCCCGCGCCCGCGCACTCTCGGCCGGCGCCGCCTCGTGGTCGGCAAGGAGCTTACGCAGGAACCCGGGGTTGGGCATCAGCACTCGGTGTCACTCTCCTGGGTCGTCAGACGGCCGCCGGTCGCGGTCCGCCTCCACGGCGGTTGGCCCGCTCGGCCAGCACCTCGTTGCGTACGCGGGCGCAGCTGCGGCTGATGAGCCGGGAGACGTGCATCTGGGAGATGCCGAGCCGGTCCGCGATGCGGCTTTGTGTCATGTCCTCAAAGAAGCGCATGTAGAGAATGGCGCGTTCGCGTTCGGGAAGCCTGCGCAGCCCCTCCTTGGCGGACTCCCGGTCGACCACGACGTCGTACGAGGAGTCCGCGGCGCCGAGGGTGTCCACGAGGCTGTACCCGTCGCCGCCGGTGGACATCTCGGCGTCCAGGGACAGGGTGCTGAAGCTGTCGAGGGCCTCCATCCCGGTGTTGACCTCGTCCTCGGTCAGTCCGGTGTGCGCGGCGACGGCGGCGACCGAGGGCTCGGCGCTTCCGGGGTTCTGGGTGAGCTCACGGCGTGCCACGCGCACCTTGTTGCGCAGTTCCTGCACCCGGCGCGGCACCCGGAGCGCCCACATCCGGTCCCGGAAGTGCCGCTTGACCTCGCCGGTGATGGTCGGCACGGCGTAGCTCTCGAAGGCCCCGCGGTCCGGGTCGAACCGGTCGATGGCCTTGACCAGGCCCAGCGCCGCCACCTGCCGCAGGTCCTCGATCGACTCGCCGCGGTCGCGGAAGCGGCCGGCGATGCGGTGGGCCATGGGCAGCCACGCGGTCACGAGTTCGTCGCGGACGGCCTCCCGGTCCGGCCCGTCCTCCAGAGCGGCCAGGCGCCTGAAGAGGGCGGCGGTGTCGGGGGCGTCGTCGTGCGGCCGCCGGACGGGAGCGGCCTGGTCCTCGGGGGTGTCGGCACGGCTTGTCGACCTGTCGATGAGCATGCGGAATCGCTCCTGAACATGGGGGTTCCAGGGACTTACCGCGGAAGGCGTGATGCTGCCCGGTTCACCCGGAGGGCCTACCGGAGCAGCAGTGTCGCTCCCGCTGACGCGCCTCCGGTCCGAAGCACGAGATTCCGTCTGCCCGGCGGTGCGGGGGACAAACTCCGCTTCCCGTAATTCTTTGCACCGCGCAACGTGAGAGGGCAGGCCGCCTGCGGCGCAGGGGCGGAACAGTTCAAGGCAGCGGCACCACGGCGCTGATGCACTTGCCGCCGGAGGGCAGGTCGCAGACCTGGACGTCACGGGCCAGCCGGCACACGATCGGCCAGCCCCGCCCGCCGACCCGGCGCCGGCCCTTGCGGTCCACCGGCGGCCGGACCACCGGCAGCCGGTCACTGCGGTCGCTCACACAGACCCGCACACCGCGCCCGACGACGTCGACGTGGAAGCCGGTCACGCCGCCGCCGTGCAGGATCGCGTTGGTGGTGAGCTCCGAGGCGACGAGCTGGGCGTCGGAGACGGCGTGCGCGTCGCACGGGGTGCGGCGCGCACGGCAGCATTCGTCGATCGCGCGTTCCACCGCCCGGCGGGCGTCGGCCGGTTGGCACGGCCGGGGCTGCCCGGAGCCGTCCTCGGCGCACGGCACCTCGACGACGGGGGTGGTCCTGTGCCTCTCGCACATTCTCCTCGCTCCTGGATGATGAAGTCCCTGGCTGGTGAAGTCCCTGGACGGTGAGGCAAGGAAGCCGGACCCGGCGGGAGACCCGCACTTGTACGGCGTCGCAGGCCCTCCTTGTCCGACTGGCCGCCGCACGCCCCGCCAAACCTCCACATCGGCGGTGCATGGGACGGTCATCACCGTGCGCCCGAGCGGGTAGGGGAAGGGCATGACCGAAGTCGTGGACTCAGACGAGCTGTTGCGGCGCATCCAGCGCGCCAGGGCCTGCGCGGTGGAGGAGGAGCACCGATGGCGGGACCGCCGCGACACCCTCGGGGCGACCGATCCGGACGCCGCGCGCGAGGCGGCCGTGCGGGTCATGACGTACGAGGCCGTGCTGCGGGTGCTGGACGAGATCCTCACCCCGGGCAGGCACGCCGGACGGGGCTGAGCGGCGCCCGCGGGCCGCGGTGGTGCGGCGCGTACCGGCCGGCGTCCGGGGTACCCGCGCCTCCATGTCTGTGGACCACACCCGAGCACCGGTTCTGGAAGCGCTTGTCGACTACCGCCGCGTGGGCAGGCTGTCCTTCACGCCTCCCGGGCACAAGCAGGCCCGCGGCGCCGATCCCGAGGTGCGCGAGGTGCTGGGGGACACGGTCTTCCTGGGAGACGTACTGGCCTCGGGCGGCCTGGACGACCGGCTCACCCGGGGCCGGGTGCTGGAGCGCGCCGAGGAGCTGATGGCGGACGCCGTCCACGCCCGGCACACGTTCTTCACCACCTGTGGCAGCTCCCTGTCCGTGAAGGCGGCGATGCTGGCCGTCGCGGGCCCGCACGAGAAGCTGCTGATCGGCCGGGACGCCCACAAGTCGGTCGCCTCCGGCCTGATCCTGTCCGGCATCGAACCCGTCTGGGTCGAGCCCCGCTGGGACGCCGAGCGGCATATCGCCCATCCGCCGTCGGCCACGGAGTTCGAGCGGGCCTTCGACGCCCACCCGGACGCCAAGGGCGTGCTGATCACCAGCCCCACCCCGTACGGGGCCTGCGCGGACCTGCGGTCGGTGGCCGAGGTCTGCCACCGTCGCGGGGTGCCGCTGGTCGTGGACGAGGCGTGGGGCGCGCACCTGCCCTTCCACCCCGACCTGCCGTCCTGGGCGATGGACGCGGGCGCCGACATCTGTGTGACCAGCATCCACAAGATGGGCAGCGGCCTCGAACAGGGGTCCGTCTTCCATCTGGGCGGCGACCTCGTCCCGCCCGCGCTGCTGAAGATGCGCGCGGACCTGCTGGGCAGCACCAGCCCGTCGGTGCTGATCTACGCCGGTCTGGACGGCTGGCGCCGGCAGATGGCCCTGCGCGGGCAGGAGGTCATGGGCGGCGCGCTGAAACTGGCGGCCGAGGTCCGCTCGGAGATCGAGGCGATCGACGGGATGCACGTCAACGACCGCGACGACTTATGCGGCCCCGGCCTGGCCGACGACTTCGATCCCCTGCCGGTCGTCATCGACGTCACCGGGCTCGGGGTCACCGGCTACCAGGCGGCCGACTGGCTGCGTGAACACCGCGGCGTCGACGCGCATCTGACGGACCATCGCCGCATCGGCGCGCAGATCACCCACGGCGACGACCAGGAGACGGCCCAGGAGCTGCTGGCCGCGCTGAAGAGCCTGGCCGGCGCCGCGCCGGGCCTCTCCCCCGCCCCGCGGGTGGACGTACCCGGCCCGTCCGCGCTGCGCATGGAGCAGGCGCGGCTGCCGCGGGACGCGTTCTTCGGCCCCGCCGAGGACGTACCGGTGGGGGATGCCGCCGGGCGGATCGCCGCGGAGATGATCACGCCGTACCCGCCGGGGATCCCGGCCGTCCTGCCGGGCGAGCGCCTGACAAGGGCGGTGCTGAGCTATCTGACAACAGGCCTCGCGGCCGGGATGAACCTTCCGGACGCCAGTGACCCCGAGCTGGGGACGATCAGGGTGGCCGCGGGCGACGCCGAGTGACCACGCGTGACCGGTGGAGTGAATCCGATCACGTGAGCGGTCCCCGATTACGTGAAAACAACCGAGATGGTTTACGGTTCACACATACGCGGCGACGGGGTCGACCCGAGGCGTCCCCCGTTACGCCGTCGCGAACGGCCCTGGCTGGCTTCCCCCGTCCAGCCAGGGCTTTTTCATGCCCCGAATGTTCGCCCACGAGCCTTCTGTCCGCGAAGCCCGATTCACCCCGCTCCATCCGGGTACTGGCGCATCTCGTGATGCGCACTGTGCTCTTCGGCCCGGGTGTGCTCGCCGTGGACGCGGCCCGCCGGGTGTCGGAGGGCGATCTGGCGGCGGCGCGGGCGCAGATGGGGTTCTCGCTCGCCTGGCACATCATCGTGGCCTGTCTCGGGGTCGGGCTGCCGGCGCTGACGCTGCTGGCCGAGTGGTACGGCATCCGCACCGGCAATCCGGCGCACCGGCTGCTGGCCCGCCGGTGGGCGCGCGCCATGGGCGTGCTGTTCGCGGTGGGCGCCGTCTCCGGGACCATCCTCAGCTTCGAGATGGGGCTGCTGTGGCCGGGGCTGATGGGCAGATTCGGCCAGGTGATCGGGTTGCCGTTCGCCCTGGAGGGCATCGCCTTCTTCCTCGAGGCGATCTTCCTCGGCATCTATCTGTACGCCTGGGACCGGCTGCCGCCCCGCCGCCATCTGCTCACCGGCATCCCCATCGTGATCTCGGGCACCGTGTCGGCGTTCTTCGTGGTGTGCGCCAACGCCTGGATGAACCAGCCGCGCGGCTTCACCCTGCGCGACGGCAAGGTCGTTCACGTCGACCCGTGGGCGGCGATGCTCAACCCGGCCAGCCCTCCGCAGACCGTGCACATGATCCTGGCGGCCTTCATGGTGGCCTCGTTCCTGGCGGCCTCCGTGTACGCGGTGGCCCTGCTGCGCGGGCGCCGCGACGCCTACCACCGGGCCGGGTTCTTCATCCCGTTCACCCTGGGGGCGATCGCGACGCCGTTCCAGATCGTCGTGGGCGACTGGGCGGCGCGCTTCCTGGCCGACTACCAGCCGGCCAAGCTCGCCGCGGCCGAGGGCGTGTACCGGACCGGCTCGCACGTCCCGCTGACTCTCGGCGGCGTCACGGGCGACCACGGGCTGAAGTACGGCCTGGAGATCCCCAACGGCCTGTCCCTGCTGGTCGGCTACTCCCCCGGCACCGTCGTCCAGGGCCTGGACCGCGTGCCGCCCGCTCTGCGGCCGCCGGTCACCGGTGTGCACTGGGCCTTCGACCTGATGGTCGCCGCCGGCTTCTTCCTGCTGCTCATGGGCGTATGGCTGCTGTGGCAGTGGTGGCGCCGCCACCGCGCCGGCGGCGAGCTGTCCACGCCCCGTCTGTTCCTGGCGCTCGCCGCTCTCGCCGGCCCGGCCGCGGTGGTGGCGCTGGAGTGCGGCTGGAGCGTGACCGAGCTGGGCCGGCAGCCGTGGATCGTGTACGGCGTGATGAGCGTACGGGAAGCCGTCAACCCCGCTCCGGGACTGATGACGGGGCTGTGGCTGGTGCTGGTGGTGTACGCCGCCATGACCGTGGCGACCGTGTACGTACTGCGCCGCCTGGCCCGGGGCACTCCGGTGCCGCGCGCCCCGCAGGAGGGGGACGTCGCACGGTATCCCGTCGTGTGAACCCTCCCACGACCCTTTACGACCCTTTGGAGCTTTGGAGGTGGCCGTGCTCGCGGACGCGGCGCTCGCCGTGATGTGGGTGGGTCTGACCTGCTATGCCCTGTTCGGCGGGGCCGACTTCGGCGCCGGGGTGTGGGACCTGCTGGCCGGCGGGGCCGAGCGCGGGCGGGAGCGGCGCCGGCTGATCGAGCACAGCATCGGGCCGGTGTGGGAGGCCAACCACGTGTGGCTGATCTTCGTGGTCGTGATGCTGTGGTCGGCGTTCTCCCCGGTGTTCGCCGCGGTGATGTCCACGCTGTACATCCCGCTGACCCTGGCGGCGCTCGGCATCATCGCGCGGGGCGCCGCCTTTGCCTTCCGCAAGGCCAGTACGGAGCTGTGGCAGCAGCGGTTGTTCGGGGCGTGCTTCGCGCTGTCGTCGCTGCTCACGCCGTTCTTCCTCGGCACGGTCGCGGGCGGTGTCGCCTCCGGGCGCGTCCCGCCTGGGATCGCTCGGGGCGATGTGGTCACCGGCTGGCTCAATCCGACCTCGCTGCTGGGCGGGGTGCTGGCGGTGGTGACCTGTGCGCACCTGGCGGCGGTGTACCTGTGTGCCGACGCGGACCGCGAGAGGCGGCCCGAGCTGGCCGCGGCCTTCGCCCGCGACGCCGTGCTCAGCGGGGTGGCGGCCGGCGTGGTGGCGCTGGCGGGCATCGGGGTGCTGCACGCGGACGCCCCGCAGCTGTTCCACGGGCTGACCCACCGGGCGCTGCCACTGGTGGTCCTCAGCGCGGTGGCGGGCGTGACCGGTCTCGCCCTGCTGACCCGCCGCCGCTTCGTGGCGGCCCGCGGGGCCGCCGCCCTGGCGGTCGCCGCGATCCTGTGGGCCTGGGGCGCGGCCCAGTACCCGGCCATGCTGGTCGGCAGCACCACGGTGGCCCGGGCCGCGGCGAACGGCTCCGTCCTGACGGCCGTCCTGGCGTCGCTGGGCGTCGGCGCGGTGGTGCTGGTGCCCTCGCTGTGGCTGCTGTACGCCACCTTCCAGCGCGGCTCGCCCGAACAGCCCTCGCCGCGGTGAGCACCACGTCGCCTCCGCCGAGGTGCCCGGGGCGCCCGCAGCCGCTGAAATGGGCATGAGGCACATGCGCGGAACCCATCGCCGGCGAGGAGCCCCTGGCCATGACCAAAGCGATAAAACTGCTGACCGCCCTCCCCCAGAAGCAGCGCGACCGCCTGATGGAACTCGCGCGGGAGGTCTCCTTCCCCGAGGACGCCAGGATCTTCGAGACGGGCGGCACCGCCGACCGCTTCTGGGTCATCCGCTCCGGCGACGTACACCTGGACCAGCAGGTGACGCCCACGCGCCGGGTGAAGGTGGCGAGCCTGGGCGCGGGCGACCTGCTCGGCTGGTCCTGGCTGTTCCCGCCGTACCAGTGGGACTTCGGCGCGGAGGCGTTCAGCCCGGTGCGCGCCTACGAGTTCGACGCCTCGGCGGTGCTCGCCCTGTGCGTGGAGGATCCGCTGCTCGGGCTGTCGCTGGTGCGCACCGTCGCCGAGGTCCTCGCCCACCGGCTGGAGACGACCCGGGGCAAGCTGCTGGAACAGTACGAGCTGCCCCGGCGCCCCCGTTAGCGGGTCAGACACGGTAGCGGCGCAGCGCCGGTACGGCCGCCGCCAGGATCAGCGTCAGGGCGACGACCAGCAGGCCGCCGCCGACGACGGCCGCGCGGGGGCCGAAGGCCGAGCCGGCCGTGCCGTGCAGCACGTCGGCCAGGCGCGGGCCGCCCGCGACGACGACCGTGAAGACGCCCTGCATCCGGCCGCGCATGTCGTCGGTGGCGGCGGACAGCAGGATGGCGCTGCGGAAGACCATGGAGACCATGTCGGCGATGCCGGCGGCCGCCAGGAACGCCACCGCGATCCACAGGCTGCGGCTCAGTCCGAACCCGGCGACGGCCACTCCCCAGGCGGTGACCGCGCCGATCACCATCCAGCCGTGCCGGCGCGCCCGGGAGAAGGCGCCGGAGAACAGCCCGCCGATCACGGCGCCGATGGGGATGGCCGCGAACAGCAGGCCGAGCGCCACGCTCTCGTCGTAGGAGGCGTACGTCTCGGCGGCGAGCTGCGGGAACAGGGCGCGGGGCATGCCGCAGACCATGGCGATGATGTCGGCGAGGAAGGACAGCAGCAGCACCTTGCGCCCGGAGATGTAGCGGAACCCGGCGGCTATCTCCCGCACCCCCGCGCGGCGCCTGACCGAGTCCGTCAGGGGCGGCAGCGGCGGCAGCCGCAGCACCGCCCACACGGTGGCGCACAGGGCCACGGCGTCGATGAGGTACAGCTCGGGCAGCCCGATGACGGGGATGAGCGCGCCGGCCAGCAGCGGTCCGGCGACCAGGCCGGTCTGCATGACGGTCGAGCCGAGGGCGTTGGCGGCGGGCAGTTCCTCGGCCGGGACCAGCCGGGCGATGGAGGCGTTGCGGGCCGGGGAGTTCAGCCCGAAGAAGGCCTGCTGCACGGCGAGCAGCACCATCAGCGCCACGACGGAGTCGAGCCGGGCGGCGGCCTGCAGCCAGAACAGCAGCGAGGTGACGGCGATGCCGCTGTTGGTGATCAGCAGCAGTCTGCGGCGGTCCATGGTGTCGGCGACCGCGCCGCCCCACAGCGCGAACACCACCATCGGCAGCAGACCGGCGAGGCTGGCGTAGCCGATCCAGGCGGAGGAGCCCGTGATGTCGTAGATCTGCTTGGGCACGGCGACGGCGGTGAGCTGGCTGCCGACCGCGGTGACGATGGTCGAGGACCACAGCCGGCGGAAGGCGGGGCGGCGCAGCGGGCGGGTGTCCATGCCCCAGCGGCGCCGTCCGCGCCGGCCGGCTCCGGACGGCTCCGGTGCGTCGGTGCCCTCAGTGTGCGGTGGGGTGCTGCTGTCGGTGCTCTCGCCGGTGTCCACGGGTTTCCTGGTTGGTCGGTACATCCATTGGTGCGGGGCTCAGTGTCTCAGCACCGGTCGTGCCCTCGGCTCCCCCGGTTCCGGCCCGGTCCGCGCGCAGGTCCTCCAGCCGGGCCGCCGCGCTGTCCAGGAGCATGTCCAGCGCGGTCGGGTAGGCACTGGTGACCATGCGGGTGGCGAGCAGGGGTGCCGCCTCGGCGATGCGCGGGTGGGTGGCGGCGGGCAGGCGGGCGTACGTGGAGCGCCACATCTCCTCGTCGGCGCGCAGGGCGGCGCTCGGCAGGGCCAGGGAGGCGGCGTCGAGGGCGGCGAAGGCCAGGGTCTGGTCGACGAAGGCGTGGTAGATCCGTACGGTGTCCGGCAGCGGGAAGCCGGCCCTGCGCAGCACGTCCAGGACGGCCTCGTCGGCGGCCAGCTCGTTGGCCCGGCCGGTGACGCGGTTGGCGGTCACCAGCGCGGCCTGCGGGTGGGCGACGTAGGCGGAGTGGATGCGCAGACCGATCTCGCGCAGGTCGGACCGCCAGTCGCCGGTGGGCCGCCAGCCGTGCAGCGCCCGCCCGATGAGGGCGTCGCCGATGGCCAGGGTGAGGTCGTCCATACCGCGGAAGTACCGGTACAGGGTGCTCGGGTCGCAGTCGAGTGCCAGGCCGAGCCGGCGGGCGGTGAGCCCCGTGCTGCCGTGCTCGCGCAGCAGGCGCAGCGCGGTGTCGACGATCAGGCGCTCGGACAGCACGGTGCCGCTGCGGGTGGGGCGACGCCGCTGTCGCTTCTCCTCGGGAACCACCGGTTTGGGCATGGGACCTCCTCGTACGCTTATGCCAACGCCATTGACCTTACGCGGGCGACGCACTTGTATCGAGGCCGGAGGCCGCCTCGTCCATTTCCTTGACCAAGACCTAGAGGGAGTTCTCGTCATGCGTGTACTGCTCGTGGGAGCCGGTGGTGTGGGCACCGCGATCACCCGGATCGCGGCCCGCCGTCCGTTCTTCGAGGCGATGGTCGTCGCCGACTACGACCGGGGGCGGGCCGAGTCCGCCGTGGCGGCGGTCGGTGACGACGGCCGGTTCACCGCCGAGCGCGTCGACGCGAGCGACGAGGCGGCGGTGGCCGAGCTGCTCGCCCGGCACCGCTGCGACATGCTGCTGAACGCGACCGACCCGCGTTTCGTCATGCCCCTGTTCCGGGCGGCCCGTGCGGCCGGCGCCGGCTACCTGGACATGGCGATGTCCCTGTCCCGTCCGCACCCCGAGCGGCCCTACGAGGAGTGCGGGGTCAAGCTCGGCGACGAGCAGTTCGCGCTGGCCGAGGAGTGGGAGAAGGCGGGCGCGCTCGCACTGGTCGGCATGGGCGTGGAGCCGGGCATGTCCGACGTGTTCGCGCGGTACGCGGCCGACGAGCTCTTCGACGAGATCGAGGAGATCGGCGTCCGCGACGGTGCGAACCTGACCGTGGAGGGCTACGACTTCGCTCCGTCGTTCAGCATCTGGACCACCATCGAGGAGTGCCTGAACCCGCCGGTGGTGTACGAGGCCGGGCGGGGCTGGTTCACCACCGAGCCGTTCAGCGAGCCGGAGGTGTTCGACTTCCCGGAGGGGATCGGCGAGGTCGAGTGCGTGAACGTGGAGCACGAGGAGGTGCTGCTCGTGCCGCGCTGGATCGACGCGAAGCGTGTGACCTTCAAGTACGGGCTGGGCCGGGAGTTCATCGACACCCTCAAGACACTGCACCTGCTGGGCCTGGACCGCACCGACCCGGTCACCGTGCCGGGCCCGGACGGGCCGGTCGCCGTCTCGCCCCGGGACGTCGTCGCCGCCTGTCTGCCCGATCCGGCGACGCTGGGCGAGCGGATGCACGGCAAGACCTGCGCGGGCACCTGGGTGCGCGGCACCCGGGACGGTGCGCCGCGCGAGGTGTACCTGTACCACGTGGTCGACAACCAGTGGTCCATGGCCGAGTACGGCTGCCAGGCCGTGGTGTGGCAGACGGCGGTCAACCCCGTGGTCGCCCTGGAGCTGGTGGCCACCAAGGTGTGGACCGGGGCGGGGGTGCTCGGCCCGGAGGCCTTCCCGGCCCGTCCCTTCCTGGACCTGCTGACGGAGTACGGCTCCCCGTGGGGCATCCGCGAGCAGTGAGTGTGCGGATTCGGCGAAGGTCCGCCCTCTGACGGGATGTCCTGTTTCACCCGCGCGTCGGCCGGAGACCCGAAGGCGAGTACGTGCCAAGGCCGGACGACATTCGATCGCAGGTGACTTTTCATGGGCAACTGGCGAGACCACGCCGCATGCCGCCACGAGGACCCCGACCTCTTCTTCCCGATCGGTACCACCGGTTCGGCGCTGCTGCAGGCCGAGCAGGCCAAGGCGGTCTGCCGGCGCTGTCCCGTCCGGGAGGAGTGCCTGCAGTGGGCGCTGGACACGGACCAGGGCATCGGGGTGTGGGGCGGCACGAACGAGACCGAACGCCGCGCGCTGAAACGGCGCCGCGCAGCGGCCCGCCGCCGCTTCGGCTGACACCGGGCCCGCCACCGGAGCGAACGGGCCGCCCCGGCCCGCTCCGGCCGCCCCGGCCCGACGGGGCCGCGGACCCTGGTGGCGCGGACCCCGGTGGCGCTGATTGCGGTGGCGCGGGCCGGGTGGGGACAGTCCGCGGTGGCACGGCTCGCGCCGGCCCGGACTCCCCGGCCCGACGGGGCGCCCGGGCCGGCGCGGCAACGATCCCCGTCAATGGCCGGAACGGCGCAGCGGCCCCCACTCCGCCTCCTGCCGCTCCACCTCGGCCCGCGCCTCCTCGATGACGCCGGAGTCGATCCAGCACAGCGGCTGAGCGTCGACCACCAGCGGCTCGTTGTCGGGCCCCCGGCCCCGCTCATGGCCCTTGAGGACCCAGGGGCGTACGTCGGGGCCCTTCTCATGGGGCAGGTGCGCGTAGTCGTACAGCCGGCGTGCCACCCACAGCCGCAGGGACCGGTCCTGCCACCACTCCTCCACGTCGAGGGGGTTGGCCGACAGGCCCGGCATCGCGACGCCCGTGAGCTCGTCGGTGCTGGAGGTGGCGCCGAGATCCGTCCCGGGGCCGCGCGACCAGCGGACGTACAGCCCCCGGTGCCGCTCGACGAGAGCGGCCAGTTCGACCAGTTCGCGCACCACCCGCAGCTCGTCGTCCGATGCGCCCATGTCGTGGCCTCCCTCCTCCCTCAGGCGCTCGGGGTACCCACACGGGACGCCCGGAACCGGAGGAAGTGAGTCCGCCGCCCCGCCCCGGTCAGGCGGTCTGCCGTGCCGCGTCCCGCCCCGCCGCGCGCCCGGAGAACAGGCACCCGCCGAGGAAGGTGCCCTCCAGGGCGTTGTAGCCGTGCACGCCCCCGCCGCCGAACCCGGCGACCTCGCCGGCCGCGTACAGACCGTCGATCACCTGCCCGTCGGTGCCGAGGGCACGCGAGTCGAGGTCGGTCTGGATGCCGCCGAGGGTCTTGCGGGTCAGGATGTGCAGCTTGACGCCGATCAGGGGGCCGGCCGCCGGGTCCAGGACGCGGTGCGGGGCGGCGACCCGGCCGAGGCGGTCGCCGATGTAGCGGCGGGCGTTGCGGATGCCCTGGACCTGGGCGTCCTTGCTGTAGGGGTTGTCGATCTGCAGGTCGCGGGCCTGTATCTGGCGGCGGACCCCGGCCGCGTCCAGGAGCGGCTGGTCGGTCAGCCCGTTCATCTTCTCGACGAGCTGCTCGAGGGTGTCGGCGATCACGAAGTCCGCGCCGTGCCGCAGGAAGTCCCGTACGGGTCCGGGCGCGCCCTTGCCGAGCAGCCGGTCGCGCAGCACGGCTCCGCGGTCCTTGGCGGTGATGTCGGGGTTCTGCTCGGAGCCCGACAGGGCGAACTCCTTCTCGACGATCCTCCGGGTCAGCACGAACCAGGAGTGGTCGTGGCCGGCGAGGTCGTCGGTGGTGCGCAGATGCCTGAGCGTGCTCAGCGTGTCGTAGCCGGGCAGGCAGGGGTCGGGCAGCCGGCGGCCGAGGGCGTCGAGCCAGATCGAGGACGGGCCGGGCAGGATGCGGATGCCGTGGCCGGGCCAGACCGGGTTCCAGTTCCGCACGCCCTCGGTGTAGTGCCACATGCGGTCGCGGTTGACGAGGCGGACGCCCGCCTCCGCGCCGATGTCGAGCATCCGGCCGTCGACGTAGGCGGGGACGCCGGTGACCATCTTCGAAGGGGGCGTGCCGAGCCGCGCGGGCCAGTGGCGGCGGACGATGTCGTGGTTGGCGCCGATGCCGCCGGTGGTGACGATCACGGCCTGCGCGGTGAGCTCGAAGGCGCCGGCCTCGTCGCGGTTGGAGGCGACTCCGCGTGGCGCGTCGTCCGGGGCCAGGACCGTGCCGCGCACCCCGCGTGCCGCGCCGCCCTCGATGACGAGTTCGTCCACCCGGTGCCGGTGGTGGAAGGTGAGCAGCCCGTCGCGGGCGGCCTGCCGGGCGTGGTCGGCGAAGGGTTCCACGACGCCCGTGCCGGTGCCCCAGGCGATGTGGAAGCGCGGTACGGAGTTGCCGTGGCCGTCGGCGCGCAGGTCGCCGCGCTCGGCCCAGCCGACCGTGGGCAGCAGCGTGATGCCGTGGCTGTGCAGCCACGACCGTTTCTCCCCCGCCGCGAACTCGACGTAGGCGCGCGCCCAGCGCACCGCCCAGGAGTCCTCGTCCTCCAGCCGGTCGAACCGGGCGCTGCCCTGCCAGTCGTTCCAGGCCAGCTCGGAGGAGTCCTTGATGCCCAGCCTGCGCTGCTCCGGGGAGTCGACGAGGAACAGCCCGCCGAAGGACCAGTACGCCTGCCCGCCGAGGTTGGCGGCGTTCTCCTGGTCGACGAGGGCGACCCTGCGGCCCCGGCTGGTCAGCTCGTGTGCCGCGACCAGGCCCGCGAGGCCTGCTCCGACAACGATGACGTCCGCGTCCATGGCGACCGTTCCCTTCTCGGTTTCCCCGTGATCTCTCGGTTTCCTCGTGATCACGGTGCGGTGTTGCCGCTGCCGTCGGTGAGCAGCGCGGTGAGCAACTGCCCCAGCCAGGCGCGGGCGCCCTCGACGTCCTTGTCCAGCAGCAGTTGGGTGGTGACTCCGTCGTACGCGGCGACGACCGCGTGGGCGGCTCCGCCGGGGTCGCCGAGGACGGCGGGCAGTGCGGCGCGGCCACGGGCTCGGGCGAGCCGGTCGGCGATGGCGCCGCGCAGCCGCGCCCGGTGCTCCAGCAGGGTCCGGGCCACGTCCGGGCGGCGGGCGGCGTGCACCAGGAAGTCCGTCTTGACCAGGAGCCAGTCCAGGTCGAGCAGCAGCACCTCGGTGACCCGGTCGACGGCGGCGGGCACGTCGAGGTCGGGACCGTCCAGGCCGAGCGCCTCGGCCACCTGGTCGGCGATCAGCTCGGCCCGCTGCCGGCACAGGGCGAAGAACAGTTCGTCCAGGGTGGCGAAGTTGGAGTAGAAGGCACCCCTGCTGTAGCCGGCCGCCTCGCAGACCTCCTCGATCGACACCCGGCCGAATCCCTTGGCGGCGAAGACGGCGAAGGCGGCGTCGAGCAGGTTGGCCCGCGTCCGCAGCCGGCGCCGGGTGACGCGCGTTTGTGCGCCCTCGACCGTCATCCCGGACCTCCGTTCGATACGCGAACGTATCCGATACACCGGTGTATCGGAAGCCCGGGGACAGGAACGTCCGGATTCCGGCAGACCAAAACCCGCCGAGGGCAACCTGGCCCTCGGCGGATCCCCCCTGGAGACCTCAGGAGGTCACCGCACACCTCCCGCGGTCTGCGGCCTTCGGTCCCTCCGCGGTGGGACGGACATCGAAGTCGAAGATTCCGGTCGGGAGATAGAGGGAGCAGCAGGCATTGGGAATGTCGACGATTCCGCTGATGCGTCCCTCGATGGGGGCCGCGCCGAGGATCAGGTAGGCCTGCTCTCCGGAGTAGCCGAACCTCTTCAGGTACTCGACGGCGTTGAGGCAGGCGCGGCGGTAGGCGACCGTCGCGTCCAGGTAGTAGTTGGTGTCGGTGTCGTGGTCCACGGAGACCCCGATGAAGGACATGAACTCCGAGTACCGCGGCTCGACATTGCCCGGCATGAAGACCGGGTTGGTGCTGATGGCGTACTTCTCCATGCCACCCTTGATCAAATCGACGTGGAAGTCGATGAAGCCGCCCATCTCGATGGCGCCGCAGAAGGTGATCTCACCGTCTCCCTGGCTGAAGTGCAGATCACCGACCGACAGTTTGGCGTCCCTGACGTAGACGGGACAGAAGACACGTGATCCACGGGTGAAGTTCTTGATGTCCTGGTTGCCGCCGTTCTCTCGTGCGGGAACGGTACGCGCACCTTCCTGGACGATACGATCGGCGTCCGACCCGGTCGCCTGGCCGGCGAGGGCCTGATCGGGTTCAGGTACGAGCCCCAGAGGCGGGACCCGGTCGGGATCGGTGTCGACCAGTGCCTGCTCACGCCTGTTCCACCGTTCCAGCAACTCCGCGGACGGGGCGTTGCCGAAGAGGCCGGGGTGCGTGATGCCGGTGAAGCGGACACCCGGAAGGTGCCTGGAGGTCGCCATCTGCCCGTGGAAGTCCCATATCGCCTTGTAGGCGTCCGGGAAGTAGTCCGTCAGGAAGCCGCCACCGTTGGCTTTGGCAAAGACGCCGGTGTACCCCCAGGCCTGCCCCGGCGCTTCCCCTACCTGCTGCGGCACCGGCCCCAGGTCGAGGATGTCCACGATGAGCAGGTCGCCCGGCTCCGCGCCTTCGACGCCTATCGGCCCGCTGAGCATGTGGCAGCGCTTCAGGTCGATATCGCGAACGTCGTTGGCGGAGTCGTTGTTGCCGATCTGCGCGTCGGTCCACTCGCGGCATTCGACGCGGAACTCGTCCCCCGGGCGGACCATGGTGGCGATGGGGACGTCCGGATGCCACCTGTTGTGTCCCGGCACATTCTGGTCGCGCATCGACCGGGACTGGTCGACGCTGAATACTGTTTCAGGCATGTCAGCTCCTCGTGTGGTGCTGCCGTCAGCCGATGTGGCGTGGCGCCCTTGACCCGGGTACTCCGCATGACACTTCTCTCGTCTGGTCGACCACCTCCCACGCCGCGATCCAGGGTCGAAGTTGCCGGGTGATCACCCGCCCCAGGAGCCGGCGGCCGGCGGGCCGTCAGCCGGGGCGGCCGGCCGCGTAGCCCGCACCCCCGTACTCCTCCGAAGGCCTCCGGGGCCCCCTCGGCCGGTGCACGAACCACAGCGCCCCGAAGACCAGGACACCGAACGCGCCCAGGGCGATGGCCGTCGCGTAGGCGTTCCCCGGAACCCAGTAACCGGTCAGCAGCAGGAATGCCGGTATGACACCGGTCACCCAGCCTTCGATTGCGGTCACCCAGCCGGTATAGGGCGTCAGCGCCTCGCGCTTCAGCCCCAGCAGGAGGAAGAAGAGGAACCACAGGAACGCCCAGTAGAGCCAGATCACTCCGATCGGCTGATCGTGGAACAACCGGAAGCTGATGAACGAATAACCCAGGGCAACGATGGCCACGAACAGCGAGTAATAACCTACGCCTGTCGTATCCAGCCCCATGAGCAGCCCGATTCCGACATACAGGTATGTGAAACCGAAGAGAAATATGCCCGAGGCCAGCATAATAAGCCTGGGATCCTGGTTCGCGTTGATGATGAGATAGGTGGGTGTCACGACCTGGAGCGCGCCCACGAAAATATTGAGTATGGCGGCTGACCGGCTCTCCACCTTCCCCAGCAGCATCAAGCCGTTGATGAACAGCACCGCGCCCACGAAGAGAAGTCCGACGTTGGCCAAGGGGACACACCTCCCGATGTGCCCGCCGGACGGTGATACGACCGGCAAGCTGTTGTGCGCATGTGCCTTCAGGGCCGGGGGAGCCGGGCGACCGCCGGATGGACTGACCTGGTCGTGGCCGTCCTGGGAGGCACCCGCGTGACCACTGCGGGGTCTTCCCGAGACTTCTCCGCCTGCTCGCGCAGGCCCGCGAGGGCGGGCGACGTGGACACGAGCGCCGGGGAGGAGTATGCGCGCCGTGCCGTCGTCGAGCACCGCGGGCAGCTCAGCTGTGTCGGCGCGGTGCCGATCGGCAGCCTTACATCGAATACTCCACAGCGACTGCACGAATATTCGTACGTAGCCATAAGACACCACCGCCCCGTCGCTTCTCCGGTCCGCGCGGACACGCGCGGCTGCATCAAGCCGATGGGTGCCGAAAACTCCACGCCTGATTCCAGGCAACTCCTCGAAGAGCTTCGTGTCAAGGCAAGCTGAAGGGCCCCGGGCGTTGCCCTGCGCCGTGTGAAATGGGACCCGTGCGGCACCGAGGCTGCCGTGGCACGGCGACCGCCAATTCACCCGCTGTCACACCCGCTGAATAACCACGCCAGAGACGTGACGATCGCGTTCCGGAATTGAACGGCCACATTTGGTGCACAACCTCTGAGCGGGTCCTGAGCAGGATGATGTGCCCGGCGCACGTGTCAGGACGCGCCCGCTATCGCACACGCGCGGCACGGGGGTCGGCCGCAGGTGCACTGCAGGATTCCGTCCAGCACCCCATGATCGTGGTAGAGGCACTTGTCCTGACAGGTGTGGCGCGGAACGAAGCCCGCCTGGAGCTCGTCCGGCCAGGGCTCCTCGCCCTCCCTGCAGCGCACGAACCGCTCGGGATCCGTCGAGTGCAGCTGGTGCATGCGCTCCTGGGCCTCGCCCTCCAGATCGCGCGCTGCGGCAACCATGGCTTTGAGTTGGTCCGCGAGAGCGGAGAACCTGGCGTCGCCCGTTCTCACATGGGCGGCGTTCAGTGCCATGACGGCGTTGCCCAGGAATCGCCGGGCATCCTGGAGATCGGTGACGTGGTGCAGTTGGATGCCGGTCACGCCCCGGACCCACACGGCGTCTTCGCTCACTTGTCCACCTTCCGGGCTCGAGATGCCCTTCGGTGATGCGGCGCCGAAGGGCACCGCATCTTCCTCATGCGCCCTGAAGTCTCTGCCCGGAACGGCGGTTGTCCGTCGGATCACCGCTTGACCCGCTCCTGCTTCGCGACCGTCCGCCGCGCTGCGGAAATCGCCTATGAGGATCACATGCCTCCAAAGAGGTTAAAACTTGCATTACCGATCAATCCAGTCACATCTCGGTGAACTCACTCACAAGCAGCGCAGCCCTGGCTTTCCAGCCGATGCGGAGCTGCCGGGGCGTGGGACGTGCCCCGAACCCGGACCCGTCTGGTTGGCTGTCCCTGCAGGGCCGCCACCGGGATGCGAGGAGATCGATGCGCGTGGACGTTCAGCAGATCGCCGACGGCACCTACCTGGTGCACGGCAGCAACACCAACTGGGTGATCCTCACCGAGGGCGACGCGGCCACACTGATCGACACCGGCTACCCCGGCGACCGGCAGCGGCTGCTCGACTCACTGACCGCGGTGGGCAGTACACCCGAGGCGGTGGTGGCCGTGCTGATCACCCACGCGCACAACGACCATCTGGGCTCGGCCGAGTACCTGCGCGCCACCTACGGCACCCCGGTACGTCTGCACGAGGCCGAAGTGCCGCACGCGCGGCGGGAGTTCCTGCACCAGGTCGGCGTCGGGCGGGTGCTGCGCAACGGCTGGCGGCCGGGCGTGCTGCCCTGGGCGGTGCACGCGCTCCGCGCCGGCGGCACCGCGCACATCCCGGTCGCCGCGCCCGAGCCGTTCCCGGTGGCGGGCCCGCTGGACCTGCCCGGGCGGCCCGTGCCCGTGCACACGCCCGGCCACACGCGGGGCCACACCGTCTTCCACCTCCCGGACACCGGCGTGGTGGTCTCCGGCGACGCCCTGGTCAGCGGCCACCCCACCTCGCGCATCCGGGGCCCGCAGCTGCTGCCCGACATGTTCCACCACGAACGCGCCCAGGCGCTGGCCTCGCTGGACGTGCTCGAACAGCTCGACGCGGACGTGACGCTGCCCGGACACGGCCCCGCGCACCGCGGCCCGCTGAAGCAGGCCGCGCGCCGGGCCCGGGAACGCGCGCGCCAGGGCCCGCTCCAGCCGCCTTGACCCGCGGGGCTGTTCACGCGGTTCCCCACACCCGGACGCCGGAACCCCCGGCGCCGCGGTGACTCAGGTGTGCGGGACGACGGCCACCGGGCAGCCTGCGTGGTGCAGCATCCCGTGCGCGACGGAGCCGATCCGCGCGCCCACCGCCGTGCGGTGGGCGCGCCGGCCCACGACCATCAGCTGGGGCCGCTCGGCCGCCGCCAGCAGCACCTGGCCGGCGCTGCCCATCTCCACGTGTTCGACGACGGGGACGTCCGGGAAGCGCTCGCGCCACGGCTGGAGCGCAGCGGCCAGTGCCTTGCGCTCGTACGGCTCCAGCCCGCCGGCCTCGTCGAGCAGCTTGAGCGAGCCGGGGCTGTAGGCGAACACCGGCGGCAGCGTCCAGGCCCGTACGGCGCGGACGGTGGCGCCGCGGGCGGCGGCGGTCTCGAACGCGAACCGCAGGGCGCCGGCGCTGTCCTGCGAGGCTCCGTGCTGGCCGACGACGATCTCCCGGCCCGCGGCCTCGGCGGCAGGCTCGTCCCCGGCGCGCACCAGCACGACGGGCCGTACGGCCTCGATGATCACCTGCTGTCCGACGGAACCGACCAGGAACCCGACGAGGGCACCCTGGCCGCGTGAACCGAGCACCAGCATCTCCGACTGCGCCGCGGCGGCGAGGAGCCCGTCCACGGCGCCGTCCTCCACGACGTCGGTGGTCACCGTCAGGTCCGGGTGGCGTTCGGTGACCGTCCGGGCGGCCTCGGCGAGGCCGTCGCGCACCCACTGCCGCTGGGTGTCCCGGTCGCCCGCGTCGAAGGCGTCGTGCGCCTCGAAGCGCCAGGCGTGCACCAGGCGCAGCGGCAGCCCGCGGCGCTCGGCCTCCCGTCCCGCCCACGCCAGCGCGGCGAGGCTCTCCTCCGATCCGTCCACCCCTGCCGTGATCGGCCGCGTCATGCCGTCTGCCTCCCTGTGTAGTGAGCCGTCCTCGGTCCAGTCTCCCCCACCGGGTGATCACGGAAGCGGCCGGGCGGGACAGCCGCCCAGCCGCATACCCGAGCACATCGGGACGATCGAACATACGATGGGCGGGAACCGGCGCGGTGGCGGCAGAGGCGCACCGGGCCGCCGATCCGACCACCACGCGGGATGGCAGAACATGGCACAGGCCGTGGAGCCGACGCGGACCGTCATCATGACCGTGGACGACGACCCGGGGGTCTCCCGCGCCGTCGCCCGGGACCTCCGGCGGCGCTACGGCGCCTCGTACCGGATCGTGCGCGCGGAGTCCGGCGAGTCCGCCCTGGAGGCGCTGCGCGAGCTGAAGCTGCGCGGCGACCTGGTCGCCGTCCTCCTGGCCGACTTCCGGATGCCGCGGATGAACGGCATCGAGTTCCTCGAACAGGCCCTGGACGTGTACCCGGGCGCGCGGCGGGTGCTGCTGACCGCGTACGCGGACACCAATGCGGCGATCGACGCGATCAACGTCGTCGACCTGGACCACTACCTCCTCAAGCCCTGGGATCCGCCCGAGGAGAAGCTCTATCCGGTCCTGGACGACCTGCTGCAGGCCTGGCGGAGCAGCGACCACCGGCCGGTGCCCAGCACCAAGGTGGTCGGGCACCGCTGGTCCGCGCGGTCGTCGGCGGTACGGGAGTTCCTGGCCCGCAACCAGGTGCCCTACCGCTGGTACTCCTGCGACGAGCCCGAGGGCAGGCGGCTGCTGGCCGCCGCCGGGCAGGACGGGCAGCGGCTGCCGCTGGTGGTCACCCCGGACGGCACGCCCCTGCTGGAGCCGGAGGCGACCGAGCTCGCGGCCCGGGTAGGGCTGGCGACGACACCGGCGGCCGACTTCTACGACCTCGTCGTGGTCGGCGGCGGCCCGGCCGGGCTCGGCGCGGCCGTGTACGGGGCCTCGGAGGGGCTGCGGACGGTGCTGGTGGAGCGCTCGGCGACCGGCGGGCAGGCCGGGCAGAGCTCCCGGATCGAGAACTACCTGGGCTTCCCGGACGGCGTCTCCGGCGCCCAGCTCACCGACCGGGCCCGACGGCAGGCGGCGAGGTTCGGCGCCGAGATCCTCACCACGCGCGAGGTGACGGGCCTGGAGGTGGGCGGCGCGGCGCGGACCGTACGGTTCTCGGACGGCACCGCGGTCGCCGCGCACAGCGTGATCCTGGCGACCGGCGTGTCCTACCGGCAGCTGCCCGCGGCCGGCGCGCGGGACCTGACCGGCTGCGGGGTGTTCTACGGCTCGGCGCTGACCGAGGCGCCCTCCTGCCAGGGGCAGGACGTCTACATCGTGGGCGGTGCCAACTCGGCGGGGCAGGCGGCGATGTACCTGGCCCGGGGCGCCAAGTCGGTGACCCTGCTGGTGCGCGGGCCGTCGCTGGCGGCGTCGATGTCGTACTACCTGATCCAGCAGATCGAGGAGGCGCCCAACATCGCGGTGCGCACGGGCACCGTGGTGGAGGCCGCGCACGGCTCCGGCCACCTGGAGCGGCTGACCCTGCGCGACACGGCGAGCGGGCGGAGTGAACTCGTCGACACGCAGTGGATGTTCGTATTCATCGGCGCGGCCCCGCTGACCGACTGGCTGGACGGCACGGTGCTGCGGGACGGGCGCGGGTTCATCCTGGCCGGGCCCGACCTGACGCCCGACGGACGGCCGCCCGCCGGCTGGGAGCTGGACCGGCCGCCGTACCACCTGGAGACCAATGTGCCCGGCGTGTTCGTCGCGGGTGACGTGCGTGCTCAGTCCGCCAAGCGGGTCGCGTCCGCCGTAGGAGAGGGAGCCATGGCCGTGATGCTCGTCCACCGGTACCTGGAGCAGTCGTGAGCGGCCGGCCGGTGCCGTGCAGCCCGAGGGAGATCGGCTCGCTGTTCCTGTTCGAGAAGCTGTCGGGCGAACAGCTGGGCCGGCTGTGCCGTGAGGGGCGGGTAGAGCGGTTCGACCCCGGCCCGGTCTACACCGAGGGCGAGCCGGCCGACTGCTTCTACGTGATGGTCGAGGGCACTGTGGTGCTCTCCCGCCGGGTCGGCGGCGAGGACGTGGAGGTCACCCGGACCTCGCAGCCCGGGGTGTACGCGGGCGCCATGCAGGCGTACCTCGGGGACCGGCTGCGGCAGGTCTACAACAACTCGATGCGGGTCACGGAGCCGACGCGGTTCTTCGTGCTGCCCGCCGGGACGTTCGCGGACATCATGCGCGAGTGGTTCCCCATGGCGGTTCACCTGCTGGAGGGGCTGTTCTTCGGGTCGAAGAGCACCCAGGCGGCCGTCGGACAGCGCGAGCGGCTGCTGGCGCTGGGCTCACTGTCCGCCGGGCTCACCCATGAGCTCAACAACCCCGCGGCGGCGGCCGTCCGGGCCACCGCGACGCTGCGGGAGCGGGTGGCCCGGATGCGCCACAAGCTTGCCCTCATCGCCGAAGGTCCCTTCTCCCGGGACCAGTTGGCGAGTCTCATCGACATCCAGCAGCGTACCGCCGAGCGGGTCGCCAAGGCACCGGTGCTCACCCCGCTGGAGGCGGCCGACCGCGAGGACGCCCTCACCGACTGGCTTCAGGACCACGGCATCGAGCAGGGCTGGCAGCTCGCGCCGACCTTCGTGCAGGCCGGACTCGACGTGGACTGGCTGGAACAGGTCGCGGCGGCCGTCGAGGAGGAGATCCTGCCGGGCGCCGTGGGCTGGCTCAACTACACGGTGGAGACCGAGCTGCTCATGGACGAGATCGCGGACTCCACCACCCGCGTGTCCCGGCTGGTGGACGCCGCCAAGCAGTACTCCCAGCTGGACCGCGCCCCCTATCAGGTCGCCGACGTGCACGAACTCCTCGACAGCACGCTGCTGATGCTGTCGGGCAAGATCGGGCCGCGCATCAGGGTCGTCAAGGAGTACGACCGTACGCTGCCGCGGATCCCCGCCTACCCGGCCGAACTGAACCAGGTGTGGACCAACTTGATCGACAACGCGGTCTGCGCGATGGACGGCGCGGGCGGCGACGGCACGCTGACCGTGCGCACCGCGCTCCACCACGACCGGCTCCTGGTGGAGTTCCGCGACACCGGGCCGGGCGTCCCGCCGGAGATCCGTGACCGCATCTTCGACCCGTTCTTCACCACCAAGCCGGTCGGCCGGGGCACCGGTCTGGGACTGGACATCTCCCGGCGGATCATCGTCAACAAGCACCACGGCAACCTCGACGTGGAGTCGGTGCCGGGCGACACCCGTTTCCGGGTGCTGCTGCCCCTGACCGCCGTCGAACCCGACGGCACCGCGCTCGCCTCCGCCGCGCCCGGCGGCCCACCGCTCGCGTCCGAGGATCGTACGACATCCCAGGAGCCGGCATGACCAGCGACACCGGAATCGACCCCCGCGTCCCGCCGAGCGGCACCGGCTGTGTCGAGTGCGACACAGCCGGCGGCTGGTGGCTCCACCTGCGGCGCTGCGCGCAGTGCGGGCACATCGGCTGCTGCGACGACTCCCCCGGCAAGCACGCCACCGCCCACCACCGGGCCACCGGACACCCGGTGATCCGCAGCTACGAGCCGGGCGAGGGCTGGTTCTGGAACTACGACGCGAACGAGTTGTACGAGACCGGCCCCGAACTCGCACCCCCGGTGAGCCACCCGGCGGACCAGCCGGTGCCCGGCCCGGCGGGCCGTGTCCCCGCGAACTGGGCGGACATGCTGCGCTGAGCCGTCCTGCCCGCTCTTGAGCCGGAGCCCGAGTGGTGCAGATCCGGCCATTCTTGGCATGCACCTGACACTCGCATGCATCGGGGCACCCCTCCGCCCACCCACCCCACTCAGTGATCGGCGAGTGACCAACTGTGTGTCGCCGTTGGAGATCTGACGCGCTGGGAGATGCTTGCCCCTCCCGAATGCGGCCGATCCCGCGCGGACCACCGCGCGGACGGAGACGGGAAGGGAGCCCATGACCTCACGAACGGTGTGCCGGAGCGCGGTGCTCGGTTCGCTGGCGCTGACCCTGCTGGCGGGGCCGGCGCACGCGGCGGACAGCCGACCGGACGCCGGGGCGTCCGCCGCCCTCCCCGCGCCGGACACGGCGGCGCTCGGCGGTCAGCTGCGCACGGCACTCGCCCAGGGCGCGCCGGGCGCGATGGCACGCATCGACGACCACCGCCTCTCCTACGACGACCACGCCACGGTCCACAAGGCCATGGAGGGGGTCGCCGACCGCGGGACGAAGGAGGCGATGAACACCGCCGACCGGTTCCGCATCGGCAGCGTCACCAAGACCTTCTCCGCGGTCGTGCTGCTGCAACTGGCGGCCGAGGGCCGCGTGAAACTCGACAACCCGGTCGACCACTACCTGCCGGGGCTGCTGCCCGACGACCGGATCACGGTGCGGCACGTGCTCAGCCACAGCAGCGGCCTGTACGACTACAGCCACGACATGTTCGCCCGGACGGTGCCCGGCTTCGAGGCCGTACGCACCAAGGTGTTCACCTACCGCCAACTGCTCGACCTGTCGCTGCGGCACCCGCGCACCCAGGCGCCCGGCGCCGGCTACGCCTACTCCAACACCAACTACGTGGTGGCCGGCCTGCTCATCGAGAAGCTGACCGGCCACCCGGTGCGTACCGCGTACGAGAACCGGATCACCAAGCCGCTGAAGCTGACCGACACCCTCTACGCCCACCCCGGCACGAGGATTCCCGGCCGGCACGCGCGCGGCTACCTCACCCCGGACGAGGCGGGGGCCCCGCTGGTGGACGCCACCGAGCAGACGGTGTCCTGGGCGCAGAGCGCGGGCGCGCTCATCTCCAGCACGCGCGACCTGAACACCTTCCTCTCGGCGCTGCTGGGCGGACGGCTGCTGCCCACCGCCCAACTGGCGCAGATGCAGCGGTGGATCCCGGCGGGCACCGGCCAGGCGTACGGGCTCGGGCTGCGCCGCCGCGACCTGTCGTGCGGGGTGTCGGTGTACGGGCACACGGGTGCCGTGCAGGGCTACTACACCTACGCGTTCACCAGCAAGGACGGCCGGCGCAGCCTCACCGCGCTCGCCAACGCCTCCAACAACGGCAGGGTGCACCTGACGATGCTGCGCACGCTGGAGGCGGCGTTCTGCGGCAAGCAGGCGAAGGAACGCGGCACGACCGTGCTCCCGTACCCGGCCGAGGAGGACGACCTCGCTCAGTGAGCCTGGCGGAACCGGCTCCTTCGCGTCAGGATGCCCGCATGAAGGGTGATCTCTTTTCCAGTGAGCACGTGGTGCGGCCCGCGATCGCGCCGGGCATGTCGGTCGAGAACGCCAAGTGCCTCAGGTACACGGTGGACGGCGAGATGTTCGCCCGTCAGGGCTCGATGGTGGCCTTCCGCGGCGACCTGCGGTTCGAGCGCAAGGGCCAGGGCGTGGGCGGCATGCTCAAGCGTGCGGTCACCGGGGAGGGGCTGCCGCTGATGGCGGTGCACGGGCGGGGCGAGGCCTGGTTCGCGCAGGAGGCGCAGAACTGTTTCATCGTCGAGGTCGAGCCCGGTGACGAGTTCACCGTCAACGGCCGCAACGTCCTGTGTTTCGACGCGACGCTGTCGTACCGGATCACGACGGTCAAGGGGTCGGGGGTCGTCGGCGGCGGGCTGTTCAACAGCGTGTTCACCGGGCAGGGCCTCCTGGGCCTGGTGTGCGAGGGCAGCCCGCTGGTCATACCGGTCACGCCGGAGCAGCCGGTGTACGTCGACACGGACGCGGTGGTCGGCTGGACCGCCCGGCTGCAGCCGTCACTGCACCGCTCGCAGTCGATCGGCTCGATGCTGCGCGGCGGATCCGGCGAGGTGGTGCAGCTGATGCTGCGGGGCGAGGGATACGTCGTCGTCCGGCCGAGCGAGGCGAAGGCGCACAAACCCCAACAGCACTGAGGAAGGCGGGCGTTCGCAGAAGGTGATCTGCGTCGCACGGGCAACCCCGCCGCGCGTGCCCGCGTCTTGAACGGCGACAGCCGACCACTCTGGTCCGTGTGGGCCGAGGGTGGTTTCCGACGCACTATACACATTGTGTATACGCACAGCGTATAGAAAGGTGCACATGTACGGCAAGGCATTCGCCCCGGAGTACCAGGGCGCCCTCACCTCCCTGTCCGTGAACTCCTCGCTGACCGAGGTCCTGGCCGCCGGGAGAGAGCAACTGGCCGCCGCGGAACGGGCCGGACAACCGGGCGAGGCGGCACGTTCCGGGCTGGCGATCGCGGAGGCACACCGGCGGCTCGGGCAGACCAGGGAGGCGGACCTGGCCTGGAAGGCCAGCTACCGGGCCGCCCGGGAGGCCGGGGACACGGCCGCGATGGCCTGGGCGCTGTGGAGCGGCGGCACGCTGGCCCGGCAGCGCGGGGCGTTCGCACTGGCCTGGCGACTGCTCGGGCTCGCGGCGGAACTCGGCGAGCGCGGCGGGGACGTCGTCGTCCGCGGCTACTCGCTGGCCGGACTCGCGGAGACCGGCCGCATCCAGGGCGACTACGAGGCTGTCGGCCGGCTGCACGAGCAACTGCTCGCCGAGGCGCGGCGGCGCGGCGAGGCGCGGCACACGGTGTGGGCGCTGGAGGGCATCGCGCAGATGCACCGCAACACCGGGTCGCACGACACCGCGTACGCGTTGTTCGAGGAGGCGGCCCACATAGCCGCGCGCGCCGACGACCGGCGCGGCCACGCCTGGGCGCTGCGCGGGCTCGCCGACGTGGTGTCCGCCCGCGACGGTGACACCGAGCGGGCGCTCGCGCTGCTCGGCGAGGCGGAGGAGACCTGCCGCGCGATGGACCTGACCAGTGCGCTGGCGTACAACCACAAGATGCGCGGCAACGTCCTCTATCGCGCGGGGCGTTACGCCGAGGCGCGACAGTGGTACGAGCAGGCGCTCGCGGAATTCCAGGCCATCACCGAACCGCGCGGCGAGGCGCTGTCCCGTCTGGGTCTGGCCAAGTCCCTGGCCCACCTGGGCCGCGACCGCACGGAGACGGCGGCCGAACTGGCCGCCCTGGCCAGCACGATGGCCCGTATCGGCCTGCGGCACGCGGAGGAGATGGTGCGCCGGGCGCAGGAGGAGTTCGGCCTCGCTCGGGCCGGTCAGGCCTCGGCAGCCCAGGAGGCCGTGCGATGACGGTGGTGCCCTCGGTGGGGCCTGCTGCGGTGGGTGTGTCCGAAGTACTGGAACGCTGCCGGGAGTTGGTGCAGCCCGCGCTCGTCGAGGCGGTCGGACGGCTGCATCCGTGGGTCGGGGAGATGGCCGGGTACGCGTTCGGATGGTGCGAGGTCGGCGGGGCTCCGGTGATCGCGCCGGGCGGCAAGGGACTGCGGCAGGCGCTGGCGGTGCTCGGGGCGGAGGCGGCCGGGGCCGACGGACGGGAGGGGGTGGCCGCGGCGGTCGCCGTGGAGCTGGTGCACACCTTCTCCCTGCTGCACGACGACATCATGGACGGCGACGAGACCCGGCGCGGCCGGCCTGCGGTGTGGAAGGCGTACGGCACCGGCCCGGCCGTCCTGGCCGGCGACGCCCTGTTCGCACTGGCCGTCGAGACGCTCGCCGCGACCCCCGGCGGCGCGGGGGCACTGCCCCGGCTGTCCACGGCGCTCGTCGACCTGCTGCACGGACAGGCGGACGACCTGCTGTTCGCCGCGCGGCCCTGGACGGGACCCGAACGGGTGCGGCCGGAGGCGTACCGGGCGATGGCGGAGGGGAAGACGGGCGCGCTGCTGGGCTGCGCCGCCGCGCTCGGCGCCGTCCTCGGCGGGGCGCCCCCGGCGACGGCCGACGCGCTGGACCGGGCCGGACGGCACCTCGGGATCGCCTTCCAGATCGTGGACGACGTCCTGGGCCTGTGGGGCGACCCGGCCGTGACGGGCAAGCCCGTCCACGCGGACCTACGGGAGCGCAAGAAGACGTTCCCGGTCCTGGCAGCCCTGGACACAGCGGGTCCGGCGGCCCGGCACCTGGCCGCACGGCTGGCATCGGACGACGCCCCCGCCGAAACCGCGGCCCTGGTCGAAGCGGCGGGCGGCCGCACGGCGGCCCTGGCCGAGGCCCGCCGCCACATCACCGCCGCCGGGGCGGCACTCTCCGGGGCACCCCTGCGGCCGGCGGCCGCGGCCCGGCTCCAGGCCCTGCCGGACTTCCTCCTCGACCGCACCCTCTGAACTCCGCCGGGTGTTGACCCGAGCCGCCCCACCGGGTGAGGGTCTACGCGGCGCGGACCGTCGTCCCACGCGCCGGAAGGGTGGACTGTCTTGATCGGTATATCGGAGATCGAAGCCGCGGGCGAGCGGATCGGCGGGCATGTCGTGCGGACTCCGACCGTGGCGAGTCCCGGACTGTCCGCGCTGCTCGGTGTCCCCGTGACCGCGAAGCTGGAGCTGCTGCAGCGGACCGGGTCCTTCAAGGCGCGGGGGGCGACGGCGAAGCTGCTGTCGCTCAAGGAGGCGGAGCGGGACGCGGGGGTCGTCGCGGTCAGCGGCGGGAACCACGGGATCGCCCTCGCGGTGATGGCCGCCGCCCTCCAGGTGAAGGCCACGGTGGTCATGCCGCGCTCCGCGCCCGCGCGGTCCGTCGCGATCGCGGAGGAGGCCGGGGCCTCGGTGCGGCTGACCGACGGCATGGACGAGGCGTTCGCCACGGCGGGGCGGCTGCGGGACGAGGGCCTGACCCTGGTCCACCCCTTCGACGACCCCGTGGTGGTCGCCGGGCAGGGCACCGTCGGGCTGGAACTGGCCCAGGACGCCGGTGACCTCACCGACGTGCTCGTCAGCATCGGGGGCGGCGGGCTGATCGCGGGTGTCGCCGCGGCCCTGCGCGCACTGCGGCCCGGGGTACGGGTCTGGGGCGTGGAGACCGAGGGCGCCCAGGCCATGTCGGAGGCGCTGGCGGCCGGCGGTCCGGTGCCCGTGGCCCTGTCCTCGATCGTGACCACGCTCAGCGCTCCGACCGTGTCCCGGCTGACGTACGACCATGTCTCCGCCCAGGTCGAGGAGGTGCTCGTGGTGCCCGACCGCGAGGCCGTGCGCGGCTGCCTCGACCTCGCCGAGCACGCCAAGGTGTGGGCCGAGCCCGCCGCGGGCTGTCTGCTGCCGGCCGCCCGGCGCGTACGGGAGCGGGTCGGTCCGGACGTCCGGCTCGGGCTGGTGGTGTGCGGGGGCAACACGACGCCCGCCGACGTCATGTCCTGGGCGGACCGGTTCGCACTGCGCTGAGGCGGCGCACACCGGACTCGCTCAGAAAGCAACAGGCGATCGAATTCGGCCGCCGGGCGGGTTTACCGGTGGTCACCACAGGTCGGCGCCCGCGCATTCGACCGGAGGATTGCTCCGCGGGAATTGCGCGGGCGCCCCGCGAAGGCGTACGGAACTCCACAGAACCCCTCGGTACGCTTTCGGTCACGTCCGTCCCCGCCCGAGCAGCACATCGACGCACCTCCGGCCGCGTCCGGTGCTGCGCACACCGTCGGACATGGCAGCTGAACGGATTTCATCGCACACGTGCTCGGCAATGGCTGAATAAAGAGCGGGAACAGTGCCGGACCGCGGTCCCTTTGAACACATCCGGTCTTCTCCGTCGTATCCCCCGGGAAAGGTGAGCACCAGGGGTTCGACGAGGGATGGCCATGGTCCAGGGGCACGCGTCCGCACACGAGCTGGTCGCCGGACGGTACCGGCTCCTCGAGGCCGTCCACCGCGAGACGAACCACGTCTGCTGGTACGGCGAGGACGTCGGGGCGGAGCGCCCCCGCCTGCTGACGCAGACCGGACTCCCGGCGGGCACCGGCCAGGACGACGCCCGGCTCATCACCGCCCGCGTCACGCGGATGTCCGAGGCCATGGGGCTGCTGCGGCCTGGCCGGATCGCCACGGTGGTCGACGCCGTGGTGGAGGCGGGGACGCTGTGGACGGTCACCGAGTGGATCGACGGCACCCCCCTGGGCGAACTCCTCGCCCGAAAAGGGACGTTCAACTACGTACGGGCGGCCCGGATCGGACTGGAACTGCTCGACGTGCTGGAGGCCGCGCACGCCGAGGGCATCACGCACGGCGAACTCGGCCCCGGCCAGGTCTTCGTGCGGGACCGGGGCGGAGTCGTGGTGACCGGCTTCGGCCTCGCGGGCGCGACCCTGGTCCCCCGGATCACCGCGCCCTCGTACGCCTCCCCGGAGCAGGCCCGCGACGAGCGGATCGGGCCGGCGGCCGACCTGTGGGCGCTCGGCGCGCTGCTCTACACGATGACCGAGGGGCGCCCGCCGTTCCGCGACCGGGGCCGGCCCGAGGCCACGCTGCAGAGCGTGGTCCGGCTGCCGCTGCGCGCGCCGCTGCGGGCCGGGCCGCTCGGCCAGGCCGTGCGGGGCCTGCTGCGCAAGAACTCCCAGGACCGCCTGACCCGTCCGGTGGTCCGGGAGGCACTCACCCGGATCATGAGCGAGGACCCCGACACGGTCACGCGCGCGGTCCCCCGGCCCCGTCTGCGCGGTGTGTACGCGGCGGCCTGCGCGGCGGGCCGGGCCTGGAGCAGACGGACCATGGTCCTGGGCACCACACTGGCCGTCGTCACCGTCACGGTCGCCGTCCTGACCGCCGGCCACCTGCTGCCGGGCACCGGCACCTCCGGCCCCGCCTCCGCTTCCGGCACCACCGGGCCGCCCGTCCCCTCCCCCACCGGGACCGGCGGCCGGACCGGCGACGGCACTGTGCCGCCGTCCGCCGCGCCCGGTGCCTCCCCCTCGGCCACGGCGACCGGCCTGCCGGCCGGCTTCCGCGTCGTCAACGCGCCGGAGGGCTTCTCCCTCGCCCTGCCCGAGGGATGGGACCGGGTGAACACCACCCGCGTCTCCGACCTGGCGTACCGGGTGGTCTTCGGCGCCGACGGGGACACGCGCACCCTCGCGGTCACCTACAGCACGCAGGCCGGCCCGGACCCGGTCGTGGTCTGGCGGGACGACGTCGAGCCGTCGCTGGAGCGGCAGGAGGCGTACCGGCGGATCGGCGACATCCGCGCGACGACGTACCAGGGGCGCGAGGCGGCCGACATGGAGTGGTTGTCCGGAACCGGGAGCGGGCAGGTGCGCACCTTCGGCCGCGGCTTCCTCCTCGGCGGCCGGCGCAGCTTCTCGCTGCGCTGGACGACCCCCGCCGGTGACTTCGCCACGCCGGTGAACAAGCAGGCGCTGAAGGTCTTCCTGCAGACCTTCCGGCCGGGCCCGGGCTGATCGCCCGTTTCCGGGTCGTCGTGCCCGGGGACTCGGCGCCCATGGTGCGAATCGGATACACGATGATGACCGAGCAGGCCGGTCCCCGGGAGCTGGTCGGCCACGTGGTGCGGGCCGAGGAGGTCGGCTTCGACTTCTCGGTGACCTCCGACCACTACTTCCCGTGGCTGCGCTCGCAGGGGCACGCGCCGTACGCCTGGAGCGTCCTCGGGGCCGCCGCCCACGCGACCTCGCGCATTCCGCTGATGACGTACGTGACCTGCCCGGCCTTCCGCTACCACCCGGCGGTCGTGGCACAGAAGGCGGCGACGCTGCAGCTGCTGTCACAGGGCAGGTTCCGGCTGGGGCTGGGCTCCGGCGAGAACCTCAACGAGCATGTCGTGGGCGGCGGATGGCCGTCCGTCGACGTACGCCACGAACGGCTCGAGGAGGCCGTCGGAATCATCCGGGCGCTGTTCCAGGGCGGTCATGTCACCCGGCACGGCGCGCACTTCGACGTGGATTCGGCCCGGCTGTGGGACCTGCCGGACCAGCCGCCGCCCATCGGTATCGCCGTCTCCGGTGAGCAGTCCTGCAAGCTCGCCGGCCACCTCGCCGACCTGGTGATCGCCACCGAGCCCGAGGCGGGGCTGCTGGAGGCCTTCGACCGGCACGGCGGTGAGGGCAAGCCGCGCGTGGGCCAGCTGCCGGTCTGCCACGACTCCGACCGCGACGCGGCGGTCGAGCGGGCGCACGCGCAGTTCCGCTGGTTCGGCAGCGGCTGGAAGGTGAACTCCGAGCTGCCGCACCCGGACGCGTTCGATGCGGCCACGCAGTTCGTCACCCCCGACGACGTGGCCGGGGCGATTCCGTGCGGCGACGACCCGGAGGCCTTCGTGGAGGCCGTACGCCCCTACACCGAAGCCGGGTTCACGGAGGTCGCGCTGGTGCAGATCGGCGGCGCGTCGCAGGAGCCGTTCCTCGACTGGTCGGCGAAGACGCTGCTGCCCGCGCTGCGCGAGGCCTTCGCCTGACCGGTGCGGCCGGCCGCGTGCGGATTCACCCGGACGCCTGAGCATCTTGCGCGTTTCCCGGGTACTAGAGGGCTCTACGTCCTGATGTCCTCGGAGGGCCCATCCCGTGAACTCCTTCGCGCGCAAGAGTCTGGTGGTGCAGTTGCAGTCGAACGGCACGGAGCGTTTCCCCGTGCTGGCGCACCTGAGTTACGACGCCGACGACCCGTTCGCCGTCACCGCCGTCTTCAGCCATGACGGGCGGGTGCTCGCCCGGTGGAAGCTGGACCGGGAGATGCTCGGCGACGGCCTGGAAGGGCCGGTGGGCATCGGCGACGTCCGCTTCCGCCCCGTGTCGAGCGGCCCGTGGGAGGAGCTGTGCATGGAGTTCTACGGCAACGCCCGCCCCGGCGGGGGGCGGCACCACGCGGCGGTGTTCGTGTGGGCGCCCGCCGTCGCGGCCTTCCTGCGTCAGACGCATGACGTGGTGGCACCGGGCGAGGAGGAGATCGGCGTCGACGACTTCCTGGCGGAGGTCATCGCGGGGGGCTGAACGCATCCCGCGCGACCGCCCCCGGCTTCACCGGGAGGTGTGGCGGTGGCGGGTCCACAGGGGCAGGGCGAACCAGCACAGGAGGTACCAGGCGACCACCACCGCGACCAGCCAGAGCACGAAGCCGTCGTGTGTCGCCACCCTGAGGATCAGCAGCAGCGCGGCGGTCATGGTGGCGAGCAGCAGGACGAGGCCGACGAAGGTCAGCCGGGACGCCCAGCGCACCGCCTGGGGCTTGACCCGGCGGCCGGAGACGAGGCGGTGCAGGGACACGGGGCCGATGAGCGCGCCGGTCGCCGCGGCGCCCAGGACCACCGTGACGACGTAGATGACCTGGTCGGTGTGGGTGAGGCGCTCGTACTTCGGCTGGAACACCACCGTGAGCAGGAAGCCGAAGAGGATCTGCACGCCCGTCTGGGCCACCCGCACCTCCTGGATGAGCTCGGCCCACCTGCGGTCGGCCCGCTCCTCCTCGGTCTCGTCGCGCCCTCGACGCCTGCCCTCGGCTGGTTCCGGCACCGCCACGCCGCCTCCCGGTTCCCGCGACCCGCAGCCCGGGTCGGCCCCTGTCCTTTCGCGGGTTCCCCGAGGAGCGGGAAAGCTGCCCGGCCGGCCGCGCCGTTTGAGCGGCCGGCCGACGGTTACACGAGGCCCGTGACGCAGACAGACCGACAGACAGACCAGTCGAGGAGGTCCCGGCCGATGTCCGGCACGCAGCTCACGGTGACGCTCAGCGGCGGCGAGGTCGCCGACGCCCGGACGGTCGTCAGGGCCCTGGAGGGGGTTTTCGGGGCGCCGGACGAGCTCCCCGCCGACGAGCAGGCGACCGTGCGCACGGCCACCTTCTCCGCCGATGCCGACGCCGGCCGGGACGTGCCCGGCATCCCGCGGGACACGGGCCGGCTGTCCACGCCGGTGACCGTCACCGTCCAGGGCACCCCTCGGGCCGTACGGAAGGCGAGCGAGACGCTGACCCGCGCCTTCACGGCGCACGACGAGGGCGCGGCGGCCGGTGACCAGGAGCAGGAGCGGCAGCTGCGCCTGGAGCCGTGAGCGCGCCCCCGACGGCGGCGACGGCGTCTACCAGCGGGCCTCCACCTGGTCCTTGATCCGGCGCTCGTACAGGTCCCGGATCGCCGCGAGGGTCTCCTCGCCCAGCGGCGGCAGCTTCGCGGCGGCGGTGTTCGCGCGTGCCTGCTCCGGCGAGCGGGCGCCCGGGATGACGGTGGTGACGCCGGGCTGCTGGATGATCCAGCGCAGCGCGAGCTGGGCCGGGGTGTATCCCTCGGGGGCGAGCGCGGCGAACTCGGCGGCGGCCTCCACGCCCGTGGCGTAGTCGACGCCGGAGAAGGTCTCGCCCTGGTCGAATGCCTCGCCGTGCCGGTTGAAGGTGCGGTGGTCGTTGGCGGGGAAGACCGTGTCCTTGGTGTACCTGCCGGACAGCAGTCCGGAGGCGAGCGGAACCCGGGCGATGATGCCGACGCCCGCCTCCCGCGCGGCGGGCAGCACCTCGCGCAGCGGCTTCATGCGGAACGGGTTGAGGATGATCTGCACACTGGCCACGTTCGGCCGGGCGATCGCCGTCAGCGCCTCGGCGCAGGTCTCCACGCTCACGCCGTAGGCGGCGATCCGCTCCTCCTCGACGAGCGTGTCGAGGGCGTCGAACACCTCGTCGCTGGAGTACACGGGCGTCGGCGGGCAGTGCAGCTGCACCAGGTCGATACGGTCGACGCCGAGGTTGCGCCGGGAGCGGTCGTTCCAGGCGCGGAAGTTGTCCAGGACGTAGTTCTGCGGGATCTGCTCGACGCGCCTGCCCATCTTGGTGGCGACCAGCACGTGCAGGTCCGGCCGGGAGCCGAGGAAGGTCGCGATGGTCGACTCGCTGCGCCCGTCGCCGTAGACGTCGGCGGTGTCGAAGAAGGTCACCCCCGACTCGGCGGCCGCCTCCAGCACGGAGAGGGCTTCCTTGTCGTCCACGTCGCCCCAGTCGGCGCCCAGTTGCCAGGTGCCGAGCCCGACGACCGACGCGTGCTGGTGCGACCTGGGGAATTCACGTTCGTCCATGGCGCCAGTCTGTCATCGGCGGCGTCCGTCGGTCCGCCGGGCTACCCGGCGGCGGCCGTGCGGCACTCCGGGTGGCCCCAGCCCTGGTCGTTCCTGGCGATCGGTTCGCCGGCCGCGTAGGAGCGGCCGCACGCGCAGCGGCCGGGGAACTTCGCCTTGATCGTGCGAGCCGCCGAGGATCCGGATCCGCCGCCGCGCTGCCGGGCCGCCTTGGTGCCGTTGGCGCGGCGGCGCGGGGAGGCGGACGCCGGGGCGACGGGCGAGGGCGGCGGTTCGGGCGAGCCGAGGGCGCTGCCCGCCG
>NZ_QFDQ01000255.1 GCF_003270085.1 Streptomyces triticisoli | reverse complement strand
CGCGTGGCGGCCCGGGGCGAGGTGGGCCGGCGCCCGGGACGCGCGGCCGGTGGCAACCGTCTCGCGGGCCGCCAAGGCCTCCTCCGAGGCGGGCGGGTGCGGCGTGAGCACGACGGGCACACCGACGGGAGCGACCGGCGCGGGCACCGGTGCCCGGCGGGCGCGGCGGACGCGCCAGCGGTCGCGCAGGTCGAACAGGGCGACCTCGGCCCTCGCGATCAGCGGCTCGAACCACGGCAGCGCCAGCAGGATCAGCAGCCCCGCGGCCCAGCCGAGGAGCACGTCGCTCAGCCAGTGCGTCCCCAGGTAGACCGTGGTGAGGCCGACGCCGAGCGCGATCACCGCGGACAGTGCCGACAGCCAGCGGCGCGCTGTCGGGGTGGAGGCCAGGTAGGCCAGGATGCCCCAGGTCACCACGGCGTTGGCGGTGTGACCGCTGGGAAATATGTCGCCGCCCAGGCCCATCTCGTTGGAGCCGATGACGGTCGCGTAGTGCGGTCCGAGGCGGCCCATGCCGATCTTCGCGGCGCCGACCGTGACGTTCAGCAGCAGCAGCGAGGTGGCGAGGGTCAGCAGCGGACGCAGCATGTGCTGCCGCCACGAACGCCAGCCCAGCCACGCGGCGACCATCACCGCGGTGGGACCGCGCTGGCCCAGCACCACGTAGTAGTCGAGGAACGCGTGGATCTCCGGCCACTGCTGGTACGGCCGGAAGAACATGATCTGCCAGTCGAGCCGGACCAGCCACGAGGTGGTCACCACGGCCCAGACGATGGACAGGTAGAAGGCCAGGGTCGCCGAGAAGAGCACGAACCGGTGACGGCTCATCCGCGGCATGTCGATGTGCGCCGGCCGTTGCGGCTCACGGTCCAGCCGGGCGAACAGCCGGTCCAGGCGGGTGAGGGTTCCTTCGGTACGCACCTAATCGACGTTACAGCGAGTGAGCTCGGCTCTCGTACTCAGCACGGGCTTTGTGATGACGATGTGATGTGGGATTGCTCTCAACGGGGCTTTGTTTCCCACGAATTCCGCAATCCCGGGCGGCGCCCGCCCGTATTTCCCTTTCATCATTCGGGCGTATGCTTATGCCGCGCTTATGAATGCGCCGCACGAACACCCCGATGGAATGAGGCGCCCGCCCCTCGGCCGTTCGGGTCCGGTCACGGCGGACCGGACCCGTTCAGCCAGAACGCCCCGTACACCGCCGAGACCACCGCGACACCGCCCACCACCAGCGCCGACCGGGCAGGGCGCGGCCGGGCGAGGGCCAGGGCGAGCGGCAGCAGCAGCGGGAAGGCGGGCAGCAGCAGACGCGGCTTGGAGCCGAAGTAGCTCGACGCGCACAGGGCGAGCACGGTGACCACACCCGAGTACACCAGCAGCGCGAGCGGCTGCCGCTGCCGTACGCCGATGACGTACAGCCAGATCACCGCGGCGACGCCGGCGATCAGTCCGAGCCCGGCCAGGGACGACGGAAACGACGTGAACCTGCCGGCGATGAAACGGGCGAAGGCGTATCCGCCGTCGAAGCCGTTGCGCCAGCCGGCCTGGACGTCCAGATAGCCGAGGGGGCCCTTGCCGGTGCGGTGACCGACCCACAGGACGTAACCGGCGGCGCCGAGCGGGGCGAGCAGCATGCCGAGCAGGCGGCGCGTGCCCTCCGGGGCCGTTGTGCTCCGGTCGCGCACGAACGGTGCGAGGGCCGCGGCCCAAACCGCCGCGATCACGGCGAGACCCACCGGGCGGGTCAGCCCCGCCGCCAGGGCCAGGGCACCCGCCGTCACCCAGCGGCCGGTCAGCACGGCGTACAGCGTCCAGGCGGCGAGCGCCGTGAACAGAGACTCGCTGTACGCCATCGACTGCACGACCCCGACCGGCAGCACCGCCCACAGCAGCACCGCCCACACCCCGACGCGACGGCCGTACACATGGTCGACCACGGCGAAGATCCCCCAGGCCGCGGCGAGCGAGGCCACCAGGCCGACCGCGAAGCCGGCGTCGGCGTACGACAGCGGGCCCACCGCGGCGAGCAGCCGCTCCAGCCACGGCAGCAGCGGAAAGAAGGCCAGGTCGGAGTGGACGTCGCCGTTCGGCAGGCGCACCTCGTGACCGTAGCCCCGCTCGGCGATCCCGGCGTACCAGAGCGCGTCCCAGCGGGCGGTCAGCAGCGTGTACGCGCTCTTGCCGCGCGCGGCGCTCCACACCGCCAGGGCGAGCAGGCCCAGAGCGCGGACGGCCGCATACCCGAGGAGCGCCGGCGCGGCCCGGCGCAGGATCCCGGCGCGAGCCGCCGCCACGTGCGTCGCAAGATCGGTCACTGGTCGATTATCGAGTGCGCGCGGAACCGGACCGGCTGCCCGGGCGTGCCGGCGGAGAGAGGAGTGGCGTACGCCACACGGGTTGGGCGTGTGCTCTGAGAGGGGGGTCACGCGCCGCCCGAGCGGACTCACGTACGCTGACGTGTCACTCGTATGCCGTCGCGCGGGCCGGAGACCACCGCTCCTCTCCGGCCGGGTCGCGGGGAGTCCCCAACCCCGCGGGCACGCCGGACGCGAGGGTTCATCTGGGAGGTACGTACATGTCCGGGACGACCGCGGCCGCCGCTCGGCTGCGCCGTCGGGCAGCTGGGGCCGGTGCCAACCGCTGGGTCGTCCTGATCGTCCTCTGCGCCAGCCTGCTGCTGGTCGCGGTCGACGCGACCGTGCTGCACGTGGCGGTGCCCGCGGTCACCGAGGACCTCCGGCCCGGCGCCATCGAACTGCTCTGGATCGTCGACTCCTACCCCCTCGTCTGCGCCTCGCTGCTGATCCTCTTCGGCACGCTGGGCGACCGGGTGGGCCGCAGACGGATCCTGTTGCTGGGGTACGCCCTGTTCGGCGTCGCCTCCGCTCTGGCGGCACTCGCCCCCAGCCCCCAGGTGCTGATCTTCGCGCGGGCGCTGCTCGGCGTCGGCGGCGCCATGATCATGCCGGCCACGCTGTCCCTGCTGCGGCAGGTGTTCCCCGACCGGCGCGAGCGGGCGCTGGCCATCGGCATCTGGAGCGCGGTCGCCGCGGTGGGCGCGGCGGTCGGGCCACTGCTGGGCGGCTTTCTGCTGGAGCACTTCTGGTGGGGGTCGGTCTTCCTCGTCAACATCCCGCTGATGCTGGTGAGTCTGCCGGTGGGCCGGCTGCTGCTGCCCGAGTCGACCGGTGACCGCGACGGCCCCTGGGACCTGGTCGGCGCGTTGCTGGCGGCGGTCGGGCTGTTCGGTGTGGTGCTGGGCGTGAAGCGGCTCGGCGGCGGGGAGGCGCTGAGCGTGCTCACCGTGGTGCCGCTGGTGGCCGGTGCGGCGCTGCTGACGGTGTTCGTACGGCGGCAGCGGCGGCGGGCGTATCCGCTGGTGGACCTGAGCATGTTCGCCCGGCCGGCGTTCAGTACGTCGGTGGGCTGCATCGTGCTGGCCATGCTGGCGCTGGTCGGGCTGGAGCTGATCGCGGCGCAGTATCTGCAGCTGGTGCTGGGGCTGTCGCCGCTGCAGACGGGGCTGCGGCTGCTGCCGCTGACGTTCGCGGCGATGGCGGCCGGGCTGGCCGGGGCGCGGATGCTGCGGCGGTTCGGGCCGCGGCGGATGGTGTCCGCCGGGTTCTGCCTCACCGCCGGCGCGGTGGTGGTGCTGACCGCGATGGGCACGCGGGACAACCCGGGACTGCTGCTGTTCGGCTTCGTGCTGCTCGGGTTCGGTCTGGAGACCACGCTCTTCGGGGCGTACGAGTCGATGCTGAGCGAGGCCCCGCCGGAGCAGGCGGGGGGAGCCGCGGCGATCGGCGAGACGTCGTACCAGCTGGGTGCCGGGATGGGCATCGCGCTGCTCGGCACGGTCATGAACGCGGCGTACGCGCCGGGGCTCGCGAACGTGCCGGGGGTGCCGGCGTCGGCGTCGGAGGCGGCGTCGCACTCGCTGGGGGAGGCGTACGGGGTCGCCGCGCGGCTGGGCGGGGCCGCGGGGGGCGCCCTGCGGAGGGCGGCGCGGGACTCCTTCGTGCACGGGCTGCATGTGACGCTGCTGGTGAGCGCGGGGCTGCTGCTGCTGGGAGCGGTGATGGCGCTGCGGCTGCCGCGGGCGATGCAGTGCGAGGCGGCACCGGTGGAGCTGCCCGCGCAGCGGGAGACCGAACGGTCCCGCGTGTCGGCGTGACCGCGCTTCCTCTCCTGCCCGCCGCGGTGCGCGGCAGGCGGGAGAAGGCGCTGGACGTGGGCCGCACCGCGTCGTAACGTCGGGCCGGAGTCGCGAACTAGCGGTGCTAGTTGTCCCAGCCGGAGGTGCCCATGTCCTCGTTCGACCCCGTCGACCCCCTCGGGATCGACGATCTGCTGGACCCGGAGGACCTGGCCGTCCGCGACACCGTGCGGAACTGGGCCGCCGACCGCGTACTGCCCCACATCGCCGAGTGGTACGAGAAGGGCGAGCTGCCCGTCGTCCGGGAGCTGGCCCGCGAACTCGGCGCCCTCGGCGCCCTCGGGATGTCGCTCAGCGGCTACGGCTGCGCCGACGCCACCGCCGTACAGTACGGGCTGGCCTGCCTGGAGCTGGAGGCCGCCGACTCCGGCATCCGCTCCCTGGTCTCGGTGCAGGGCTCCCTCGCCATGTACGCGATCCACCGCTTCGGCAGCGAGGAGCAGAAGCAGGAGTGGCTGCCCCGGATGGCCTCCGGCGAGGTGATCGGCTGCTTCGGGCTCACCGAGCCCGACCACGGCTCCGACCCGGCCTCCATGCGCGCCCACGCCAAGCGCGACGGCACCGACTGGGTCCTCAACGGCCGCAAGATGTGGATCACCAACGGCTCCGTGGCCGGCGTCGCCGTCGTCTGGGCGCAGACGGAGGACGGCATCCGTGGCTTCGCCGTCCCCACCGACACCCCCGGCTTCTCCGCCCCCGAGATCAGGCACAAGTGGTCCCTGCGCGCCTCCGTCACCAGCGAGCTCGTCCTCGACGACGTACGGCTGCCCGCCGGCGCCGTACTGCCGGAGGTCACCGGGCTGCGCGGACCGCTCAGCTGTCTGTCCCACGCCCGCTACGGGATCGTCTGGGGCGCCATGGGCGCGGCCCGCTCCAGTTTCGAGGCCGCCCTCGACTACGCGAAGTCACGCGAACAGTTCGGCAGGCCCATCGGCGGCTTCCAGCTCACCCAGGCCAAACTCGCCGACATGGCGGTCGAACTGCACAAGGGAATTCTGCTCGCCCACCATCTGGGGCGGCGCATGGACGCCGGCCGCCTGGGTCCCGAGCAGGTCAGCCTCGGCAAGCTCAACAACGTACGGGAGGCGATCGAGATCTGCCGTACGGCGCGGACCATTCTCGGGGCGAACGGAATCTCCCTCGAATACCCCGTGATGCGGCACGCGACCAACCTCGAGTCGGTGCTCACCTATGAAGGCACCGTCGAGATGCACCAGCTCGTGCTGGGCAAGGCACTCACCGGGCTCGACGCCTTCCGGTGAGGCCGAGGCGGGGCGGGGCCGGTGTGCGGCCCTGCCTCAGCTCTGGTTGAAGAACCCGTCCGACCGGTGCGCCGCCGGGTCCCCGCTGATGATCTCGGTGTCGGAGGGGGACAGCAGGAAGACGCGGGTGGACACGCGGTCGATGGAGCCGCGCAGGCCGAAGACCAGCCCGGCCGCGAAGTCGACCACGCGCTTGGCGTCGGCGGCCTCCATGGCCGTGAGGTTCACGATGACGGGCACGCCCTCCCGGAACAGCTCACCGATGACACGGGCGTCCCGGAAGCTGTCCGGAGTCACCGTGCCGATCCGCCGGCCCTTCTCCTCGGCCGTGTCCGTGGCCACCCTCACCCGGGGGTCGGTGACCCAGGCGTCCCCGGACTCGGGACCCTCGGAGTAGTCGTCGTCGTAGTAGCGCTCGTCATCGTTGTCGTCGACGAGGCCGAGCCACGCACTCGCCTTGCGTACCGATCCCATGGACGCCTCCTCTCACAGCGGTCATTCTTCCTTTCCGCATCCCTATGGTCATCCATGATGCTGACAACGCGCCAAGTGAATAGACGCCGCGCGGGGGGTTTGTGACGGTACTGGTGCACGGCGAATCCGTCGAGAGCCCGTGTGCCCCAAGGGCGGTGCGCTACACGGATGCTGACGGTGAGTGAAATATGATTGTCCCCAGCGCACGCGTGCACACGGGTGACGCGCGGTGCGTACGGGTGAACGAAGGGGTCGACGGGATGCGGTGGCTCCACGTCGTACGCCGCCCGGGGGACAGCCGGTCCTGACGGAAGCCTCAGTCGTCCGAGTGGGGAAAGCACTTGCTGTCCGGAGGGTCGAATTCCGGACACCCCGTGGCCTGAGCGGTTGGTGGTGGTGTGACCCTCCTCACTCCTGTCGATCCGGACGCCAAGGTTTTTTTCAGGCTCCTGACCTGCCGTCAATTCACTCCAGCCGCACACCGCCTCCTCGAATCGCACACAGCCGCACGGCTGAAAGGGACCCTTGCGCCGACCGGTCGTTCGGCCGAATACTCCCCCACAGCGCTTGTCAGGGGCACGACGTGTCCGAAATCCGGACACCCGTTCTCTGGCTGCGCATCACGGGCCCCGACCCCACGCGGGCCCCCGACTTCCTTTGTGGAGGAACGCAAAGTGAGGATCAAGAGCACCACTCCCCGCAGCGGCGTGACGAGACGGACCCGGCTGATCGCCATCGCATCCGGACTCGTGGCCGCAGCCGCGTTCGCGGTCCCCAGTGCGAACGCGTCCGATGCGCCGGCCACCTTCAGCGCGACCCAGCTCGCCAAGGCGAGCGACTCCGTGCTCAAGGCCGACATCCCGGGCACGGCCTGGGCGGTCGACAGCAAGACCAGCCGGGTTGTCGTCACCGTCGACAGCACGGTCTCCCAGGCCGAGATCAACAGGATCAAGCAGCAGGCGGGGAGCAACTCCGGTGCCCTGACAATCAAGCGCACCCCGGGCAAGTTCACCCCGCTGATCTCCGGCGGCGACGCCATCTATTCGAACAGCGGGCGCTGCTCGCTGGGCTTCAACGTCCAGGACAGCAGCGGCAACTACTACTTCCTGACCGCCGGCCACTGCACCAACGGCACGGGCACCTGGTACTCGAACTCCACGCGCTCGACCGTGCTCGGCAGCACCGCCGGTTCCTCCTTCCCCAACAACGACTACGGCATCGTGCGCTACACCAACAGCTCGGTGGCCAAGCCGGGCGCCGTCGGCAGCGTCGACATCACCAGCGCGGCCACGCCGTCCGTCGGCACCACCGTGTACCGGCGCGGCTCCACGACCGGCACGCGCAGCGGCCGCGTCACCGCGCTCAACGCGACGGTCAACTACGGAAGCGGAAACGTCGTCTACGGCATGATCCAGACCACGGTCTGTGCCGAGCCCGGCGACTCCGGCGGCCCGCTCTACTCCAACAGCGGCATCGCCTACGGCCTGACCTCCGGCGGCAGCGGCAACTGCAGCTCCGGCGGTACGACCTTCTTCCAGCCGGTCACCGAGGCGCTGAGCGCCTACGGGGTCCGCGTCTACTGACGTCCCCCCGGGCCGGGTCGCCGCCCGTGCGGCCCGGCCCCTGCCCCACCCTCACGTCCAGTGAAGGCCCCGCCCTCCGCGCGCAAGGGCGGGGCTTTCGCGTGTCAGTTGGCCCACGGCGGCGCGATGACGGTGCCGTCGGCCAACTCCGCCCGCAGTCCGACGGACGTCACCACCCAGGAGGTGGCGGCCCGCTCCGTGGGGTTCTCCACGGCGAGGGTCGCGCCGGCGCTCACGATCACCGTGTCGCCCGCGGTGACCCGGTCGGTGCGGCCGTCCACGGTGATCAGGAGTTCGCCGTCCAGCAAGTGGAAGACCTCCTCGCGGTCGACGGTGTGGGCGGGTGCCTCGGTGCCCGCGGGGATCTCGCCGCGCCACGCGCACAGTTCCTTGGCGCCGGTGCGGGGAGCGGCGTGCGAGACGAAGCGGACGCCGTGGATCTCGTGGGTCACGGCGTCGGACGGGCGGACGACAGGCATGGGTGTCTCCTCCGGGAGAGCGGCGAATGATGGTCAAGCTGCTTGACCGAGTGGTTCAGGTTTATGGTCAAGCGGGTTGACCATTCAGTCAAGGGTGTTTCAATGCCTGCGTGCAGAACTCCGACGCCATGGCCCTGTCCGCCGCTCTTCTCGCCGTCGCCGGTGAGCTCACCCAGCGCATTCACGACGGCGTCGTCGCGCGCGGCTTCGAAGGGCTGCGGCCCGCGCACGGCTTCGCCTTCTCGCGGCTCGCCCCGGACGGTGCGACCGTCACCGAACTCGCCGCCCACCTCGGGGTCACCAAGCAGGCCGCGAGTCAGTTGGTCGACGAGATCGTGCGGAAGGGGTATGCCGAGCGGCGGCCGCACCCCGGGGACGCCCGGGCCCGGCTGGTGGTGCTGACCGAGCGGGGGTGGGCGTGCACTCGCGCGGCGGAGGAGGCGGCCGCGGAGGCGGTGCGGAGGTGGGCCGAGGTGCTGGGGGAGGGTGAAGTGCGGGCGCTGTGGGGGAATTTGGGGCAGATTGCGCCGGGTGGGCCGATTCGACCTGCTTGGTGACCAAGTGTCAGGGGTCTTATCACGGACCCCGGTTGTCGGTGGAAGTTTTTACCGACGCGTAACTTCACACTTGGACTACTCGCCCGTAACTTGACGAGTGAACAGCATCCCGTGATCCGGATCACAGGGCGTAGTGCCGTCGCACCTCCCTTGAGCCGCAAGGAGATCACACGATGCTGCCCTTCAAGAGGGCGGTCGGACCCCTCGTCGCCCTGGTCCTGGCCGCCGTGCTCGCCGCCGCCCCCGCCGCCACCGCCCACGCTTCCAGCGCTCCCAACCGAGGCTGGAACGACTACAACTGCAAGCCCTCCGCCGCCCACCCCCGCCCCGTCGTCCTCGTCCACGGCACCCTCGGCAACTCCGTGGACAACTGGCTCGGGCTCGCGCCGTACCTGAAGAACCGCGGATACTGCGTCTTCTCCCTCGACTACGGTCAGTTGAAGGGCGTCCCGGTCTTCTACGGCCTCGGCCCCATCGACAAGTCGGCGGAGCAGCTGTCCGCCTTCGTCGACAAGGTGCTCGCCGCGACCGGCGCCACCAAGGCCGACCTCGTCGGCCACTCACAGGGCGGCATGATGCCCCGCTACTACCTGAAGTTCCTCGGTGGGGCCGCCAAGGTGAACGCCCTCGTCGGCATCGCGCCCAGCAACCACGGCACCAACCTCAACGGGCTCACCAGACTGCTGCCGTACTTCCCCGGCGCCGCCGACCTGCTCAAGGCCACCACCCCCGCCCTCGCCGACCAGATCACCGGATCCGCCTTCCTCACCAAGCTCAACGAAGGCGGCGACACCGTGCCCGGCGTGCACTACACGGTCATCGCCACCAAGTACGACGAGGTGGTCACGCCGTGGCGCAGCCAGTACCTGACCGGCCCCGACGTGCGCAACGTCCTGCTGCAGGACCTGTGCCCGCTCGACCTGTCCGAGCACCTGGCGATCGCCCTGTTCGACCGCATCGCCTTCCACGAGGTGGCCAACGCGCTCGACCCGGCCCACGCCACCGCCACCACCTGCGCGTCCGTGTTCAGCTGACGTGCTTCGGGGCCTGCCCGGCCTGAGCCGCCGGACAGGCCCCGTGTTCATGGGCCGCGTCAGCGGCCTCGCCGGCCCCCGGCCGCGGCGCGCCGGCGGACCGAGGTGAACAGGGCCGCCGAGCCCAGCGCCAGGGCGGCCGCACCGCCGACCGCGACGTACGGGGTGCTGCCGTCACCGCCGGTCTCGGCGAGGTTCGTCGAGGCTCCGGCGGCCTTCGGTCGGTTCGGCTCGTCGACGGCGGTGGGCTGCGCGCTGCGGTCCACCGCTGGCTGCTCGACGGTCTCCGTGGCCGCGGCCGGGACTGTCGCCGGGGTCGTGGTCGGGTCCGTGGTCGTACGGGCGTCCGCGTCCCCGTGGCCGTGGTTCTCGATCGTCGACTTGTCGGCACCATCCTCGATCTGCCGCTCGGTCGGCGCGGAGGCGGCCGGCGTCGGAGCGGAACCGCCGGAACCGCCGGACGCGCCGCCGAAGGTGACGTCCGAGCAGGAGTAGAACGCCTCCGGGCTGTCCGAGCGCTGCCACACCGCGTACAGCAGCTGCTTGCCGGAGCGCTCGGGCAGCGTCCCGGAGAAGGTGTAGAAGCCGTCCGAGGCGACCGGGTCGGTGGCCGTCGCGACCGGGCGCTCCAGATCCAGGTCACCCCAGGCCAGCGGCTTCGCCGGGTCGTAGCCGGGCTTGGTGAGGTAGACCGTGAAGGTGCCCTTGTGCGGGGCGGTCACGCGGTACTTGAAGGTGTACGAGCCGCTGCGTACGGAGGTCGCCGGCCAGTCCGCGCGGGGCAGGTCCAGGCCCGTGAACTGCTCGTTGTCCGCGCTGCACAGCCTGCCGTCCGGGATCAGCTCCTGGTGCCGACCGCCCGCGTCGCCGATCCGGATGCCGTTCCAGTCGTACAGCGCCTGAGTGCCGCCGGCCGCGACCGCCGCCTTGCAGGCCGCAGACTTCGGGCTCTCCGGGCCCTCCGCGTAGCACTGGGCCACCCGGCTGACCGGGTCCCCCATGGAGCCGTGTGCGGACGCGGGCGCCGCGGCGAGCGCGGTCAGGGCCAGCGGGGGTATGCCGAGGACGGCGAGAGCGGCGGCCTTGCGGCGTGGGGACATCGGGGAAACTCCTCGGACGCTTCTGACACGGGGGGCGGATTCCGTGGGACGGATCCCGTGGGGTGATCAGAAGCTAGCCCGAAGAAACCGCGAAATCGCCTGCCGAAGGCGGTCCGGGGAGATCCTTATGCTCGCGTTAAGGAAGGGCTGAGGCTGCGCTCAGGTGGGGAGAGCGCACGGCACGGCGGACACGGGGACCACGACCGGATCCGCCGCCGCGAGCGGCTTCGCCGGCGCGTCTCATGAGTCGGCCGCCGGTCATGCGTCCGGCCACCATGTGCGTGCGATGTCCTTGCGGACCTCGGGCCGCCCGGCGGGACGCTCGTCGTTTTCCTCACGGACCCGGCGGGTGTCCGTCTTCCTCGGGGGCTTCCGCACTGTCACACGGCGCATGGCTGCCTCCTTCGCCGCCTACCGGGTTCCGTCTTCCGACGGAGGTAGACCTTTGGGGCGAGAGTTCCTCATCGGTGCGGGTCTGTCTGTGGTGGCTGTCACGGTCCGGTTGATCCGGTTGTCAGTGGTGGGTGTCACTCTTGGGCTCATGAGTGAATCGACCGCCACCGACAGTGACGGGGTGGCCTGGGCCCCTGTGGACTGGGACGCGCAGGCCGCCGTCTTCGACGACGAGCCGGATCACGGGCTGCGCGATCCGCAGGTGCGGGCCGCCTGGGCCGAGCGGCTGCGCGACTGGCTGCCCGGGCGTTCCTCCGACATCCTCGACCTCGGCTGCGGCACCGGCAGCCTGTCGCTCCTCGCGGCCGAGCAGGGGCACCGGGTGACGGGCGTCGACCTGTCCCCGGCCATGGTGGAGCGGGCCCGCGCCAAGCTCGCCGGCCGGGACGCGGTGTTCCTGGTCGGCGACGCGACGGACCCGCCGGTGGGCGAGCAGCGTTTCGACGCCGTCCTGGTCCGCCACGTCCTGTGGGCGCTGCCCGGCCCCGCCCGCGCACTGCGGCACTGGCAGGGGCTGCTGCGGCCGGAGGGCCGACTGGTCCTGGTCGAGGGTGTCTGGGGCACGGTCACCCCGATCGGCATACCCCCGGAGCGGCTGACCATGCTTCTGCGGCCACTCGCCTCCCACCTTCACCTGGAGCACCTGTCGGGCGACGCCAGGCTGTGGGGCGGGGAGGTGGCCGACGAACGGTACGCGGTGGTGGCCTCGATCTGAGTGGCCTCGATCCGAGTCCCGGCCCGGTCACGAGGGCCGGCGCACGGCTCAGGCCAGCAGTGTCTCGAAGCCGCCCCCGCGGGCCAGCCCCTCCAGCTCGTCGAGCGCGGTCAGGGCGGCGGTCGCGGACTCGGGGTCCGTGTGCGACAGGCCGCTCGCCGCGAACTCGTCCTCGTCGAGGCGCCGTACGTCCGTGCCGTCGGCCGAGCGCCACAGGTCCAGGTCGAGGTCCTCGACGACGAGTTCCATGCCCAGGCGGGTCGCGGGGCGGGTCACGTCGCAGTACCAGCCCTTCAGGGTCCCCTGGGCGTCGCGGACCTCCTTCACCGAGTACCAGCGGTCGCGCCAGTAGTGCTCGGTGAAGACGTCGCCCGGCTCGAAGCGTACGAAGCCGAAGTCGCGTACCGCCCCGCCCGCCCACGGGGCGCGCACGGTGACGCGCGTGCCGTCGTCCGCCAGCAGCTCCGCCGGGTAGCGGATCTTGGTGAGGCCGGCCTTGACGAGGACCACGTCCAGCCGGCTCCCGGGCTCACCCCAGTTCGCGGACATACCGCACCTCCGTACCGCACACCTCGTACCCGAACCACTTGTTGATCGCGATCATCGGCTCGTTGCCGGTGTCGTTCCCCGTGAACGCCTCCGTGTACCCGGCGGCCCGCGCGCGGTGCAGCGAGTCGTTCTTGGCGAGCTTGGCCAGTCCCCGGCCGCGGAAGGCCCGGGCGGCGCCCGTCATGGCGGTGGAGTAGCGGGTGCCGCCGTCCGTGTGGGCGGCGGTGAAGGCGGCCGGGCGGCCGTCGGCCACCGCCACCGAGGTCAGCTCCAGGTCGAGCAGCGGGTGCCGCCAGGTCTGCTCCAGCCAGGCCTCGTAGTCGGTGAACTCGAAGTCCACGTCGCCCGGCTCGTCCGCCGTCGTCTCCGCGTCCAGTTCGAACAGCGGACGCGGATCGCCGGCGTAGTCCGAGCCCCGGCGGAGTTCCACGCCCGGGGGCAGGTCCTGCAACGGGGGGAGTGTGCCGTTCGCCAGGTCCAGGCGCAGGAAGTGCGCGGAGCGGCTGGCCCGGTAGCCGTGCAGCTCGGCGAAGGCCCGGTTGCCCGGCTCGTCCAGGACCCAGGTGAACAGCCTGACCGCGCCGTGGGCGGCCAGGTGCTCCTCGGCGGCCCGTACGAGGAGACCGCCGGCGCCGCGGCGCGTGTGCTCGGGGTCCACGTACACGTTGACATTGCCCTGGCCGGGCTCGGGGCTCTCGTGGGACAGATGCACCTGCGCCGTGCCGATCACCTTGCCGTCCGCCACGGCGACGAGGGGCCGGTAGTGGGCGTCGGGGTGCAGGTGGGCCATGTCGTGGGCGAGCGATTCAGGGGTGACCAATATGTACGGCAGCGCGCGGTGCCGGACGCGGGCGAAGCCCTCGAGGTCGGCCCGCACGTCGGGGCGCAGGTCGTGGACGATCACAGTCATGGGGACGCACGCTACGGGGAGACCCGACCGGGTGCCTCCCATTTTCCGCCCCGGCCGTCCGCTGGGTCGCACACGCGCGCGTGCGGGACAATCACCCCGTGACCTTGAAGATCCACATCGACGACGGCGCACCCCCCTACGAGCAGGTGCGGGCACAGATCTCCGAACAGGCCCGGTCGGGGGCGCTGCCGGTGGGGTACCGGCTGCCCACGGTGCGCGGACTGGCCGAGTCGCTCGGGCTCGCGGCGAACACGGTCGCCAAGGCGTACCGGGCGCTGGAGGCGGACGGCGTGATCGAGACGCGGGGCCGCAACGGCACGTTCGTCGCCGCCGCGGGCTCGGCGGCGGTACGCGAAGCCGCGGCAGCCGCCCGGACCTACGCGGAGCGGGTACGGCGGCTCGGGCTCGGTGAGGACGAGGCGCTGGACGCCGTGCGGGACGCCCTGCGGGCGGCCTACGGGCAGTAGCGCCGACGACGCGCGGGCAGCAGCCCCGGAGTCCGTGTCACCGTCAGGCCCGCTCTCGCCGCCGCCCGCGCGAACACCACCGCGTCCCGCACCGCCGCCGCCGTCGGGTCGTTGTTGAAGTAGGCGTACACGTCCCGCTCGTCCGGCCAGGTGGTCGCGACACGGTCCACCCAGGTCTCCAGGCACCGTCGGCCGTAGCGCGGCCAGGCCAGGGCGCGGCCCACGTGGAAGCGGACGTAGCCCCAGCCGGCGGTCCGCCACAGCGGGGTGACCGGGCGGGCGTACGCGTCCGCCCAGCACAGGGCGGCGCCCCGGGACTCGAGGACCTTCCGGACCTCCGGCGTCCACCACGACGCGTGGCGCGGCTCGACCGCCACCCGGGTGCCGGAGGGGAAGCACGCCAGGCAGGCGTCCAGCAGCCCAGGATCGGCGCGCAGGGTCGGCGGCAGCTGGAGCAGCACCGGCCCGAGCCGGTCGCCGAGGCCCGTCGCGTGGGTCATCAGACGGTGCACCGGCTCCTCGGGGTCCTTCAGCCGCTTGAGGTGGGTGAGGTACCGGCTCGCCTTGACCGCGACCACGAAGTCCGGCGGGACCCGCTCCCGCCACGCCTCGAAGGTCTCCCGCGCCGGCAGCCGGTAGAAGGTGTTGTCGATCTCCACCGTGGCGAAGGCGGCCGCGTACTCCTCCAGCCACAGCCGCACAGGACACCCCTCCGGGTAGAGCACGCCCCGCCAGTCCTTGTACTGCCAGCCCGACGTCCCGACGAACAGGGTCATACGCTCATCGAAGCACCGGCGCGCGCCCGCGGCCCGTCACAGGTACAGGCCCGCGTCCGCCCCGGCGCGCGGCTCCGGCAGCGCCGTGGGGGAGGTGCCCCGGCGCAGCGCGTACAGCTCGGCCAGGGTGGCGCCCTCGCGGCCCACGCCCTCCTCGGTGCCCAGCCAGTTCACCGCCTCCCGCCGGGTCAGCCTCCCCACCTCGATACGGGCCAGACACCGGCCCGGGCGGACCACGGCCGGGTGCAGCCGCTCCAGGTCCTCGTTGGTCGTCACGCCCACCAGGACGTTGCGGCCCTGGCCGAGCAGGCCGTCGGTGAGATTCAGCAGCCGGGACAGCGCCTGGCCCGCCGTGTGCTTGGCCTCGCCGCGGATCAGTTCGTCGCAGTCCTCCAGCAACAGCAGCCGCCAGCGGTCCCTGCCCGCCGCGTCCTCCTCGCCGATGGCGATGTCCATCAGGTAGCCGACGTCGCTGAACAGGCGTTCCGGATCCAGGACGCAGTCCACCTGGCACCAGTCCCGCCAGGAGCGGGCCAGCGTCCGCAGCGCCGAGGTCTTGCCGGTGCCCGGCGGGCCGTGCAGCAGCAGGAGGCGGCCCGCGATGTCCCCGGGGGTCGTCTTCATGAGGTGGTCCATGGCGTCCGCGACCGGGGCGGTGTAGTTCGCCCGGACCTCGTCCCAGGTGCCCGCCGAGACCTGCCGGGTGGTGCGGTGCGGGCCACGCCGGGGCGAGTGGTACCAGAAGCCCATGGTCACGTTCTCCGGCTGCGGCTCCGGTTCGTCCGCGGCGCCGTCCGTCGCCTCGTCCAGCACCTTCGCGGCCAACTCGGCGCTGGTCGCGGTGACCGTGACGTCGGCGCCCCGGTTCCAGCGGGAGATCAGCAGGGTCCAGCCCTCGCCCTCGGCGAGGGTCGCGCTGCGGTCGTCGTCGCGGGCCACGCGCAGCACCCGGGCGGTCTTGGGCAGCAGGGTGGCGCCGGAGCGCACGCGGTCGATGTTCGCCGCGTGCGAGTACGGCTGCTCACCTGTCGCGAAGCGGCCGAGGAACAGCGCGTCGACGACATCGGACGGCGAGTCGGAGTCGTCGACGTTGAGCCGGATCGGCAGAGCGTCGTGCGGGTTCGCGGACATGCCGCCATGATCCGGCACACGCGCGTGGTACGCACCCGGTTTCCCGCGCGCGTGACCGTGGCCGCGCTCCTACGGACCCGGGCACGGCCCGAGCACGAGCCGGGCACGGCCCGGACCTGAGCCGAGCATGACCCAAGCATGACCAAACCCTGTCCCAGGGACGATTCCCGCCCTTACTCTTGTCCTTGATGGGACGTCATGGGGGGAATTCGGGGGCAGGGCGGTGGCGGCTCACCGCGCTGCTCGGGGTGGGTGTGGCGGCAGTGGCCCTGCTCGTGGCCCTGATCAGCACGCTGCCCGGCGGCGCGGGCACCGAGGGCACCGCGGGCACCACACGCGACGGCGACAAGGTGCACGGCACGCCCGCGACCCCGCGGGGCGCGGACAAGCCGTACGTCGGCTGGGGCTTCACACACACCCAGTTCAGCGCCGACGAGGGCAGCGCCACGGCGACCGACCGGGTCGAGGGGCTGCTGTCGAAGGGCGGCGGCCTGCCGCAGAACCAGGCGATCATGGGCTGGGGCGCCGACAACCCCGAGCCGGTCAAGGGGCGTTACAAGTTCGGTGCTCTCGACAGCCGGATCGACTTCATCCGGGCCTCCGGCGGCACCCCGGTGATCACCCTGTGCTGCGCCCCGGACTGGATGAAGGGCGGCCGGGCCGGCGTCGACAACACCGACTGGAGCCAGGCCGCCCTGGAGACCGCCCCGACCCCCGACCACTACAAGGACTACGCCGCGCTCGCCGCGACCGTCGCCAAGCGCTATCCGGACGTACGCCACTTCATCGTCTGGAACGAGTTCAAGGGCTTCTGGAACGACGCCGAGGGCCGCTGGGACCACGAGGGCTACACCGAGCTCTACAACCTGGTCCACACGGCGCTCAAGCAGGTCGATCCCAAGATCATGGTGGGCGGCCCCTACCTGGTCATGGACAGCGTCGACCCGCGGCAGAAGGAGAACGCCTCCACCACCCTGCGCGGCCCCTGGGGCGCCATGGACCAGCGGGTCCTGGACGCCTTCGCCTACTGGAACCAGCACAAGGCGGGCGCCGACTTCGTCGTCGTCGACGGCTCCAGCTACACCAAGGACGGCGACCTGCTGCCCGACGAGTTCGCCGCCACCGACAAACTCACGGCCGTCGGCCAGTGGGTACGGCAGCAGACGCGCGGACTGCCGCTGTGGTGGGCCGAGTACTACGTCGAGCCCGCCGACCGCAACGACGACCGCAAGGGCTGGTCCGAGCCGCACCGCGTCGCCGTCCAGGCCGCCGGCCTGATCGCCATGGCCAAGGGCGGCGCCACCTCCGGCTTCTACTGGAACCCCCAGAAGGAGAAGGGCGGCGACTGCCCCGGCTGCCTGTGGACGCCGACCGGCTCCTCCGGCGGCGGACAGGCGCTGCCCCTGTACGACCTGGTCTCCCGCTTCGGCCGGGCGTTCCCGCCCGGCACCACGTACGAGACCGTGTCCGTCACCCCGGACGACATGCCCAACGTACGCGTCCTGGCGAGCGACAGGACCGTCCTGGTGGTCAACACCCTGAACCGGACGATCAGCGCGAAGATCGACGGCAGGCGGTTCGACATGAAGGCGTACGAGGTGAAGTGGCTCGAGCGGTAGTGACTCGAGCGGAACTACGTCCAAGGCCGTTCCAGCCCCTTCACCCGCCGTCCCTTCACCCGCCGTCCCTTCACCCGCCGTCCCGTCAACCGCCTCCCAACGTCAGGAACCGCTGCACCAGCGAGGCGAACAGCACCGCCAGCAGTGGCAGCGAGAACCAGAAGCCGCTCTGCAGCCACCGCAGCCGGCGCACACTCGGCCGCATCGCGACCCGGACGAACTCCCGGGCCGTCAGCATCACGACCAGCGCCAGCGTCGCGAGGCCGCCGGCCACCGACCACGGCGTCCAGGTCACCTTCGGCCCGATCGGCCCCGGCTGCGGCTGGGGCACGGCGCCCTCGGGCTGCTCGCGCAGCACGTACAGGGTGACGTCGTCGTTGGCGAGGACCTTCCTCAACTCCTGTCGGTTGTCGAGGTTGTCCACGAGCCGCGACGGCCAGGTGTCCGAGTAGCCCACGTCCATCCGCAGATACGTCACCTGACTTTTGTTGACCATCAGATACGAGTTCGGGCCCGCGTCCCTGAGCGACTTCACCAGGCCGGAGACCAGCACCGGGTCGGTCGGCGCCAGGGTCGGCACGTAGGTGACGCGCTCCATGTCCCTGGCGCCCCAGGGCATGGCCGGAGTGACGTTGGTGGCCGGGTCGTTGCTCAGCCACAGCAGCCGTACGGTCGGCTTGTCGTGGGCGTAGACGTAGTCCATGGCGGCGACCTCGCCGGGCCGGATCCGCTCGAAGGACTCGTTGCCCCACCGGGCCACCAGGAAGCCGCCCATGAGGAGCAGGCCCGCCAGCAGCGCGGCGAGCGGCGCCAGGCTCACCCGGTCCTTCTCACGTTCCTCGACGGTCGCACCGGCCCGCGGGAAGAGGGCGAGCGCCGCCAGCAGGGCGGCACCGGGAAGCGCGAACATGAAGACCCGCAGCGCCATTTCGCCGCCGTAGGACTGCATGCCGAAGCCGAGGAACGGCACGAAGGTGAGCACCGGCAGCGACCGCTCCCGGTACTTGTGCTCGCGCCGCCGCAACCAGCCCCAGCAGGCGAGGGCCATCACGGTGCCGGCCAGCAGCACGCGCGCGTACAGCACCAGTCGGTGCGCGGAGTCGCCGCCCTGGATACGGCCCGAGACGGACGACGACACATTGCCGCCGATCCCGCCGATCCCGCCGAACAGCTCGTCGAAGTGTCCGGACCAGTACGGCTCGGCCATGAAGCCCAGCCAGAACGCCACCAGCACCGCGAACAGCACGGGCAGACCGCGCAGTTCGGACCGGCCGACCAGGACCAGCACGGCCAGCACGCCCAGCATCACGAACGGCGTGAGCTGGTGGGCCGGGACACTGGCCGCGAACAGGCCGATCACGACCATGAGCAGCACGGCCCGCTGCCGCCGGTCCGTAGGCTCGACCTCCGCCTCGCCGGGCCGCGCCCTGGTCCACAGCATGCGCGGCGCCCGGAACCAGACCAGCAGGATCGCCACGAAGGCCAGGTAGAGCAGGTAGGTGAAGCCCTGCGGGGAGAAGTAGTCCTGCCCCACCCAGCCGCTGAGCACGAAGATCCACACTCCGGCCCACTTGGCCCGCCAACTCGCCCGCAGCGCGCGGGTCAGCAGGAGCATCGGCGCCAGGTACAGCAGTTGGACGGTCAGCGGCCACCAGCGGATGACCTCGGTGAAGTCGCTCAGCCCGCAGGCGCGGGCGACGAACGCTGCCACCGCGAAGAACCCGGGCCAGCTCCAGCGCGCGTCCAGGTCCGGTACGGCCGACGCGTGCAGGGAGACGACGGTCGCGACCAGGGTGACCAGCAGCAGCGCCCGGTGCTCGCGCCGCAGCCACAGCAGCGCGGCGAACACCGCGATCAGCAGCGCCGCCCCGGCCAGGGTCGGCAACGGCAGTACGGAGACCAGGCCGAGCCCACCCATCCGGTCCAGGTCGGCGGCGTCGAGGCGCAGCGCGGGCACCCAGTACAGCAGCAGGGCCGCGGTCAGCAGGCAGCCGAGGAGGACCCCGGTCCGGGTGGGTACCGGACGCTGCCGCCAGGACCGCGGAGGCGCGTCGGGCAGGTGTTCCTCCTCCGTCCCGGACTCGGGCTCGGGTGCCGTCCGCGGGTCGGGTCCGGGAACAGGAGCCGGTGCCGCCGCCTTCGGTACGACGGCCCGCTCCTCCTCCGCGAACGGCGCGTCCACTTCCCGCTCCTCCACGGGCAGCCCCACCCGCTCCGGTGGCCAGGTGGGCGGGTCGGCGGGTCCCAGGGCGGTGCCGGCGGGCGGGGTGCCCGGTCCGGGCCGTACGTCCGGCCGGCGTTCCACGTGGTCGAAGTCGACGTGGACGCCGAGTGCGAGGGTGTCGGAGTCCAGCGCCCAGGCGGGCCGCCGGTGCGGTGCGGACTTGGCGGGCGCCTCGCCCGCCCCGAGGTCGGCGAGGTCCCCGTCGGGTGCCGCGTCCTCGGGGACGCCGGCGGCCGGTGCGCCCTTGACGATCCGGTAGAGCCTGGGCGCGGCGATCGCGACGATCACGGCGAGGCTGGAGATCTCCGCGACGCCCGCGCCGGTCAGCCCCATCCGGGGGAGCAGCAGCAGCGTCAGCCCGAGCACCAGCGCGCACAGCAGGCCCTGCAGCCAGGCCAGCCCGGCGGTGCGGCTCTGCGCGCGCAGCACCGCGAAGTACGTCTCCATCACGACCCGCAGCAGCGCGCCGACGGCGAACCAGCGCAGCAGCGGTGTCGCCGCGTGCGCGTAGCCCTCGCCGAAGACGTGCAGGATCTGCGGCGCCAGCAGGAACATCAGCCCGCAGATCGGCACCATGATCCGGGCCATCCGCCGCAGCGCCGCCCGGGTGTTGGCGGCCAGCCGCGCCGGGTCGTGCGAGCCCTCCACGGTCAGCGAGGCGCCCATGTTGATGGCGAGCAGGTTGACCGTGCCGCCGATCGTGGTCGTGATGTAGAAGTACGCGTTGTCGGCGGAGCTGACCTGCGAGGCGATGATCACCGGTACGAGGTAGACGACCGCGAGCGAGAACAGCGAGCCGGTGTAGTCGCCGGCCAGGAACCGTCCGAGTTCCTTCGCCGTCGGCGGTTCGGTGTGGTCCTCGGTCGCCTTCACGTGCCGGGGCACCAGGCGCCGGAAGACCAGCCAGCCCAGCGGCACGATGGAGAAGGCGATCGCCAGCCCCCAGGAGGCGAAGACACCCGTCGTCGGGATCGCGGCGGCCAGAGCGACCAGCAGCGCCAGCTTCACCGCCGAGAACACGGTGTTGCCGACCGGCACCCAGGGCGCGCTGCGCAGCCCGGTCAGCACCCCGTCCTGCAGGGTGAGCAGGTTCCAGGCCATCACGATCACGATGAAGCCCAGACCGTGCAGGAGTCCGTGCAGGAAGCGGTACGACGGCCCCCACAGGTCCAGCGTGAGCAGGAAGGCACCGGCCGCGCACGCCACGATCAGCGAACTGCCCACGTACGTACGGGCGATCAGGCGTCCGGTGGCACGTCCGGAGACCGGGATGAAGCGGGCCAGGGCGCCGGTGAGCGTCACCGCGGTCAGCCCGGCGAGGAGCTTCATGGCGGCGATGGCGGCCGAGCCCTGGCCGACCGCGTCGTCGGAGTAGTAGCGGGCGGCGACCAGCCAGTAGCCCAGGCCCAGCACCGCGGAGATCCCGGTGTTGAGCATCAGCGCGTAGGCGTTGCGGAACAGCTGGTCGCCGCCGCCGGGCCGGCCCCGTCCGGGCAGCCGCAGCCGACGCCCCGGCTGCTCGGGCGCGGGGGGTTCGGGGGCCGACGCCTCGGTGGCGGTGGTCGTGTCAGACACGGCTGCGGATGGCCTTGCGGCGGACCTGTCGTGCTCTGCGGACCATGGCGTACCCCTTGGTCAGGGCGCGGTCCCCGGCGAAGTTCCGGGTGATCGCGCGGCCCTGGACGAGCCGCTCGAACTCCTCGGAGGTGGTGGAGCGGCGCACGGTGAGCCGTTGCAGGGCGTACGGGCCCTGCCGGCGGCGGGCCAGGCCGTTGCCGACGGCGAGGGCCTGCCCGAAGCCCGCCGCCCGCACCCGCGCCCGCACCCGGCGGCTGGAATAGCCGTAGGGGTAGGCGAAGGAGGCCGGGACGGCGCCCAGTTCACCGGCGACGATCTCCTTGCAGCGGATCAGCTCCGACCACAGGGTGTCGTCGTCGAGCTGGTCCAGCTGCGGGTGGGTGTGGCTGTGCCCGCCGATCTCGACCCCGCCGGCGGCGAGTTCGCGCACCTGGTCCCAGTCGAGCATGGTGTCCGGGCCGCCCCCGGTGTCGTACGCCCCCCTGATCCAGCCGGTGGAGACGAACAGCGTGGCCGGGAAGCCGTGCCTCGCGAGCACGGGCAGGGCGTGCCGGTGGACGCCCTCGTAGCCGTCGTCGAAGGTGATCAGCACGGGGTCCGGGGGCAGCGGCGCGAAGCCCTCCGAGCGCCAGTGGGCGGCCAGTCGGGCGGTGGTGACCGGGTGGAAGCCGCGGTCCTTCAGCACGTCCATCTGCTCCGCGAACGCCTCCGGCGCCACGGACAGGCCGCGCGTGGCCTCGTTGGGCTCGGATGCGACCGCGTGGTACATGAGCACCGGCACGGGTGCGTTCATACGGCTCTTCCCCCCTCGCCGTCCTCGATCTCCACGACCTGGAAGCGGGCGCCGCCCCGGCGCGCCCGGAGACTGCCGACGGCGTAGCCGCCCGCGGCCGCGAGCACCCCGGCGACGATCGCACCGGCCCGGCCCGCGCCGCCCG
>NZ_QFDQ01000254.1 GCF_003270085.1 Streptomyces triticisoli | reverse complement strand
GAGCGGCCCGTGCGGCGTACGGCGGCGCAGGAAGGCTCTGCCGCCGCGCCGCCGCGCAAGCGGAGCCGCGGCACCCCGCGCCGGCCCAGCGGGCGGGAGCGGCACGACGAGAAGATCACCGTGTACGTGTCCGCCGAGGAACTCATGGACCTGGAGCACGCCCGCCTGGTGCTGCGCGGTGAGCACGGCCTGGCGGTGGACCGCGGCCGCATCGTCCGCGAGGCGGTCGCCGTGGTCCTGGCCGACCTGGAGTCCCGCGGGGACGCCAGCATCCTCGTGCGGCGGCTGCGCGGGCGGTAGCGGTAGCCTGCGGGGGTCATGACCTCGAACGACGCTCCCCCTCCCGGCGCGAACGCCCGACGTCGGCGTGTGCTGGGGAGGGGGCCCGGTGCCGCGTCCGTGGCACCGCCCGCGGAACCGGTCGCGACTTCCGTGGCGGTACCCGGGCCGCAGCTTCCCGAGCCGGAGGCCGTCGAACCGGAGGCTGTCGCGCCGGAGCCGGAGGTCGGTGCGCCGGAACCCGAGGTCGTCGCACCGGAGCCGGAGCCCGTCGAGGGCCCGCCGCCTCCCGCGGATCCCGCGGGCGCACCCGAGCCCTCCGACGGTGTCTTCAAGGTCCGCCTCTCCAACTTCGAGGGCCCCTTCGACCTCCTCCTCCAGCTGATCTCCAAACACAAGCTGGACGTCACCGAGGTCGCCCTGTCCAAGGTCACCGACGAGTTCATGGCGCACATCCGGGCCATGGGGCCGGACTGGGACCTGGACCGGACGACCGAGTTCCTCGTGGTGGCCGCCACGCTGCTCGACCTCAAGGCGGCCAGGCTGCTGCCCGCCGCCGAGGTGGAGGACGAGGCCGACCTGGCGTTGCTGGAGGCCCGGGACCTGCTGTTCGCCCGGCTGTTGCAGTACCGGGCCTACAAGCAGGTCGCCGACGTCTTCAGCCGGCGCCTGGAGGAGGAAGGCCGGCACCACCCCCGTACCGTCGGACTGGAACCGCACCACGCCGAGCTGCTGCCCGACGTCGTCATCAGCATCGGCGCCGAGGGCTTCGCCCGGCTCGCGGTCAAGGCGATGCAGCCCAGGCCCAGGCCGCAGGTGTACGTAGACCACATCCACGCCCCGCTGGTCAGCGTGCGGGAGCAGGCCGGGATCGTCGTCGCGCGGCTGCGCGAGCTGGGCGAGGCCCGCTTCCGCACGCTCGTGGAGGACACCGACGACACGCTCACCGTCGTGGCCCGCTTCCTCGCGCTCCTCGAGCTGTACCGGGAGAAGGCCGTGGCCCTGGAGCAGGAGGCGCCGCTCGGCGAGCTCATCGTGCGGTGGACCGGAGGAGACGGGGAGGCGACGCCCAGGGTGACCGACGAGTTCGACCGGCCACCCGAGGAGACCAGGGGGTCCAGGGAGGAGAGGAAGGCGTGAGCAAGGAGATCACCGAGCCGGGCGACGGGGGGCGGCCCGCCGTCGCCGAACTGGAGCTCAAGCCCGCCCTGGAGGCCGTCCTCATGGTCGTGGACGAGCCCGCCACCGAGGAGCACCTGGCGAAGATACTCCAGCGGCCCCGGCGGCAGATCGCGGACGCGCTGCGCGAACTGGCCGACGAGTACACCACGCAGGGCCGCGGCTTCGAGCTCAGGCTCGTCGCCGGCGGCTGGCGCTTCTACACCCGCCCCGAGTACGCCGCCGCCGTCGAGGGCTTCGTACTCGACGGCCGGCAGGCCCGCCTCACCCAGGCCGCCCTGGAGACCCTCGCCGTGGTCGCCTACCGCCAGCCGGTCAGCCGCAGCCGCGTCTCGGCCGTACGCGGAGTCAACTGCGACGGCGTCATGCGCACCCTGCTCCAGCGCGGTCTGGTCGAGGAGGCGGGCACGGAACCCGAAACAGGTGCGATCCTGTACGGGACGACGAACTACTTCCTGGAGCGGATGGGCCTGCGTGGTCTGGACGAGCTCCCGGAGCTCGCGCCCTTCCTCCCGGAGGCGGAGGCGATCGAGGCCGAGACCCAGGAAGGCGTGCCGTCGTTCGACCCGGACGCGCCCGACGCGCCCGGCGGTCAGGACGCAGACGACTAAGACGGAACATTGATGCGAAGCAGCGGCAGGAACAGCGGACGCGGCAACTACCGCGGCGCCGGCAACAACCGGGACGAGCGGCAGGGGTCGGGGCGTCCCCGCAAGCCCCGCCCCGAGGAGCGCCGCTACGACGTGGGCCCCGACGCCACCCAGGACGGTCCGAGGCCGGGACGCGGCGGCGCGGCCCGCGGCGGCGCCAAGGGCGGCCCGAAGAAGGCACAGCAGCCGCAGCGGCGCGGCCGTACGGCCCCCGCCCGCTCCCGCGAGTACGAGACGCGGGCCGAGGAGCGCAACCGCGAGCGCTACGCCGGGACTTCCGAGCGGAACGCGGGCAAGGCGGACGTCAAGCCGCCCAGGACCTTCCCCGGCGCCGAGCAGGAGGGCGAGCGGCTGCAGAAGGTCCTCGCGCGCGCGGGATACGGTTCGCGGCGGGCCTGCGAGGAGCTGATCGAGCAGGCGCGGGTCGAGGTCAACGGCGAGATCGTCCTGGAGCAGGGCCGCCGGGTCGACCCGGAGAAGGACGAGGTCAAGGTCGACGGCCTGACGGTGGCCACACAGTCGTACCAGTTCTTCTCGCTGAACAAGCCCGCCGGTGTCGTCTCCACCATGGAGGACCCGGAGGGCCGCCAGTGCCTCGGCGACTACGTCACCAACCGCGAGACGCGACTGTTCCACGTCGGCCGCCTGGACACCGAGACCGAGGGCGTCATCCTGCTCACCAACCACGGTGAGCTGGCCCACCGCCTGACCCACCCCAGGTACAACGTGCGCAAGACCTACCTCGCGCACATCGTCGGCCCCATCCCGCGCGACCTGGGCAAGAGGCTCAAGGACGGCATCCAGCTGGAGGACGGCTACGCGCGCGCGGACCACTTCCGGGTCGTCGAGCAGACCGGCAGGAACTACCTGGTCGAGGTCACCCTCCACGAGGGCCGCAAGCACATCGTCCGCCGTATGCTCGCCGCCGCCGGCTTCCCGGTCGACAAACTCGTCCGCACCGGCTTCGGCCCCGTCACCCTCGGCGACCAGAAGTCGGGCTGGCTGCGCCGCCTGTCCAACACGGAGGTCGGCAGGCTGATGAAGGAGGTCGACCTCTAGACGGGTGCCGCCCGGCAGGCCGATGCGTGGCGGACACGGTGCAGGAAGTCCTCCACGCGTCGGCGGTCGGGCTCCTCGGGGAGGGGCGAGCGGTGGAACGCCTCCTCGGCCTGCGCCGCCAGGCGGGTCATCCAGGACTCGACCGCCGGCCACGGGACCTCGCCGCGTCTGACCGCCAGCAGCCGGTCGCGTTCGTCGCCCACGTCGAGGGGCAGCCGGCCCGTGCGCAGCAGGTCACGGACGCCGGTCAGCAGACGTAGCAGGTGCATGGCGTGCTTCCAGCGCGGGGCGCCGAGCGTGCGGAGGCCGGCGTCGAGCCTTTGGCGCTGGCCGAGGGCGTAGCCGGTGAAGGTCCCGTACACCTGCCGGGACAGGAACGCCTCGCGCAGGGCGAGCAGTTCGCGGCCCGTGTCGTCGGCGTACTCCACCAGCGGTGAGTGCAGGCACTCCAGGATGTTCGGGTTCGCGCGCAGCGCCAGTGCGCAGAAGCGTTCCAGTTCCCAGCTGAACTGTTCGGGCCGCGGGCCGTCCACGTGTGTGGGCGGCTTCTCGAAGCGCCAGAACAGGGGGGTGGGGGCGAGGAAGACGCCCCGGCGGTCCGTGTCGCTGTCGTCGGTCGCCAGCCCGAAGGCCCTCGACCCCATGACACAGGCGTAGACGGTGTGGTCGCGCACCAGGTCCTCGGGCTGCATGCCCGGGAGCGTACGCGGATCCTCATGCCAGGCTGATGGAATTGCCCTCGACCTTGATCGGCTCTGCGGGCAGCGGCCGGGTCGCCGGCCCGTGGGCCACGGAGCCGTCGGCGATACGGAAGCGGCTGCCGTGGCAGGAGCAGTCGATGGTGCCGTCGGCGACCCGGTTCACCGTGCAGCCCTGGTGCGTGCAGACCGCCGAGAAGGCCTTGAACTCGCCCTTCTTCGGCTGGGTGACCACGACCTTCTGCGCCGCGAAGATCGTGCCCCCGCCCTCGGGGATGTCGCTCGTCCGCGTCAGCACCCGGCCCGCGGCGGAGGGGGACGCCGGAGGGGAAGGGGCGGATGCCGTCGTGGGCGGTGACGCCTGCGAGGGAGGGGACGTTTCCGCGGACGGGGACGACTCGGCGTTGCCGCTGCCGTCCTTGGTGCCGCAGCCTGTCGCCACGAGCGCCACCGCACCCGTGGCCAGAACCGTGCGCCGCGTCGAGCCCTGGGTCATGTCGTCACTCCGAAGGTATGCCTGGGGAGGAGGAGGTGCTCCGAGCGGAGCAGCAGCATCTTCGCATCCAATTCGGCAAAGACGAAGCAAATCGGGATGGAGTGCCGTAAAGGAGTACTCTCCTTCGCTGTCTCAGCGGGCGGGCGCCGCACACCCGGATCACGTGGGCTGTCTACGCTGGATGCCAGAGAGACGAAGACACACGTCAGCAAGGAGCAGCGCCGTGGCGGTACGAGCGGTCCGGGGGGCCGTCCAGCTGGAGCGGGACGAGGCCGGTCATATGGATGAGCAGGTCGGAGCCCTGCTCACCGCCGTCCTGGAGCGGAACGGCCTGACCACCGACGACCTGATCAGCATCTGGTTCACGGCCACCCCCGACCTGCACAGCGACTTCCCGGCCGCCGCGGCCCGCAAGCTCGGCATCACCGACGTACCGCTGATCTGCGCCCAGGAGCTGGACATCGAGGGCGCCATGCCCCGGGTCGTCCGGGTCCTCGCGCACATCGAGTCCGACCGGCCGCGCGCCGGGATCGCCCATGTCTACCTCGGTGCGGCGGCCGCCCTGCGCAAGGACATCGCCCAATGAGAAGCGCCCTTGTCATCGGCACCGGGCTCATCGGCACCTCCGCCGCCCTGGCCCTCGCCCGACGCGGGGTGGTCGTGCACCTCGCCGACCACGACCCGGAGCAGGCCCGTACGGCCGCCGCGCTCGGCGCCGGCACGGACGAGGCCCCGGACGGTCCCGTCGACCTCGCCATCGTCGCCGCACCTCCGGCGCACGTGGCCGGGGTGCTCGCCGACACCATGCGCCGGGGCCTGGCCCACGGCTACCTGGACGTGGCCAGCGTCAAGGGCGGCCCGCGCCGCGAGCTGGAGTCGCTCGGCCTGGACCTGACCGCCTACATCGGCACCCACCCCATGTCGGGCCGCGAGAAGTCCGGCCCGCTGGCCGCCACCGCCGACCTCTTCGAGGGCCGTCCCTGGGTGCTCACCCCCACCCGGGACACCGACACCGAGGTGCTCAACCTCGCCCTGGAACTGGTCTCGCACTGCCGTGCGGTTCCGATCGTGATGGACGCCGACGCCCACGACCGTGCCGTGGCCCTCGTCTCCCACATGCCCCACCTGATCTCCAGCATGGTCGCCGCGCGTCTGGAGAACGCCGAGGAGGCGGCCGTACGGCTGTGCGGGCAGGGCATCCGGGACGTGACCCGGATCGCCGCCTCCGACCCGCGGATGTGGATCGACATCCTGTCCGCCAACCCCGGACCGGTCGCCGACCTGCTCTCCGACGTCGCCGCCGACCTGGACGAGGCCGTCCGGGCGCTGCGCGCCCTGCAGTCCTCCGACGAGGCCAAGCGCCGGGAGGGCAGCGACGGCATCGAGGAGGTGCTGCGGCGGGGCAACGCCGGCCAGGACCGGGTGCCCGGCAAGCACGGGTCCGCGCCGCACGTGTACGAGGTCGTCGCCGTCCTCATCGACGACCAGCCCGGACAGCTGGCCCGCATCTTCGCGGACGCGGGGATGGCCGGGGTCAACATCGAGGACGTACGGATCGAGCACGCCACCGGGCAGCAGACCGGTCTGGTGCAGCTGATGGTCGAGCCGAAGGCGGCGCCCCGCCTCGCGGCGGCCCTGCGGGAGAGGGGCTGGGCCATCCGCCAGTAAGAGGGGGCCCGGGAAGCCAGTAACCTTGTGCGGGGCGCCCCATGGACCGGCGTCCCGCACCCCTGCCCATCCCCCTTCACCAGGAAGGTGCCCCGCTGTGGAAAACGGCGCCGCCCGGACCGCCCAGCCCGTGATTGTCGCCATCGACGGCCCCTCCGGCACGGGCAAGTCGAGCACGTCGAAAGCCGTCGCCGCGCAGCTCGGCCTGAGCTACCTGGACACCGGCGCCCAGTACCGGGCGATCACCTGGTGGATGGTGACCAACGGGATCGACATAGAAGACCCCTCCGCGATCGCCGCCGTGGCCGGCAAGCCCGAGATCGTCTCCGGCACCGACCCGGCCCAGCCGACGATCACCGTCGACGGCGTGGACGTGGGCGGCCCGATCCGCACCCAGGAGGTCACCTCCAAGGTCAGCGCCGTCAGCGCCGTACCCGAGGTGCGGACCCGGATCACCGAGCTGCAACGCTCGCTGGCCGCCTCCGCCGAGGCCGGCATCGTCGTCGAGGGCCGTGACATCGGCACCACCGTGCTGCCGGACGCCGACCTGAAGATCTTCCTCACCGCCTCCCCGGAGGCCCGTGCCGCCCGCCGCAGCGGCGAGCTGAAGGGCGTGGACGTCCACGCCACCCGCGAGGCCCTGATCAAGCGGGACGCCGCCGACTCCAGCCGCAAGACCTCGCCGCTGGCCAAGGCCGGTGACGCGGTCGAGGTGGACACCACCGACCTGACGCTGGCGCAGGTCATCGAGTGCGTCGTCACCCTCGTCGAGGAGAAGCGGGCCGGGAAGTGAACCGTTCGCCGGAGCCCACGACGGGCCTTCCGTCCGAGCGCGGTGCCGACATCGGCCGGCGGATCGGCGTCGGGCTGATGTACGGCCTGTGGCGCCCGCGGGTGCTCGGCGCCTGGAGGGTGCCCGCGACCGGCCCGGCGATCCTCGCCGTCAACCACTCGCACAACATCGACGGCCCGATGGTCATGGGCGTCGCACCCCGGCCGGTGCACTTCCTGATCAAGAAGGAGGCGTTCGTCGGCCCGCTGGACCCCTTCCTGACCGGCATCGGCCAGCTGAAGGTGGACCGGCACAGCACCGACCGTACGGCGATCACCCGCGCCCTCGGCGTCCTGGACAGCGGCGGTGTCCTCGGCATCTTCCCCGAGGGCACGCGCGGCGAGGGCGACTTCGCCTCCCTGCGCGCGGGGCTCGCCTACTTCGCGGTGCGCGGCGGGGCGCCGATCGTGCCGGTGGCGGTGCTGGGAAGTTCCGAGCGGCGCGGACGGTTGATGAAGGGGCTGCCTCCGCTGCGCTCCCGCGTCGACGTCGTCTTCGGCGACCCGTTCGATGCCATCGAAGGGGTGCGAAGCTCCGACACGGGCGGTGGCGGGCGACGGGCGGGCGGCAGCGGGCGGCGTACGCGGCGGGCCCTCGACGAGGCGACCGAGCGCATCCAGAAGCAGCTCGCAGCCCACCTGGAAAACGCCAGGCGCCTGACCGGGCGCTCGGCGACACTTGAGTAGTGGATCACCGCGGACCGGCGGGGTTCCACCGACCACCACGATGAACGACGAGGTACGCACTTCATGAACGACCACATCCAGCCCGACGGCTCGGCCGAGCACGAGCACGATCACGGGGCGCTCGGCGACGCCGAGTACGCGGAGTTCATGGAGCTCGCCGCGGAAGAGGGCTTCGACCTCGAGGACGTCGAGGGCGCCATCGAGGCGGCCGGACACGGCCCGCTGCCCGTGCTCGCCGTCGTCGGCCGCCCCAATGTCGGCAAGTCGACTCTGGTGAACCGCTTCATCGGCCGCCGCGAGGCGGTCGTCGAGGACAAGCCGGGCGTGACCCGTGATCGCGTGACCTACGAGGCCGAGTGGGCGGGCCGCCGCTTCAAGGTCGTCGACACCGGCGGCTGGGAGCAGGACGTCCTCGGCATCGACGCCTCCGTCGCCGCCCAGGCCGAGTACGCCATCGAGGCCGCCGACGCGGTCGTCTTCGTCGTCGACGCCAAGGTCGGCGCCACCGACACCGACGAGGCGGTCGTCCGGCTGCTGCGCAAGGCGGGCAAGCCGGTGGTGCTGTGCGCCAACAAGGTCGACGGCCCGAGCGGCGAGGCCGACGCGACGTACCTGTGGTCCCTGGGCCTCGGCGAGCCGTACCCGGTCTCGGCGCTGCACGGCCGCGGCACCGGCGACATGCTGGACCGCGTCCTGGAGGTGCTGCCCGAGGCGCCGCGCGAGACCTTCGGCGGGACCGGCATCGGCGGCCCGCGCCGGGTGGCGCTGATCGGCCGGCCGAACGTCGGCAAGTCCTCCCTGCTGAACAAGGTGGCCGGCGAGGAGCGCGTCGTCGTCGACGAACTGGCGGGCACCACCCGCGACCCGGTCGACGAGCTGATCGAACTGGGCGGCAAGACCTGGAAGTTCATCGACACCGCCGGCATCCGCAAGCGCGTCCACCTCCAGCAGGGCGCCGACTACTACGCCTCGCTGCGCACCGCGGCCGCCGTGGAGAAGGCCGAGGTCGCCGTCGTCCTGATCGACGCCTCCGAGACCATCTCGGTGCAGGACCAGCGGATCATCACCATGGCCGTCGAGGCGGGCCGCGCGCTTGTCATCGCCTACAACAAGTGGGACAACCTCGACGAGGAGCGCCGCTACTACCTGGAGCGGGAGATCGAGACCGATCTCGCGCAGATCTCCTGGGCCCCGCGCGTGAACGTCTCGGCGCGCACCGGGCGGCACATGGAGAAGCTGGTTCCGGCGATCGAGACGGCGCTGGCCGGCTGGGAGAGCCGGGTGCCGACCGGCCGCCTCAACACCTTCCTCGGCGAACTCGTCGCCGCCCACCCGCACCCGGTCCGGGGCGGCAAGCAGCCGCGCATCCTGTTCGGCACCCAGGCAGGCACCAAGCCGCCGCGGTTCGTGCTGTTCGCCACCGGCTTCATCGAGGCGAGCTACCGGCGCTTCATCGAGCGGCGGCTGCGCGAAGAGTTCGGCTTCGAGGGGACGCCGATCCAGCTCTCGGTGCGGGTCCGCGAGAAGCGCGGCACGAAGAGGAAGTGACCGAAACGGAAGGGCGGCCCCCCGACTCGGGGGCCGCCCTTCCGCTTGCCGGAACGTCAGGCTCCGCGACGCGGGCCGGGCGGCAGCGCCGCCGGAAGGTGCTGGGCCCCGGTGTCCTGCCGCCCGATCGTCCCGACGCGCTGCCACTGCGTCTGCTGCCGGCCGGTGCCGTGGCGGGTGCTGTACGCGCCCGCACTGTAGGCGCTGTACGCGTTCGAGCCCGTACCGTGCCGGAGGTTCCCGAAGGCGACGAAGCCCAGATCCTCCTCGCCGCTGCGGTCGCCCGGCAGGGTCCGGAAGGACTTGACGTACTCGACGTAGAGCGCGTCGTAGATCGGCGTGGCCGAGGGGCCGCCGTGAAGGTCCTGGGCCGACCGCGACGGGGAGAGCTCCCGGCTCGACGAGCGCGGTCGGGAGGTCGGCGAAGGGATCGGCGGGTAGGACTGGCGGCGGGGAACGTCGTATGCGTGCACGTATGTCCAAACGACCCCGGACCGGAAGGGATGCGGCCGGGCCCGACGAGCTCTCAGGTACCGGCGAGCGGCAGCGCCGCCGCGACCAGCCTTCCGCCTGCCGCCGCCTTGTCCAGTGCCCCTCGCAGCAGGTCCTCGCGCGGCTGGCGGCCGATGGAGCCGGCCGGCGCCGCGAACATCAGCACCTGCTGGTGCTTGTTGGCCGCCGCCCGCCAGCCGTCGGTGACCTGGAGCGGCTGGTGCGCCTGCCACCAGGCCACCGGGCCGCCGCCGCCCGAGCCCGGCTGGAGCACGGCGTGCAGCCGGCCCACGGCGAGCAGTACCGACCAGCCGTGCAGCACGGGCGGTACGGAGGCGATCTCGGTCACCGGCAGGAAGCCCTGCTCGACGAGCAGCGGCAGGAATTCGTCGTCGGCGCTCAGCGAGCCCGGGCGCACGATGGGCGCGGTCGGCTCGACGACCAGGGCGGGGTGCAACTCCCCGGCGATGAGCACGAGTCCGCTGGTCACCCCGAGCACGGCCTGCTCCGGTACGGCCTTCTGCGGCGCGGCCCGCTCGGGCGCGGTCTGCTGCGGCTGGGCCTGCTCGGGCACCCTGCCCACGGCGCCCGCGTCGGCGCTGATGGAGCGGACCGCGCCGCGCAGCTGCTCCTCGGTGACCTGGACGACCTGCGAGGGCAGGCAGGTGGCGTGGGCGAAGGCGAGGACGGCGGTCTCGTCCCCGACGAACAGGACGGTGCTGGTGCGCTCCTGTTCGCAGTCGCCCGGGGTGCGGCAGGACGTGCAGTCGTAACTGCCCGGGGCGTTCTCTCCGGCGAGCAGCCGGTCGGCTTCTTCGTCGCCGATCTCGGCGCGTACGGCGTCGCTGACGTCGAGCATGCGCGGCACGGTTGGCTCCCTCGGGATGCGGATGCGTGGCGGGACCGGGTGGCTCCCGGCCCAGGAACCGGGAGGGCACCCGGCTCATGAAGAAGACAACGGGTGATCTGTGGTGGGAGTCACGCCCTCAGCCGAACGGAATCGAACCGTCCTGCGCACAGGGTCACGTCAGGCGCGGAATCCGGCACTCATCGTCAACTCCTCGAAAAATCAAGGGGCTTGATGGGGTGAAGTAGGTCACAGATCACCCGCGCGAGTGGTTGGCAAATCCCGAAATCAGCGGACGAAGTGGGTGTCCGAAAAAAGCCGCTACCTCCGGTAACCGTCAACTGGCCTGCTCGGACTGAGGGTTGGTTGCTCCGGGCGCTGCCAGCTCCTTACATTCCTCGACCGTGTGCAACGAGCACCGCTCGGGTACGTCCGCCGACCGCACCGAACCGGCACCACTGGGCTCGACCTCTTCCGGCGGACGGGGTGAGCGCGCCGGCCGCGTCCATGCGCGGCGGGCACGCCCCGCCTTGGGGGACCCCGAGTGCTTCGAAGGGGATGTACATGTCCGAATGTGCCGACAAGAGCCACGACACCACGCACGACAGCGCCCGCAGGGCGCGGACGGCGGCGGCTCTCGCCGGAGCGGTGCTGCTCGCCCCGCTCGGGCTGCTGGCCGCGACCGGCAACGCCCACGCGGCGGACGGGGGAGTGTGGGACCGCATCGCCCAGTGCGAGAGCGGCGGCAACTGGCACATCAACACCGGCAACGGCTACTACGGCGGGCTGCAGTTCGCCGCCGGCACCTGGCGCGCCTACGGCGGCACGGCCTACGCGCCCACCGCCGACCGGGCCTCCAGGGCCCAGCAGATCGCCGTCGCCACCAGGGTCCAGCAGGCCCAGGGCTGGGGCGCGTGGCCGGTCTGCTCGGTCCGGGCGGGGGCCTCCGGTAGCGCGCCGGGGACCGGATCGACGCACAAGTCCGTCAAGCCGGCCAAGCCCGTCGAGCAGAAGACACAGGCAGCCCCGTCGCAGCGGCCGTCGAAGACGCCGGCACGCGAGACGGGCCACACCGACCGCAGTGCCTCCCGCGGCGACTACACCGTCCGCGCGGGCGACACGCTGAGCGGCATCGCCGCCCGGCACGGGACCACCTGGCAGCGGCTGTACGGCGCCAACAAGTCCGTCATCGGCGAAGATCCCGACCTGATCGTGCCCGGGCAGCGCCTCGCGCTCTGAGCCGTTCCCCTCATGCCCGGGACACCGGGCCCCGTCCGGTCACCCGACAGGACGGGGCCTGCCCGTCACGGCCACGCCGCGGCGCCGCTCCGCGGCCGACGTGAGCGGTCCGGCGCCGAGCTTGCCCGGGCGTACCTTCCACGCCCTCAAGGCAGGGGGGAGGCTCGGGGCCACCCCGCGCACCCCGCGCACGGTGCGCCGGGGCGTGGACCGGCTGCGCGAGCTCGGTCACCCGGCCGACGTCGGCCCCGGCACCGGCGGCGGCCACCAGTTCGGCGCGGACGCCCGGCTGCCCGCTGCCCCTGAACGCCTTCACCGTGCCGGTGCCGCGCGGTCCCGAGCCCTCCGCAACAGACGACCTCGCCGCCCATGTCTCCCAGGGCGTCTCCACGCGCGCGTACGCCACGCACGCCGGGACCCCGGAGGCCGACGGGGTTCGCGTTCGAGGTGCTGGAGCCCACCGAGGCGATCAGGGCCGCTCGTGACCGGCTTGATGCCGCTCCGGCTCGGGCTGCGGGGCCTGGCCGGCGTACTCGGGGTGGTGCAGGTCGAACGCCGGGGACTCCGAGCGGATCCGGGGGAGGGTGACGAAGTTGTGCCGGGGCGGCGGGCAGGAGGTCGCCCACTCCAGGGAGCGGCCGTAGCCCCAGGGGTCGTCCACCTCGACCTTCCGGCCGTACTTGGCCGTCTTCCACACGTTGTAGAGGAACGGCAGCGTCGACATGCCGAGCAGGAACGCGCCGATCGTCGACAGGGTGTTCAAGGCGGTGAAGCCGTCCGCGGCGAGATAGTCGGCGTACCGCCGGGGCATGCCCTCCGCGCCCAGCCAGTGCTGCACCAGGAACGTGGTGTGGAAGCCGATGAACAACGTCCAGAAGTGGATCTTGCCGATGCGTTCGTCGAGCATCTTCCCGGTGAACTTCGGCCACCAGAAGTAGAAGCCGCCGAAGGTCGCGAAGACGACCGTGCCGAAGACGACGTAGTGGAAGTGGGCGACCACGAAATAGCTGTCCGTGACGTGGAAGTCCAGCGGCGGCGAGGCGAGGATCACCCCGGTCAGACCGCCGAACAGGAACGACACCAGGAAGCCGATCGCCCACAGCATCGGCGTCTCGAAGGACAGCGAGCCCTTGAGCATCGTGCCGGTCCAGTTGAAGAACTTCACGCCCGTCGGCACGGCGATCAGGAAGCTCATGAAGGAGAAGAACGGCAGCAGCACCGCGCCGGTGGCGAACATGTGGTGCGCCCACACCACCACCGACAGACCGGTGATCGCCATGGTCGCGCCGACCAGCGTCAGATAGCCGAAGATCGGCTTGCGGGCGAACGCCGGGATGATCTCGGTGATGATCCCGAAGAACGGCAGCGCGATGATGTACACCTCCGGATGGCCGAAGAACCAGAACAGGTGCTGCCACAGCAGCGCCCCGCCGTTCGCCGCCTCGAAGACCTGCGAGCCGAACCTGCGGTCCGCCTCCAGCACCAGCAGCGCGGCCGCCAGCACCGGGAACGCCAGCAGGATCAGGATCGAGGTGAACAGCGTGTTCCAGGTGAAGATCGGCATCCGGAACATCGTCATGCCGGGCGCGCGCATGCCGATGATCGTGGTCAGGAAGTTGACCGCGCCGAGGATCGTCCCGAAGCCGGCCAGCGCAAGGCCCATGATCCACAGGTCCGGGCCGATGCCGGGGGAGTGCGCCGCGTCGTTGAGCGGGGCGTAGGCGAACCAGCCGAAGGCGGCCGGCCCGTCGGGCACGAGCAGTGAGCCGAGCACGATCAGCCCGCCGAACAGGAACAGCCAGTACGACAGCATGTTCAGCCGGGGGAAGGCGACGTCCGGCGCGCCGATCTGCAGCGGCATCAGCTCGTTGGCGAAGCCCGCGAAGGTCGGGGTCGCGAACAGCAGCAGCATGATCGTGCCGTGCATGGTGAACAGCTGGTTGAACTGCTGGTTGTCCATGAGCTGCAGCCCGGGGCGGGCGAGTTCGGCCCGCATCAGCAGCGCCATCACCCCGCCGACCAGGAAGAACACGAATGACGTGATCAGGTAGAGGTGGCCGATCTTCTTGTGGTCGGTGGTCGTCAGCCAGTCGACCACCAGCCTGCCGGGCTGTTTTCCGGGCGCTGGCCGTGCCGCCGCCGCTGCGGTCTGGGTCCCCATCGCTCGCTCGCCCTCCGCTCCTCGCGCCCGGGTTCGCCGCGGCCCACGGCCGGTCGGCCGGGGGCTCCTGCCATGATGCGCGCGTGACCGCGCGCTGCGACAGGGGGGTGCGGGCATTGTGTGCCGGAACGGTGAAATTCCTATGCGGCGTCAGCTTCCGCGAGCCGGTCCGGACCCGGAATGCGAGGGCGGTCCGGGACGGGGCGGGGGGCTTCTCACCGGGCATTCCACCGGGCCTTTTCCGGGTGCCGCACCGGTCGCCGGGAATTGCGCTCGAATGATTGCGGAAGGGACCTGGAATCGCCCGCACGGGTGAGGGAGTTGGGCCGATCCGAGGTCATGATTCTGTGACCGAAGCGTGACAGCGGAGGCATGTGTGACTCAGGTGCCGGGGTGCACTTCCTCAGCCGCGGGTCAGGGCCTAGCGTGGTGGTATGGCATCGATTCCCACTCCGCCGACGGAGCCCCAGGACAGTCCGGACACGTACGTCGGCCTCGAGGCCGGGCAGGCCGAGCGGCTCGCGCGCGAACGGGGCTGGAGCACGGTGCGGTCGCTGCAGCCGGGCACGATCATCACCATGGAGTACCGGGTCGGCCGGATGAACTTCGAGGTCAGGAACGGCCGCGTGACCCGCGCCTGGAAGGGCTGAACCGCCGCGGGGGGCCTCCGGTCCCGCGGCGGTCCTGCCGTCAACTGCCGGTCAGCGGGCGGGCCGCCGAGGCCGTGCCGCGCGGGTGCCGGTCGGGATGCGACGGCCGGCGACCGCCGGCCGGGGTGACCGGTGTGCGTTCCGGGCGGGCCGCGTGGCGGCCCGGGGCGAGG
>NZ_QFDQ01000253.1 GCF_003270085.1 Streptomyces triticisoli | reverse complement strand
GGCCGCCCCGCGACCCGCCCCGGCCGCCCCGCGACCCACCCAGGCCGCCGCGGACACCGGCTGGAACACCAGCGTGCACCGGGTCCCCCCGCGCCGCCCCGGCCTGCGCTCCTCGCTGCGGCGCCACTTCCGCGTGGTCGCCGTCGTGGGCGGCGCCGCCCTGTTCGTCCTGGCGCTGCTGGCCGGGATGGCGTTCTTCTAGGGAGGAGGCTGCGCAGGCTCCGGGGCATGCGGATCTCGGTTTCCTCCGACATGGACGAACCCGTCGCCCGTTCCCTGGTCGCGCTGCTGCGCGAGCGGGGGCACGAGGTGGTGAGCCACGGCGCGCTGCGCCCCGGGGACGACCCGCGGTGAGCGGTGTGCTCGGAGGCCGCCGCCCGCGATGTCGCCGACGGGTGGGCCGACCAGGCGGTCGTGTGCTGCTGGACCGGCACGGGCGCGTCCATCGCCGTGCACGAGGCGCCCGGCGTACGGGCCGTCCTGTGCACCGACGCCCGCACGGCGGACGGAGCACGCCGCTGGAACGACGCCGACGCACTGGCCCCTCGGCCTCAGACCGACCTCCGAACCGCTCCTGAAGGGGATCCTCGACGCCTGGTTCACCGCCACACCGCGCGAGGACGAGGACACCGAGGACCGGGACAACGTGACCCACGTCGACCGTCCGGACCTCCGCCGGCCGGGCCTTTTACGGCCCGTGGTGGGGGCTCGGCGCCCGGGGGGCGCAGGGCCGGGTGCTACGGCGGCTCGGTCCCGGAGGGCCGTGTGGCCGGTGACGAGGTGTCGTCACGGAGGTGTGGCCGCCAGGGCACGATCCGCGGCTCGGGCGGGTTCCCGGCCCGGCCCCGCGGCGGGGCCCGGCGCCCGTCGCGGTCGTACGGCCGGTGCTACCGGCGGCTCGCCGCCCGGACCCGTACGAGCCTGGACAGCGCGTCCTCCCGGAACAGGGCCCGGCCGGCCGTGATCCGCTGTTCGCGGTGGGGGCCCGGTTCCGTGAGGCGGGTCAGGGAGCGCAGGAGGGCGGCCTCGTCGGGGGCGAGGTCGCACAGGCCCAGGTCCGCCATGCGGCGTACGCCTTCCGCGCCGTGTCCGGGCAGGGGACGGTGACCGATGACCGGCAGACCGGCGGCGAGGGCCTGGACGGCCGTCTGACCGGCCGCGTTGTCCACCAGGGCGGCGCAGGCGTGCAGCAGGCCCGGCATGTCGGTCACCCAGCCGGGGGTGAGGACACCCGGCGTGCCGGACAGCGCGCGCCGCAGCCGTTCGTTGCGTCCGCACAGGACGACCGGCAGGAAGCCGTGCGCGGCGAGCAGCCGTGCGGTGCCGGACAGCTGACTGCCGGCCCCCCAGGCGCCCGCGGAGACCAGCACCGCGGGCCGGCCACCGCCGTACCGCTGAAGCCGGCTTCGCCATCCGGCCGTTCCCGGGCCCTCGGAGAAGAACTCCGGTGCCACCACCGGACCGGTGGCCTCCGCCGGCCGGCCGATGCCCCGGCGGACCTCGCGAGCGGTCTCCTCGCTGACACACAGGTGCAGGTCGTTGCCCGGATGCAGCCACTGCCGGTGCACGGCGAAGTCGACGACGACCACCGCGCTGGGGACCTGCAGCACCCCACGGGTCCGCAGATGGCCGGTGAGCTGGGCCGCCAGATGGAAGACGGGCACCACGACGTCGGCCCGCCACTCCCGCACCAGACGCATCAGCCGGCCGCCCGCGAGCCGCGCCAGCGGGGTACCGCTCGGGCGGGGCCGGGGACCGGGCCGCAGGAAGAAGTCGTAGATACCGGCGTAGACCCAGGGGGCCTCACGGACGGCCGCCCGGTAGAAGCCGCGCAGACCGCCGCCCAGCCCGTACGGCAGCAGGGCCAGCACGTCGACGACGCGGACCTGCTTGCCGGCGGCGCGGGCACGGCGGGCCAGCTCGGCGGCCACCGTGTCATGGCCCGCCCCCATGCTCGCGGAGACGACGAGCAGCCGCTCGGCCTCCGGGGACGCCTCCGGGCCGGCGCGGGCGGGCGTGTGACCGGCGACAGGCTCCCGAGCGGCGGGCAGCGGTGGCGGCACGGACGAATCGGACGACACTGGAAGTGAGTAACCCTCACCCACCGCAGTCAAACGAACAGGCGCACCCCCGCGCCCGTCCCAGGTTTCGGGCACGGCCCCCGGGATACTTCACCACCCTGCAGGCCGTCCCGGACCACCGGAGCCGCACCGGCGGCCCCCGGTCCCGTCCGACCCCCGAGGTGCGTCCCGATGTCCCACGCCTCCTCCCCCCTACGGTCCGGCTCCGGCGCGCCCGTCGAGGCACCCGCGGCGCTGAGCGCCGTACGCCGCCGGCCCCCCGACGCGGCGGTGCCGGGCGGGAGCGCGCTGGTGACCGGCGCCTCGTCCGGGATCGGCGCGGCCGTCGCCCGGCGGCTCGCCCAGGAGGGCGGCTGGCGCCTGGTGCTCAACGGACGTGACCGAGCCCGGCTGGAGGAGGTCGCCCGCGGCACCTCCGCCGTCGTCCACCCGGCGGACCTGTCCGGCCAGGACGCCGAGCGGCGGCTGGTGGAGTTCGCCCTCGACAGCGTCGGCCACGTGGACCTTCTGGTGGCGGGAGCGGGCATCGGCTGGGCCGGGCCGTTCAGCACCATGCCGCAGCGCGCCATCGACGAGGTGTTCGAGGTCAATGTACTGGCCACCCTGCACCTGGTCCGGCTGCTGCTGCCCCAGATGGTCAGGAGGGGCACGGGCCGCGTGGTCCTCATCGGCTCCCTGGCCGGCACGGTCGGCGTCCGCGACGAGGCGGTCTACTCCGCCACCAAGGCAGCACTCGGCGCCTTCGCCGACGCCGTGCGCTACGAGCTGCGCGGCACCGGGGTCGGCATCAGCCATGTGGTGCCCGGAGTGGTCGACACACCGTTCTTCGACCGCCGCGGAGTGCCCTACCGGCGCTCGAGGCCCAGGCCCGTCCCGGCGAGCCGGGTCGCCGACGCGGTGTGGGAGGCGGTGTCCCGGGGCCGGGACGAGGTGTACGTCCCCGGCTGGACCCGTCTGCCCGGCCGGATCCGCGGCGCCGCGCCCGCGCTCTACCGACGCCTTGCCGCACGGTTTGGGTGACCCACGGGGTGAACGCGCTCACCGTCGTCCTCGCACTGTTCGCCGCGTTCGCCAACGCCGCGGCGTCGGTCCTGATGAGGCGCGCGGCGACGGAGAAGGCGGACGGCGGGGGAGAGGGGGACGGCAGGCGAGAGGGGGACGGGGGCGGCGCGGCTCCGGAGACGCCGGGCGGCGAGGGAGAGCAGGGCAGCGGCGGCACGGTCCCGAGTCCGCCGGACGGCGGGAGAGGGGACGACCGCTGGACCAACGGTACTGCCGCCCAGAGGCCGCCGGGCGGGCGAGGCGTGCGCCGTGCGCCGCCCCGGGCGCCGGGCGGCACGGCCACCGGGGAGCCGGGCAACGCCGGAAAGACCGCCGAGGAGCCGCACGGCCCCGGAGCA
>NZ_QFDQ01000252.1 GCF_003270085.1 Streptomyces triticisoli | reverse complement strand
GCCCGGCACCGCATGGGTGCCGGGCCGCCTCTCGCTCGGGCTCTCCGCTCGGGCCGCCGGGCTACTCCGACGGCGCCCAGTAGTCGAGCAGCGTGGCCACGCCCGGCTCCAGGGTCTTCCAGGAGCCGTCGAAGGACACCAGGGCGAACGCCGCTGCCGGGAATCCGCGGCGGCTCATCCGCTCGCGGGCGTCGTCCTCGGCCGAACCGGACAGCACCTCGGCCAGGCCCTGGATGCCCGGGTTGTGGCCGACGAGGATCAGGTTCCGCACGTCGTCCGGTGTTTCGTTGAGCACGGCGATCAGCTCGCCGGGCGAGGCCTCGTAGACCCGCTCCTCGTAGACGGTTTTCGGCCGCTGTGGCAACTCGTGGACGGCGAGCTTCCAGGTCTCACGGGTGCGGGTCGCGGTCGAGCACAGGGCCAGGTCGAAGGGGAGACCGGTGTCGGCGAGCTTTCGACCGGCGACTGCGGCATCCGTGCGGCCTCGCTCGGCGAGCGGTCGTTCGTGGTCGGTCACCTGTGGCCAGTCGGCTTTCGCATGCCGGAAGAGGACGATCCTGCGGGGTTCTGCGACGCTCATGGCACCCAGCTTCGCATGAAACAGGCCACGAGGCGCAGGGAGTTGACATGCGGCTTCTCGGCCGGCGCGGGCGGCACGGGGCCGTGCCCGAGGGCGCCTGGGCGGGGCGGCGCGGGCGTCATCGGGCGAGCAGCTCCTGGAGGCGCTGGAACAGCTGGGTGATGGCGGGGGCCCCGGCGGTCGCGTGGGCGTCCGCCGGGTTCAGTATCAGGGCGAGCAGCGCGACGAACGCCAGGACGGGCAGGGCCAGGGCCCACCACGGCAGCCGGGAGTCGACGCCGCCCGTGGTCTCCGGGTGGGGCCGGGTGTGCGTACGGGCCGACATGATCGCCTCCGCTGGTCTCCGAGGTGCGTGAACCGCCTCTCGCGGTCTCCTCTCGAAGCTACGGAATCCGCGCTCCCCGGCCCATCCGGTGATCCACCTACTTGACCCTGACCCTCGCCCCCTAGGGGATGGGGGGTTATCCCCAGTACCGGCTCTGATACGGCGGAGTCACGACGACGCGAGGGTCACGGCGACGCGAGGGTCGCGATGATGGCGATGATCACGAAGATGGCGAAGAACGCGCTGAGAACGATCAGCAGTTTCTTCTGGCCGTTCTGCGGGTCCGGGTCGAGCACAGGCTGCATGCGCCCCAGTCTCGCACCCTTCGCCCGGAAGGCGGCCTCCGGGGCCCGCCTCAGCGCGCCGCCTCGTCCTCCACCGTGCGGTTGCGGCCGGCCAGGTAGCCCGCCACCGTCTGCGGGACCAACAGCCCGGCCATGAGTGCGAGGGGCACCCCCCAGCCACCGCTGCTCTGATACAGCACGCCGACCAGCAGGGGCCCCGGGATGGAGATCAGGTAGCCGGTGCTCTGGGCGAACGCGGACAGCTTGGCCACGCCCGGGCCGGTCCTGGCCCGCATGCCGACCATGGTGAGCGCGAGCGGGAAGGCGCAGTTGGCCACGCCGAGGAGCAGGGCCCAGACCCAGGCCCCTGCGGCCGGAGCGACGTACAGACCGGCGTAGCCGGCCAGGCCGCAGACGCCGAGCACCAGCACGATCGGGCCCTGCTGGGGCAGCCGGGTGGCCAGGCGCGGGATGACGAAGGCCAGCGGGACGCCCATCACCATCGTGACCGCGAGGAGCAGTCCGGCCGTGCCGGCGGGGACGCCCGCGTCCCGGAAGATCTGCGCCATCCAGCCCATCGTGATGTAGGCGGCGGTGGCCTGGAGCCCGAAGAAGACGGCCAGCGCCCAGGCGGTACGGCTCCGGGTTATCCGCAGGGCCGGTGCCTGCGTCTCCCGCGCGGGTCCGGTGCGGGCCGGTGCCTGCGCGGCGGGCTCGGCTCCCCGGTCCCGTAGCAGCGGCAGCCACGGCAGCACGGCCACCGCGGCGAGCAGCGCCCACGCCGAGAGCCCCGACTGCCAGCTGTGGCCCAGCACCCCGGCCAGGGGCACGGTCACCGCGGCGGCGGCCGAGGTGCCCATGGCGAGGGCCATCGAGTACAGGCCGGTCATGGAACCGATCCGGTCGGGGAACCAGCGCTTGACGATGACCGGCATCAGGACGTTGCTGACGGCGATGCCCATGAGCGCGAGCGCGCTGGCGGCCAGGAAGGCGGGCGTGCTGCCCACGTAGGGCCGTACGGCGAGTCCGGCGGCGATGGCGACCATGCCCGCGCACACCACCGCGGCGGATCCGAAGCGGCGGGCCAGCCGAGGGGCCATGACGCCGAAGACGGCGAAGCAGAGCGGGGGCACCGAGGTGAGCAGGCCGGCCACGCTGCCGCTCATGCCGAGCCCGGCGCGGACCTCCTCCAGGAGCGCGCCGAGGCTGGTGATGGCGGGGCGGAGGTTCAGCGCGGACAGCACGATGCCGACGACGACCAGGCGCGTCGTCCACGCGCGCGTGGACCTTCCCCGGCCTTCCCGGGGAGCGTCGGTCGCGGCCCGGGCCCGTCCGGTCGTCGACGTCGTGGTCCGGGTTTCCTCGCTCGGCATGGGCTCCATCATAGAATCATGGGATGAATTGCTGTCCATACTGTCTGCGGAATGGACAGCGACTTCCGGGTCCCCCGTGCGAAGGTGTGCCATGCCCCTGAGCCTTCCGCGCCGGTCGGCGCTGTCCGAACAGGTCATCGCCGCGCTGCGGCACCAGATCACCTCGGGCGAGTGGCCGGTCGGCTCCCGCATCCCGACGGAGCCGGAGCTGGTGGAACAGCTCGGCGTCGCCCGCAACACCGTCCGCGAGGCGGTCCGCGCACTCGCCCACAACGGCCTGCTGGACATCCGCCAGGGTTCCGGCACGTACGTCGTGGCCACCAGCGAGCTGACGGGCGTGATGCAGCGCCGGTTCGCCGGGGCCGACCCGCGGCACATCGCCGAGCTGCGCTCCGCGCTGGAGTCGGCCGCGGCGCGGCTGGCCGCCGAACGGCGCACCGAGAAGGACCTCAAGCAGTTGCACACACAGCTGCTGCGGCGCGAGGAGGCCTGGCAGTCCGGTGACAAGGAGGTGTTCGTGACCGCGGACGCCACATTCCACCTGGCGGTGGTGGCCGCCTCCCACAACGACGTCATGACCGCGATGTACGCGGATCTCGGCGAGGTGCTGCGCGACTGGCTGCGCGCGGACGTCGGCGCGGAGCTCACCCCGGACACGTACATGGACCACTCCCGGCTGCTCGACGCCATCCGCGCGGGCGACACCGAGACGGCCGCCGCGGAGGCCGCGAGCTACCCGCTGCTGTGCCGCCCGGGCCGCTTCAGCCCACCCGCCGGCGACTGACCCGGCACGGCACGGCGTCGGCCCGGCCACGCGTACGGCGGTCGCCCCCGCCACTCGTACGGCGAAGGCAGGCCCCAAAACACCAGCGACCGGCCCTTGGCCACAGCGCCCTGCTCACCGCCCCTGGCCACGGCCCTCCGGGAGGCCGAAGGCCCCTGACGGCGGAGAGCCCGCACCCCCAAGGGGTGCGGGCTCTCCGGCACGTCGGCCGAGCTCAGCGGCAGCGGTCACGCGCCGACGGCGTGCAGGCCGCCGTCCACGTGGATGATCTCGCCGGTGGTCTTCGGGAACCAGTCGCTCAGCAGGGCGACGATGCCGCGGCCGGCCGGCTCCGGGTCCTTCAGGTCCCACTCCAGGGGGGCGCGGGTGTCCCACACCGAGGCCAGCTCGCTGAAGCCGGGGATGGACTTGGCGGCCATGGAACCGAGGGGGCCCGCCGAGATGAGGTTGCAGCGGATGTTCTGCTTGCCGAGGTCGCGCGCCATGTAGCGGCTGGTGGCCTCCAGGGCGGCCTTGGCCGGGCCCATCCAGTCGTACTGCGGCCAGGCGTACTGGGCGTCGAAGGTGAGGCCGACGACCGAGCCGCCGTTCTGCATCAGCGGCAGGCAGGCCATGGTCAGCGACTTCAGGGAGAACGCCGAGACGTGCATGGCGGTGGAGACCGACTCGAACGGCGTGTTGAGGAAGTTGCCGCCGAGCGCGTCCTGCGGCGCGAAGCCGATGGAGTGCACGACGCCGTCGAGGCCGCCGAGCTCCTCGCCGACGACGTCGGCCAGACGGCCCAGGTGCTCGTCGTTGGTGACGTCGAGCTCGATGACCTTGGTGGGCTTCGGCAGCTTCTTGGCGATGCGCTCGGTCAGCGTGGGGCGCGGGAACGCGGTCAGGATGATCTCCGCGCCCTCCTCCTGGGCCAGCTTGGCCGCGTGGAAGGCGATGGAGGACTCCGTCAGCACACCGGTGATCAGGATGCGCTTGCCCTCGAGAATTCCGCTCATGGTGATCAGTGACCCATTCCCAGTCCGCCGTCAACAGGGATGACGGCTCCAGTGATGTACGAGGCGTCGTCCGAGGCGAGGAACCGCACCGCCGCGGCGATCTCCTCCGACTGCGCGTACCGGGCGAGCGGCACCTGCGCGAGGATCTTCGTCTGCTGTTCCTCGGTGAGCTCCCTGGTCATGTCGGTGTCGACGAAACCGGGCGCGACGACGTTGAAGGTGATGTTGCGCGAGCCCAGCTCCCGGGCGAGGGAGCGCGCGAAGCCGACCAGCGCGGCCTTGGAGGCGGCGTAGTTCGCCTGCCCGGCGGAACCGAGGAGCCCGACGACCGACGAGATGAGCACGACGCGGCCCTTCTTGGCCCGCAGCATGCCGCGGTTCGCGCGCTTGACCACGCGGAAGGTGCCGGTGAGGTTGGTGTCGATGACCGAGGTGAAGTCCTCCTCGGACATACGCATCAGGAGCTGGTCCTTGTTGATGCCGGCGTTGGCGACGAGGACCTCGACGGGGCCGTGCTCAGCCTCGATCTCCTTGTAGGCCTGCTCCACCTGCTCGCTGTCGGTGATGTCGCACTTGACGGCGAGGAAGCCCTTGGGGGGCTCGCCCGAGCGGTACGTGATCGCGACCTTGTCGCCGGCGTCGGCGAACGCGCGGGCGATGGCGAGGCCGATGCCCCGGTTACCTCCGGTGACGAGAACCGAGCGGCTCAACGGATCACCCTTTCGATAGCGGTCTGTCAGCGTTCCGACAACCGCCCGAGCGCATGGACGACAGGCGGCTTCACCGAAAACCTATCGGTCCGACCACGTCGAAGGGCAATCCGGCACCGACAGTGGCGCATGGCGCCTCCTGTCGGGTTCCTACAGTCGGGAGTCCCCGGCCGACTCAGTTCATGGCGGGGCTTCCGCAGCACTTCTTGTACTTGCGGCCCGAGCCGCACCAGCAGGGGCCGTTGCGCGGTGGCGGCCAGGTGGTCGCCTGTCCGCGGCGGGCGAGTTCGGCCGCGTACGCGGAGCGGGTGGCGGAAGTGTCGGGAGAGCCGCCCTCCGCCTCGGCGTGGGCCTGGAGCCCGGCGACCGTGGCGCGGCCGACCGCGAGGTGCGGGGCGCCCTCGTCCGACAGTTCGCGCAGACTGCGCTCCACCTGGCGGAGGTGGGCGGCGTGGTCGTCGCCGTACGCCTCCACGGCCTTCGGCCGGCGCTGAAGCAGCAGAGCGAACTCCTCCGCGGGCCAGAACAGGACACAGGCCCGCAGCGGGCCGGTACGTGCGATGTGCTCCTCCTCTTCCGGTTCCATCACCTCCGCCAACTCCCTGATCTCGGCCTCAAGGGCTTTCGGGCCTTCCTCCTTGAGCCGCCTGAGCCGGATCGGGTCGTGCATCTCGTCGAGGGAGCGCATCCGTCCGCGCAGGGGCGAGGCACGGCGTTCATGGAGCTCGTCGGCGGCCTCGTCCCAGTCGTCGTGCGGGACACCGAGCAGGCGGCGCACCCGATGGCGGCCGATGACCAGCGACTCCAGGTCGAAGCCGTCCGGGTGTTCCTCGACCGTGTCCGCGGTGACCGGCGTCCCGGCGCCCAGGACGTGCGTGATGCCGGCCGTGTACCACTCCGCGGCCGTCGCCGTCTCGTCCGCCTCCTCGAAGCACTCGGCGACGAACATCCAGGCACCCGCGTCCCGTGGATGGCGTGCCCGGAACGCCGCCGCGCCCGCGCGGGCCTCCTCCCGACGTTGGAGATCCCACAGCACGCTGATACGGAAGGCGTCCACGAGGTCGTACCTCTCGCTGCCGCCCTCCCCCTCCCCCTGCCCCAGCCCCAGCCCCAGCCCCAGAAGCCTCTCGTACACCGCGAGCGCCCGCTCGGATTCGCCCGCGTCCCGCCATGCGTCGGCGGCTTCCATGAGGAGCTCCTCGCGCTCTTCGGGGTACTGCTCCGCGAGCCGTTCGTAGTCCTCGGCTGCCTGGACCAGGGTGCTGGGCCCGGAAACCGGGCTCCACCCGCTCTTACGGGCCTTCTTCTTGCCGGTGTTACGGCTCTTGCTGGGCATGGACCGACCGTAGTGCGGCCGGGCTCGGACCAGCCGGAGTCCCCCTGGAATCACTCCTCCGGGTGATCTCCGCGCGAGGCTCAGCTTCCCGGGACCGGGACGCGACAGCGGATCTGCTTGCCCACAGGTGTCTCGGACACCTGCCAGCCCGGCGCGAGCAGGTCGACGAGTGCCAGTCCGCGCCCCGACTCGACGCGCGGGTCATCGAGTCGTACGCCTGTGAGGCGTGGCCGGGTGTCGCGGCGCGGGTCGTGGAGACGGACCCAGGCGGCGGTGGGGGCAGAGGGGCCGACGCGGCGGGGGTTCGCGGAGTGCGCGGTCACCGACTCCAGCTCCAGCTCCGCCACGAGCGGGACGAAGTCACCGCAGGCCCGGACCGCGTTGCCGCACAGCTCGGAGAGCACCAGCTGTACGGCATGGGTGAGTTCGTTGTCGGCGCCGACCCCGCAGAGGGTCTTCTCGACGAGTCCGCGGACGGCACGCAGGTGCTGCGGGGTGGCGGAGAGGTGGAGGACGAAGCCGGTGGGAGTGGGTGTGGGGTACCAGCCGAGGGTGGGGGCAGGGGCTGGGCCGCCCGAAGCTGTCGAAGATCGAGAACGCCGTTCAGGGCATCAAGCCTGGTGACCTTTCCGAACTGCTCAAGGTGTACGGAGTGACAGACCCGGACATCGGCGCGGTCCTGGAGACCCTGCGCAGCGATGCCCTCAAGAAGGGCTGGTGGCAGGCCTACTCGGGCATCGTGCAGCCCGCGTACGCCGACTACATCTCGCTGGAGTCGGACGCAGAGCAGATCTGTGCCTGGACTCCGCTCCTGATCCCCGGGCTGCTCCAGACCGCCGCGTACGCACGGGAAACGATCGCCGGTATCACGACGACCCGTACGCCGGAAGAAGTCGCCGCACTCGCCGAAGTACGTATGGCACGACAGTCCGTGCTGCCCCGGCCCGGTGTACCGCTGGAGCTGTGGGCCATCATCCATGAGGCAGCGCTGCACCAGCGGTTCGCCGCCCGCCCGGCCACCATGCGCGAGCAGCTGCGCAAGCTGCTCGACACCGCCGAGCTTCCCGACGTCACCGTCCAGATCATGCCCTTGAGCTCCACCGCGCACCCGGGGCTCGAAGGGGGCTTCAGTCTCACCAAGTTCAGGCCGCCCCTGCCGAATGTCGTGCTCTTGGAGAACGCCGGGAGCGCGACATACGTTGAGGGCGACGACGCGGCCCCCTTCGAGAGGGCGTACGAGCGCATCCGGGCCACGGCACTCTCGGTGGAGGACTCGCTCGTCCGCGTCGCCGAGTTGGAAGAAGGCCTGAGACAGTGACCGATCGCAAGACCGGCTTGTACGCCTTGGACCTCACGAGCGCCGTGTGGCGCAAGTCCTCCGCGAGTGGGGCGGAGAACGACTGCGTGGAGATCGCCGAACTGCCCGGCGGCGGGCGGGCCGTGCGGGACTCCAAGAACCCCGGTCGGGAGCCGTTGCGGTTCACCGCGTCGGAGTGGGCGGCGTTCCGTACCGGGGTCATGGCCGGGGAGCTCTGAGCCGGGGCGAGGCCGCGCCCTGACAATCCGCGCGGCTTCCGGTGTGCCGCCTCGCCGCTGGAAGTGTTCAGTCTGTGTGGCAAGGGGGGACGTGCTTCACTTCGGTCTTGCGTATGAGCTGCACAAGCAGGACGCAGTCACTGGCCGGAGCGAAGGGAAGCCATTCGTGCCCCATGAAGTCGATCAGTCATTCCTGGCGCTGCCCCTGCGTGCCCTCGCCGACGCCGCGCTCGCACGCGCGCGTGCGCTCGGGGCCGAGCACGCGGACTTCCGTCTGGAGCGGGTGCGCAGCGCCTCCTGGCGGCTGCGGGACGCCAAACCCGCCGGGTCGTCCGACACCACCGACCTCGGGTACGCGGTGCGGGTCGTGCACGGCGGGAGCTGGGGGTTCGCCTCCGGGGTGGATCTGACGCTGGACGCGGCCGCCAAGGTGGCCTCGCAGGCCGTGGCGATGGCCAAGCTGTCCGCCGAGGTGATCCGGGCCGCCGGGTCGGATGAGCGGGTGGAGCTGGCCGACGAGCCGGTGCACGCCGAGAAGACGTGGGTGTCGTCGTACGAGATCGACCCGTTCTCCGTGCCCGACCAGGAGAAGTCCGGGCTGCTCGCCGAGTGGAGCGCGCGGCTGCTCGCCGCCGACGGGGTCGACCATGTCGACGCCTCGTTGCTCACCGTGCACGAGAACAAGTTCTACGCCGACACCGCGGGGACCGTGACCACGCAGCAGCGGGTACGGCTGCATCCGCAGCTGACCGCCGTGTCGGTGGACGAGTCCAGTGGCGAGTTCGACTCGATGCGGACGCTGGCCCCGCCCGTCGGGCGCGGCTGGGAGTACCTCACCGGGACCGGATGGGACTGGGACGGCGAGCTGGAGCAGATTCCTGAGCTGCTCGCCGAGAAGATGCGGGCGCCGAGTGTCGAGGCGGGTGTGTACGACCTGGTCGTCGATCCCTCCAACCTGTGGCTGACCATCCACGAGTCCATCGGGCACGCCACCGAGCTGGACCGGGCCCTCGGCTACGAGGCCGCCTACGCCGGCACCTCCTTCGCCACCTTCGACCAGCTGGGCAAGCTGAAGTACGGCTCCGAGCTGATGAACGTCACCGGCGACCGCACCGCCGAGCACGGGCTCGCGACCGTCGGCTACGACGACGAGGGCGTCGAGGCGCAGTCCTGGGACCTGGTCAAGGACGGGACGCTGGTCGGTTATCAACTGGATCGCAGGATCGCCCGGCTGACCGGATTCCAGCGGTCCAACGGGTGCGCGTTCGCCGACTCCCCCGGGCATGTGCCCGTGCAGCGCATGGCGAACGTGTCGCTCCAGCCCGATCCGGCCGGGCTGTCGACCGAGGATCTCATCGGGAGCGTCGACCGGGGCGTCTACGTCGTCGGGGACCGGTCCTGGTCCATCGACATGCAGCGGTACAACTTCCAGTTCACCGGGCAGCGGTTCTTCCGGATCGAGAACGGGCGGCTGGCCGGGCAGCTGCGGGACGTCGCCTACCAGGCGAACACGACCGACTTCTGGGGCTCCATGGCGGCCGTCGGCGGCCCGCAGACGTACGTCCTCGGGGGCGCCTTCAACTGCGGCAAGGCCCAGCCGGGGCAGATCGCGGCCGTCTCCCACGGCTGTCCGTCGGCCCTCTTCAAGGGCGTCAACATCCTCAACACCACGCAGGAGGCCGGTCGATGAGCCCGCGCAACGTCAAGCCGCACGAGGTCGTCGAGCGCGCCCTCTCCCTGTCCCGGGCCGACGGGTGCGTCGTGATCGCCGACGAGTACTCGACCGCCAATCTGCGCTGGGCGGGCAACGCGCTCACCACGAACGGGGTCACGCGCGGGCGTACGCTCACCGTCGTCGCCACCGTCGACGGCAAGGAGGGCACCGCCTCGGGTGTCGTGTCGAGGGCCGCCGTGACCCAGGAGGAGCTGGAGCCGCTGGTGCGGGCCGCGGAGGCCGCCGCGCGCGGGGCGGGGCCCGCGGAGGACGCGCAGCCGCTGGTGACGGACGTACCTCAGTCGCCCGACTTCGCCGACGCTCCCGCCGAGACCTCCTCGGCGGTGTTCACGGACTTCGCGCCGGCCCTCGGTGAGGCGTTCGCACGCGCGCGTGCCGGTGGCCGTGAGCTGTACGGCTTCGCCAACCACGAGATGGTGTCGACCTACGTGGGGACGTCGACGGGGCTGCGGCTGCGCCACGACCAGCCGAACGGCACGCTGGAGCTGAACGCCAAGTCCCCGGACCGTACGCGCTCGGCCTGGGCGGGCCGGTCGACGCGCGACTTCAAGGACGTCGACCCGGCGGCGCTGGACGCGGAGCTGGCCGTACGGCTCGGCTGGGCCGAGCGGCGGGTCGAGCTGCCCGCCGGGCGGTACGAGACGTTGCTGCCGCCGACCGCGGTCGCGGACCTGCTGATCTACCAGGTGTGGTCGTCGTCGGGCCGGGACGCCGTCGAGGGGCGCACGGTGTTCTCCAAGCCGGGCGGCGGCACGCGCCTCGGCGAGAAGCTGAGCGAGCTGCCGCTGACGCTGCGCAGCGATCCGTACGCGCCCGGCCTGGAGTGCGCGCCGTTCGTGGTCGCGCACTCCTCCGGGCACGACCACTCGGTGTTCGACAACGGGTTGCCGGTGCGGGCCACCGAGTGGATCGCCGGCGGTGAGCTGAAGCACCTGCTGACCACCCGGCACAGCGCCGGTCTGACCGGTCTGCCCCTCGCCCCGTCGGCCGGGAACCTGATCCTGGACGGCGGCACCGACCGCTCGCTGGAGGAGATGGCCGCCGGCACCGAGCGCGGACTGCTGCTGACCTGCCTGTGGTACATCCGCGAGGTGGACCCGGCGACGCTGCTGCTCACGGGGCTGACCCGGGACGGGGTGTACCTCGTGGAGAACGGCGAGGTGACCGGCGAGGTCAACAACTTCCGGTTCAACGAGTCGCCGGTGGACCTGCTGGGCCGGGCGACCGAGGCCGGGCGCACCGAGAAGACCCTGCCGCGGGAATGGGGCGACTACTTCACCCGGGCCGCCATGCCCGCGCTGCGCATCCCCGATTTCAACATGAGCTCTGTCAGTCAGGGCGTATAACCTCGTATGCGTTCGCGGTCGGTGTCACCCGACCGCGCGAAGATCATTGATCATCACCGAGGAGACACGAGAACCGTGACGGACATCGTCGACGAGCTGAAGTGGCGGGGTCTTTTCGCCCTGTCCACCGACGAGGACGCTTTGCGCAAGGCGCTCGCGGACGGTCCCGTCACTTTCTATTGCGGCTTCGACCCGACGGCGCCGTCGCTGCATGTGGGGCACCTGGTGCAGGTGCTCACCGTGCGCCGGCTCCAGCAGGCCGGTCACCGGCCGCTGGCGCTGGTCGGCGGCGCCACGGGCCTGATCGGCGACCCGCGCCCGACCGCGGAGCGCACGCTGAACGACCCGGAGACGGTGGCCGGCTGGGTGGAGAGGCTGCGCCGCCAGATCGAGCCGTTCCTGTCCTTCGAGGGCGAGAACGCGGCGGTCATGGTGAACAACCTGGACTGGACGCAGGGTCTCTCCGCGATCGAGTTCCTGCGGGACATCGGCAAGCACTTCCGTGTCAACAAGATGCTGACCAAGGACTCGGTGGCCCGGCGTCTGGAGTCCGACCAGGGCATCAGCTACACCGAGTTCAGCTACCAGATCCTGCAGGGCATGGACTTCCTGCAGCTCTACCGGCGCTACGGCTGCACGCTCCAGCAGGGCGGCAGCGACCAGTGGGGCAACCTCACGGCGGGTCTGGACCTGATCCACCGGCTGGAGCCGGACGCCGAGGTGCACGCGATGGCGACGCCGCTGATGACGAAGGCGGACGGCACCAAGTTCGGCAAGACCGAGGGCGGCGCCGTCTGGCTCGACCCGGAGATGACGACGCCGTACGCGTTCTACCAGTTCTGGCTGAACGTGGACGACCGGGACATCTCCCGCTACCTGCGCATCCTGTCCTTCAAGTCCCGTGAGGAGCTGGAGGAGCTGGAGCGGCAGACCGAGGAGCGTCCGCAGGCGCGGGCCGCGCAGCGCGCGTTGGCGGAGGAACTGACGACGCTGGTGCACGGCGCCGACCAGACGGCCGCCGTGATCGCCGCGTCCAGGGCCCTGTTCGGCCAGGGCGATCTCGCGGAGCTGGACCGGCGGACGCTGGCCGCGGCGCTGGCGGAGGTGCCGTACATCGAAGTCGCCGAGCTCGGCCCGGTGGTCGACCTGTTCGCCGAGGTCGGCCTGGTGCCCAGCAAGTCGGCCGCCCGCCGCACGGTGAAGGAGGGCGGCGCCTACGTGAACAACGTCAAGGTCACCGCCGAGGACGCGGTTCCCGCCGAGGAGGAACTGCTGCACGGCCGCTGGCTGGTGCTGCGCCGGGGCAAGAAGAACCTGGCGGCCGTCGAGGTCACGGGCGGCTGAGTCCGGACGTACGACGAAACAGGACGTACGACGAGGCGGCGGGTCCGGCTACGCCTGCTGGGCCCGCTGCCGCTTCTTGTTGCCCCACAGGGCCATGTACGCCATGTCGCCGAGGGCGACGATGATGATGGCGGCCACGATCTGGAAGATGTGCCGGCTCCAGTCGATGCCGCGGGTCGAGGCGACACCGAGCGCGCCGGCGATCGCGTTGCCGACGATCGCGCCGAGGATGCCGAAGATCGTGGTCAGCCAGATCGGGCTGTGCTGCTTGCCGGGGATGACCGCCTTCGCGATCAGGCCCAGTATGAAACCCACGATGATCGCCCACAACCAGCCCATGGCTGCCTCCTCGTCCGGCTCGACGTGAGCATTGCACTCAGTGTCGGCCAGGTGGCCGTAAGTCGCATGCCGGGCGGGGCGGCCCCCGGTCGCCCACCCGCGCGGGCAGGGCGTGGGCCGTTCGTGCAGGCAGGCGGGGCCCGGTCTCGTGGGCGGTGCCCGCGCGGCGTACCGTGGGGAGAGTGCGGGCCGGCGTTCTCGACCGGTTTCGGAAGGGATACGGGCCGGGTGGGGACCGGGGAGTTGTCCGATGCGGACGAATGGTGGATTGTGATGCGGAAACTGCATGGCGAGGGCAACGGCCAGGTGTTCCGGATCACGGGAGCCCGGGCGGGCCTGCAGGAGGACGTGCGTACCAGGCAGCGCCGGTATGTCATCTCGATGTCGATCCGTACGGTGTCGGTGATCCTAGCGGTGGTGCTGTGGCACGTCGAGCACTACGTGGCGATCGTGGCTCTGGTACTCGGCGCGGCGCTGCCCTACATCGCCGTGGTCATCGCGAACGCGGGGCGGGAGAACGCTCCCGAGCTGCCGTCCACATTCGTCACCATGCCGATGAAGCCGATGATCACTCCCCCGCGGACCGACGACGACTTCGCCCGGTCCACCCCGGAAGACTCCACCGCCGACCCTGCGGCGGGCGCGGCGAGCGAGCCGCGCGACGGGGCCTGACCGGCGCCGGAAGGGGCCCGGAAACCGTCTCCGGGCAGGCACTTCGCGGGAAGCTCAAGAAAAGCTCAGATCAATCATGCTGTTCCGGTGCCGGGCGGCGGGTTACCCATGACATACTTCCTACGCGCTCCGCATCCCCCGTCGGAGCGACGGACCGACGCCGGGCAGCTCCCCCCGTGGCTGCTCGGCGTCGCCCTGTTCACGTGGCTGTGAGACGAAAGCTGTGACTGACGAAACCCCGATCTGCTCCGCCAAGGGCTGCCGTGCCGCCTCCGTATGGGTGCTGGCCTGGAACAACCCGAAGATCCACACGCCTCAGCGCCGCAAGACGTGGCTGGCGTGCGAGGAACACCGCGAGCACCTGTCGCAGTTCCTCGGGGTGCGGGGGTTCCTGAAGGACGTCGTGAAGTTCGAGGAGTGGGAAGCGCCCGAGGGCGCCTGATCCCTCAGCCGCCGATCGCCGACATCGGCCGCTCCGGCTGGACGAACGAGGGGTCGTCCAGGCCCGCGCCGGCCTTCTTGCCCCACATCGCCACCCGCCAGATGCGGGCGATCTCCTCGTCTGGCGCACCGGAGCGCAGGGCGGCGCGCAGGTCGGTCTCCTCGGTGGCGAACAGGCAGGTGCGGATCTGGCCGTCGGCCGTGAGGCGGGTGCGGTCGCAGGCCGCGCAGAACGGGCGGGTGACGGAGGCGATGACACCGACGCGGTGCGGGCCGCCGTCGACGATCCACCGCTCGGCCGGGGCCGAACCACGCTCCTCGGCGCCCTCGGGGGTCAGCTCGAAGCGGGTGCGCAGCGAGGCCAGGATGTCTCCGGCCGTGACCATGCCCTCACGTTTCCAGCCGTGCTGGGGGTCCAGGGGCATCTGCTCGATGAAGCGCAGCTCGTAGTCGTGCTCCACCGCCCAGGCCAGCAGGTCGGGGGCCTCGTCCTCGTTCAGGCCGGGCATCAGGACCGTGTTGACCTTCACCGGGGTCAGGCCGGCCTCGCGGGCGGCCCGCAGACCCTCGATGACGTCCTTGTGGCGGTCCCGGCGGGTGAGAGCCTTGAAGACGTCCGGGCGCAGGGTGTCCAGGGAGACGTTGACCCGGTCCAGGCCGGCCGCCTTCAGGGCGCTCGCCGTGCGCCTGAGTCCGATGCCGTTGGTGGTCAGCGACATCCGGGGGCGGGGGTCCAGGGCCGCGACCCGCTCGACGATGCCGACCAGGCCGGGGCGCAGCAGGGGTTCGCCGCCGGTGAAGCGGACCTCCTTGATGCCGAGGCGGGAGACGGCGATGTCGATCAGGCGGACGATCTCGTCGTCGGTGAGCAGGGTGGGCTTGGCCAGCCACTGCAGGCCCTCCTCGGGCATGCAGTACGTGCAGCGCAGGTTGCACCGGTCGGTCAGTGAGACCCTCAGGTCGGTGGCCACTCGGCCGTAGGTGTCGATGAGCACGTGGGCCCCCTCCCTCGTCATGGATCCCTGATTCCTGTGATGGATCTCTCTTTCCCGTCCCTTGCGAGACTACGCGACCCCGCTGACAACGACAGCGCCCGAAGCCACGGGAATACGGGACGGCCGCGCCGCAGGGCCCGTGAAGCCCTGCGGCGCGGC
>NZ_QFDQ01000251.1 GCF_003270085.1 Streptomyces triticisoli | reverse complement strand
ACCAGATCTTCTTCCGATCCGATTTCCTCGGCGCTTTCCAGGTTTCCGCTCTCGCGTTTCCCTTTCCGGCGGCCCCGACTTTACCAGAACTTTTGAACCGGTTTGACCGGCCGTCGTTCCGATTCATCGGGAGGGGCTTCTTCGCGATCGACGTTGTGATCGTCTCCAGAAGCAGACAGATGCTCACTGCTGCCTATCAGGACCAGGTCCATCTCCAGGCAACTGTTCGAATCTACCTCCGCACCCGATCCGTGTCAACGGCTCCGGTGCGGCGAAGAGGAGAGTAGCAGCTCAGCAGACGTAAACGCACATCAGGCGGCCGTCGGCACGGTGGCGCTTCGCTCGACTGCCTCCACGTCCCCGGTCTCGCCGGCCCGGGCCGCACGACCGCCGAGGACGAAGACGTACGCGAGGAAGGACAGCTCGGCGACGACACCGATGCTTATGCGCGCCCAGGTGGGCAGGCCCGAGGGGGTGACGAAGCCTTCGATGGCGCCGGACACGAAGAGGACCAGGGCCAGGCCGATCGCCATGCCCACCGCGGCTCGGCCTTCTTCGGCGAGGGCGGTGCGCCGGGAGCGGGGGCCGGGGTCGATGAGCGTCCAGCCGAGGCGCAGTCCCGTACCGGCGGCGACGAAGACAGCCGTCAGTTCGAGCAGGCCGTGTGGCAGGACGAGGCCGAGGAAGGTGTCGAGTCTGCCGGCCGAGGACATCAATCCGATGCCGACGCCGAGGTTGAGCATGTTCGCGAAGAGGATCCACAGGACAGGCAGTCCCAGGAAGACGCCCAGGACCAGGCACATGGCGGCGGCCCGGGCGTTGTTCGTCCACACCTGGGCGGCGAAGGAGGCCGCGGGGTGGCTGGAGTAGTACGTCTCGTACTCGCCGCCGGGTCGGGTGAGCTCCCGTAGCTCGCTGGGGGCCGCGATCGCGGCCTGCACCTCGGGGTGCGTACCGATCCACCATCCCAGGAGTGCCGCGACCACAGTGGAGAGGACCGCGGTGGGCACCCACCAGTAGCGGGTCCGGTAGACCGCCGCGGGGAAGCCCTCCAGCAGGAAGCGGGTGACGTCTCGCCACGAGGCACGGCGGGTTCCCGTCACGGCACTCCGCGCGCGTGCCACGCGTTGGCTGAGCCAGCTGGTCAGCTGCGGGTCCGGGGCGCTGGACTGGATCAGGGAGAGGTGGGTCGCCGCGCGCTGGTAGAGGACGACGAGTTCGTCGGCCTCCGTGCCGGTGAGGCGGCGACGGTGGAGCAGGGCGTCGAGGCGGTCCCACTCGGCTCGGTGGGCGGAGACGAAGACGTCCAGGTCCATCGGGTCTGCCTGCTCCTCGGCTGGTTGTTCGACGGCGCGTCGGCTGTGTCAGCTTGTCGTACTGCGGCGCGCTGGCCCTCAGCTTGGCAGACTGGCCGTTCTCAAGGCGGGCCAGGGAAGGACGACGGGTGTGAGTGAGCTGGTGACGGGCGAGGCGGTGGCGCTGGAGTTGCGCCCTGCGAGGCTGCCCAGCAGGGCGCTGGCGGTTCTGCTCGACCTCCTCGTGGCCGTGGCGGCCTACGTCGCCGTGACCGTGGCTGTGGTCGCTGCCACGGCTTCCCTGGACGAGGCGGCACGGATGGCGCTGTCGATCGCGACGTTCCTGCTCGTGCTGGTGGGGGGACCGATAGCCGTGGAGACGCTCAGCCACGGACGGTCGCTCGGGAAGGTGGCGTGCGGGCTGCGGGTGGTCAGGGACGACGGCGGGCCGATCCGGTTCCGGCACGCGCTGGTGCGCGGTGCGATCGGGATGGTCGAGATTCTGATGACCTTCGGGGCGGTCGCGTGTATCGCCTCGCTGGTGTCGGCGCGCGGGCGTCGGCTGGGTGACGTGTTCGCGGGCACCCTGGTCGTGCGGGAGCGGGTACCGGCCGGGCCGACGGCGTTCGTGCCTCCGCCTCCGCCCTGGCTGGCGGGGCGTTTCTCGGCACTGGACCTGTCGGCGGTCCCCGACGGCTTGTGGCTGACGATCCGGCAGTACCTGGCGCGGATGCAGCAGCTGGACCCGCAGGTCGGCCAGGGCATGGCGGAGCGGCTTGCCGCCGATCTCTCCTCCCGCACCGGAACTCCGGCACCGGCCGGAGTTCCGCCGGCCATGTATCTGGCGGCGGTACTACAGGAGCGGCAGACCCGGGAGGCCCGGCGCACGTTCGGAAAGAGCCCGGCGGCGGAAAGGACCGCCGACGGGGGAGATCGCCTGGCCGGCGCATCCGACTTCTCCACACCTCAGCCGCCTGCCGCGCCGCAGTCGCAGTCGCAGTCGCAGTCGCAGTCGCCCACCATGCCTCCGCCGTCGTATCCGGCCGGAGCCCGTCCCGAGTCCTCGGCACACGGCACCGGCGGACATCCGGAAACTCCCGCACCCGGCGCTGCGCGGACCGAGCGTCCGAGCACCGGGTTCGCGCCGCCTGCCTGAGCCGGCCGACCGGCCCGGTCCCTGTCACCTCGCGCTCCCTACGTCTCCTCGCGTTCCTCGCGCTCAGGAGCCGAAGACCGACGGCGGCGACTGGAGGTCCTCGAGCTCGATGCCGGGGGCCGCCAGGACCACGTCCCCGGCGATGTGCACGGTGTGCTGTTCGCCGGTGTCCAGGGCTGTGACCTGGTATTCGTCCACGGTCAGGGGGCCGTTGTCAGTGGCGTGTGCTTCTCTTTTCACCAGGGCCCAGGACTGGTCCACGGTGCGCGGAGCGAGGACCGGTTCCGTGAAGAGGACGAGGCGTACGCGGGTCGCGGCGGCGGAGGGGGTGAGGCGCAGGAGACGAGCGGTGGCGACGAGGAACGCGGGGGACGTGCCGGTGAAGGCGTGGGCGCGCGCATTGCCTTCGGTGGCATGGGTGCCGGTGGGGTCGGTGCGGACCCAGGTGACGCCATCGAGGGCGGCGCCGCGCACCTGCCAGCTCCCCGCGTGGAGTTCGAGGCGGATGGGGCGGCCGAGTTCGTCGAGGGCGAGGTCGACGGAGCCGTGATGGTCGCCCGAGGGGGTGGTCAGCTGGGAGATGTAACGCCAGCCGGAGGGTCCGGGGGCGCACTGGAAGTGCTCTTCTGCGTAAGGGGTGTGATCGTGCGGATCGTGAAGCGAATAACGGCCGCGGGGCATGGGGGTCCTGGGTTCTGAGGGGCTGGTCCGGTCACCTCGGCGATCCGGTCCGGCGTGCGTGAGGACCGCTGGTCCGGCGAAAGGGGCAGGCCCCCGACACGGGGGTGCGGGGGCCTGCCTCGGATCGGAGGACCTGGCTGAGACGCGGCGCGCGGCTCAGTGCCGGCGCCGGCTCCGGTCAGTAGCGGTAGTGGTCCGACTTGTACGGGCCGTCGACGTCCACGCCGATGTACGCGGCCTGCTCGGGGCGAAGCCTGGTCAGTTTCACGCCGAGCGCGTCCAGGTGGAGGCGGGCGACCTTCTCGTCGAGGTGCTTGGGCAGCACGTAGACGCCGGTCGGGTACTCGCCGGGCTTGGTGAACAGCTCGATCTGGGCCAGGGTCTGGTCCGCGAAGGAGTTGGACATCACGAACGACGGGTGACCGGTGGCGTTGCCCAGGTTCAGCAGCCGGCCCTCGGACAGCACGATGATCTTCTTGCCGTCCGGGAAGGTCCAGGTGTGGACCTGCGGCTTGACCTCGTCCTTGACGATGCCGGGGATCTGGGCGAGGCCGGCCATGTCGATCTCGTTGTCGAAGTGGCCGATGTTGCCGACGATCGCCTGGTGCTTCATCCTCGCCATGTCGGAGGCAAGGATGATGTCCTTGTTGCCGGTGGTGGTGATGAAGATGTCAGCCGTCTCGACGACCTCGTCCAGGGTGGTGACCTGGTAGCCGTCCATCGCCGCCTGCAGGGCGCAGATCGGGTCGATCTCGGTGATGATCACGCGGGCGCCCTGGCCGCGCAGGGACTCCGCGGAGCCCTTGCCCACGTCGCCGTAGCCGCAGACGACGGCGGTCTTGCCGCCGATCAGGACGTCGGTGGCGCGGTTGATGCCGTCGACCAGGGAGTGCCGGCAGCCGTACTTGTTGTCGAACTTCGACTTGGTGACGGCGTCGTTGACGTTGATCGCCGGGAAGAGCAGGGTGCCGTCGCGGTGCATCTCGTACAGGCGGTGCACGCCGGTGGTGGTCTCCTCGGTGACGCCGCGGATCTCGGAGGCCAGCTGGGTCCACTTCTGGGGGTTCTCGCCCAGGGTGCGGGTCAGCAGCTGAAGGATGACGCGGTGCTCGTCGGACTCGGCGGTGTCGGGCGAGGGGACCTTGCCGTCCTTCTCGTACTCCACGCCCTTGTGCACCAGGAGGGTGGCGTCGCCGCCGTCGTCCAGGATCATGTTCGGGCCGCCGGTGGGGCTGTCCGGCCAGGTCAGCGCCTGCTCCGTGCACCACCAGTACTCCTGGAGCGTCTCGCCCTTCCAGGCGAAGACCGGGACGCCCCGCGGGTTGTCGGGGGTGCCGTCGGGGCCGACGGCGATGGCGGCGGCCGCGTGGTCCTGGGTGGAGAAGATGTTGCACGAGGCCCAGCGGACCCGCGCGCCCAGGGCCACCAGGGTCTCGATCAGGACGGCGGTCTGGACGGTCATGTGCAGGGAGCCGGTGATGCGCGCACCCTTCAGCGGCTGCGCGGCGGCGTACTCCTCGCGGATCGCCATCAGACCGGGCATCTCGTGCTCGGCCAGGGAGATCTCCTTGCGGCCGAACTCGGCCAGGGACAGGTCGGCGACCTTGAAGTCCTGTCGGCTGTCGACAGTCGTCATTACGGGCTGCTCCTCGGGATCGGATCGAGGTGGGTACGGCTGATCTGCGCGGCGGCGGACACTGGGGTGCCCGAAGAGGACACAGGTATGCCCGCGTGCGCGCAGCGCAGTCCGTCGGAGGCCCTCTCTCCCTCGGCCGGTCCGTCCCCGGACCGCCCGACCGCCATCAGCAGCGACGTCTGGCTCCGTCCCAAGCTACACCGGAGCGCCGGGCCGCCCCCAGTCCGCCTCCGGACACTTCGTTACCCTCTGCGGCCCGGATGGGCCGCGCGGGGAGGGGACGGATGTCCGGCAGAGGGCGGGGACTCGGGGTCACGGCGGTGGTGCTGGGACTCGTGGGGTTGGTGCTGGGCTTCGGCTCCTTCGGGTACGCGAGGGCGGCGTATGGGGGATCCATCCTGCAGGGCCCCAGCATGTCGCCGACGTACAAGCAGGGAGACCGGGTCTTCTTCGAACGTGTCGACGGCACCCAGGTGCGCCGCGGTGACGTCGTGCTGTTCTCCGCGCCGGACCGCTACGGTTTCACCGCCGACGTGATGGCGCGCGTCATCGGGGTGGGCGGTGATCACGTGGTGTGCTGCACGGGTGAGGGAAGCAGGGCACGGGTCACCGTGAACGGCACGCCTCTTCAGGAGCCGTACGTGAAGGACGGCCACGCCGACGGGGCGCGCAAGGCGTACGGCGTGAAGGTCCCGAAGGGGCGCCTGTTCCTGTTGGGCGACAACAGGGCGAACTCCCACGACTCGCGTTTCTTCACCGCCGACCACGGCGGGACGGTGCCCGCCCCGGCCGTCAAGGGCCGGGTCATCCACAGTCGCACCGCACCGGCCCTGATCGTCATCGGGATGTTCGCGGGGGTTGTCTCGCTCCTGCTCGGGCTCGGGTTCGGGATCGTGGCGCCGGCCGAACGGTGGCGGAAGGCGGTGCCGACCGTGCCGCCGTGGCCCATGCGGGCGTGAACGCGGACGGCGCCGCCGTGGGAGGGGGATCGGCGGGTGCCGCGGCGGATGCCGGGCTCAGTGTCCGGTGGGGTGCGGCGCCGGTCCGCCCGGGGTCGCCTCGCGGTCCGGGCCCTTGACTGCCTCGGCCTCGCTGTAGATGTCGGGTTCCAGATAGATGACGCGGGCGATGGGCACGGCGGTGCGGATGCGGGCCTCGGCGGCGTCGATGGCGGTGGCGATCTCGGCGGCCGTGTCCTCGTGCCGGACGGCGATCTTGGCGGCGATGAGCAGCTCTTCGGGGCCGAGGTGGAGCGTGCGCATGTGGATGATGCGGGTGACGGTGTCGCCGTCGACCATGGCGGCCTCGATCTGCTGGACCACGTCCGTGCCGGCGGCCTCGCCGAGCAGCAGGGACTTGGTCTCGGCGGCCAGGACGAGGGCGATCAGCACCAGCAGGACGCCGATGCAGACGGTGCCGATCCCGTCCCAGACGCCGTCGCCGGTGAGCAGGGCGAGGCCGACGCCGCCGAGGGCGAGGACGAGACCGATCAGCGCGCCGAGGTCCTCCAGGAGGACGACCGGCAGCTCGGGCGCCTTGGCGCGGCGGACGAACTGCGTCCAGGACAGCTTGCCGCGCAGATCGTCGGCCTCCCTGATGGCCGTGCGGAGGGAGAAGGCCTCGGCGATGATCGCGAAGACGAGGACGCCCACCGGCCAGTACCAGTGCTCCAGCGCCTGCGGGTGGCGGATCTTCTCGTAGCCCTCGTAGATGGCGAACATGCCGCCGAGGGAGAACAGGACGATGGAGACCAGGAAGGCGTAGACGTAGCGCTCGCGGCCGTAGCCGAACGGGTGCTGCGGGGTGGCTTCGCGCTGGGCCTTCTTGCCGCCGACCAGCAGCAGGAACTGGTTGCCGGAGTCGGCGAGGGAGTGCACGCCCTCGGCGAGCATCGACGACGAGCCGCTGAAGGCGAACGCCACGAACTTCGATACCGCGATCGCGAGGTTGGCGCCGAGTGCCGCCACGATCGCCTTGGTGCCGCCTGACGCACTCATGTGTTCGCGTAATCCCTTCGCCGTCGTCTCGCCGTCGTCCTTGTGCCGGTTCCGGCTTCTGCCCGTGCTTTGCCGGTGGGTCATTGTTGCAGCCCGGTCGGACAGGGGACCCCGGCATCGGTACGTCCGGTCGTCGCGTGCGGGATCAGACGACGACCGTGGCCCGGAAGAGGGTGCCGGCACCGGACGCTTCGGCCTTCTCGCCCGCCGGGACGAACGCGGACTGCCCCGGGGTCAGCTCGTGCTCGCCCGTCCGGACGGAACCGGCCGTGCAGAGCAGGATCTGCGGGGTGTCGAGGGTGAGGTCGTGGCCGGTGGTGCCCTCGGGCAGGACATAGCGGGACAGGCGGAACTCGTCGGCGGGGGTGTCGTAGACCTCCTCGCCGTCCGCCGCGGCCTCCGGGCGCAGGATGCCGGGGTCGCCGGCCTCGAAGCGGACGATGCGCAGGAGCTCGGGGACGTCGACGTGCTTGGGGGTCAGGCCGCAGCGCAGGACGTTGTCGGAGTTCGCCATGATCTCCACGCTGAGGCCGTTGAGGTAGGCGTGCGGGACGCCGGCACCGAGGAAGAGGGCCTCGCCGGGCTGCAGGCGGACGTGGTTGAGGAGCATCGCGGCGAGGACGCCCGGGTCGCCCGGGTAGTGGCGGGCTATGTCGGCGTAGGGGGCGTGGTCGCCGCCGAGGCGGGCGCAGGCGGCCGCGGCCTCGGCGACCGTGTCGGCCATCTCCTCGCGGTCGGCGGTGAGGATGGCGGTGAGGACCTCGCGCAGGGCGGCGTCCGAGGGGCGGGCGCGCAGCAGGTCGGCGTACGGCTTGAGGGAGTCCACGCCGAGGGCGTCGAACAGGTCGGCGGCCCGGTTCGGTTCACGGAAGCCGCACAGGCCGTCGAACTCGGTGAGTGCGCAGACCAGTTCCGGCTTGTGGTTGGCGTCCCTGTAGTTGCGGTGCGGGGCGTCGAGGGGGACGCCGCGGCGCTCCTCGTCGGCGTATCCCTGCCGGGCCTGTTCCAGGTCGGGGTGCACCTGGAGGGAGAGCGGACCGCCGGCGGCGAGGATCTTGAGCAGGAAGGGCAGGTGCGGGCCGAACCTGGCGACCGTCTTGGCGCCCAGTTCCCGCTCCGGGTCGGCGTCGATGACCTCGGCGAGGGTGCCGCGTCCGGTGCGCGAGGGCGCGCCCGGGTGGGCGCCCATCCACATCTCCGCCTGCGGTTCGCCGCTCGGCTCGACACCCAGCAGGTGCGGTATCGCTGTGGTGGAGCCCCAGGCGTAGGGGCGGATGGTGTTGTCGAGGCGGTCCATGGCTTCTCTCTGCAGTTCTTGCCGGCGGGGGTGCCGAGGACAGGTCAGGCGCCGGAGGCGAGCGCCAGGTAAACGGCGGTGAAATCCGTGACGGCGATCAGTTCGGCGAGGGTCTCGATTTCGTCTCCCTGGTCCGGTTCCAGCTCGCTGATCGGCGTGTCGTGGCTGAGGGCCAGGTCACGGGCGGCCGGTGCGGCGGTGAGGCCGCCGAGCGGGCGGTCGCGGAGCAGCACCACGCGCGCGTGCAGGGCGGGGGTCTCCTCGATGCGGTCGCGGAAGAAGTCGTCCGGGTCGGCGCTGGCGGCCAGGGGACCGGCGAGCAGGGCGCTGTGCGCGGCGAGCGCCTCGGGCAGTTCGGCGACGACCGCGGGGATGCCGGACAGTTCGGCGAGCCCGGCGGCGAAGCGGCGGCCGGCGGAGCCGGCGGAGACGCCCTCGGTCCAGATCACGGGCAGCGCGTCGGCGAGTTCGGCGGCGAGCGTCTTGGCCGGGTTGCTGTACGTCACGATGGCGGGCCCGCAGCGCTCCGCGATGTGGTCCAGCCGGTCGGCGACCTTCTCCAGGGCGTCGGGCGGGGCGGTCAGCAGGCCCGCCCGGTCCAGGAGCGCCAGCAGCGGGATGAGCAGCGCCCACAGCACTCCGGGGGCGGATCCGGCGAGGGGTTCGTCGTGGTCGTACGGCGCCGTCGCCATCGGTACGAACAGGCCGCGGGCGGCCTCGACGGCCTCGGCGAGCGGTGTGCGGGCCGGGGCCACGGCGACGACCGTGCAGCCGCGCCGGTAGGCCTGGTCGGCGAGCAGGGACAGGCTGGGCTCGGTGCCGTCCGGGGTGGCGATCAGCAGCAGGTCGACGGAGCCGACCCAGCCGGGCAGCTCCCAGCGCAGGGCGCCGGCGGCGGGGGCCACACCGGTGGGTGCCAGCCGGGTGACGGGGCTGCCGGTTCCGGCGAGTGTGCCGAGCAGGTCGGCGGCGTGGGTGGCGGCGGCGCCCGGTCCGGCGATCAGGACGGCGCGCGGGCGGCCGTCGGGCTTGAGGTCGCCCACGCCGGCCTCGGCGGCGTTCCGGGCGGCGGTGCGGACCCGGGCGCCGGCCTCGGCGGCACCGCGGAGCAGTCCGCGGTGGTCGGCCTCGGCGAGCCCTCCGGGGTCGTCGAGCAGCGATTCGTCGAGCATGGGCGGCAGTCTCCGATCGGGCTCCGAACGCCGGGTCGTCGATTGTGGGGGCGCGGCGGGCCCCGTCCGTCCGGGGCGGCGGGTCTCCCACGGACAGGTCCGCGCTACGCGGGGCGGCGGGCCTCGTCGACGAGCAGGACGGGGATGCCGTCGCGCACGGGATACGCCAGGCCGCAGTCCTGGCCGGTGCAGATCAGCTCGGTGTCCTGCTCCTTGAGGGGGGCGTGGCAGGCCGGGCAGGCGAGGATCTCCAGGAGGCCGGCTTCAAGCGGCATGGGCGTTCCCTTCGGGGCGGGTGGATGTGTGTGCGGTCGTATGGTCGTGCCTGGTCAGGGTACCGCCGGTGAGGGCGGCGTGGCGGGGTCGGGCCGGGCCGCCGGGCCACGCCCGGGGTGGCCGGGAGTGGCCCTTGCGGCGCCTCAGCCGCGGATGATGGCCAGGGCCTCGTCCCTCACCTTGGCCATCGTGGCCTCGTCGCGGGCCTCGGCGTTCAGCCGCAGGAGCGGTTCGGTGTTGGAGGGGCGGACGTTGAACCACCAGTCGGCGGCGGTGACCGTGAGGCCGTCGAGTTCGTCCAGGGTGACGTCGTCGCGGCCGGCGTACGCCGACCTGATGGCGGCGAGGCGGGCGGTCTGGTCGTCGACCGTGGAGTTGATCTCTCCGGAGCCGACGTAGCGGTCGTACTGGGCCACGAGTGACGACAGGGGGCCGTCCTGGCCGCCCAGGGCCGCGAGGACGTGCAGGGCGGCCAGCATGCCCGTGTCGGCGTTCCAGAAGTCCTTGAAGTAGTAGTGCGCGGAGTGCTCGCCGCCGAAGATCGCGCCCGTCCGCGCCATCTCGGCCTTGATGAAGGAGTGGCCCACGCGCGTGCGTGCGGGTGTGCCGCCGCTCTCCCTCACCACTTCCGGGACCGACCAGGAGGTGATGAGGTTGTGGATGATCACGCCCTTGCCGCCGTTCCTGGCCAGCTCGCGGGCGGCGACCAGGGCGGTGATCGCGGACGGGGAGACCGGCTCGCCGTGCTCGTCGACGACGAAGCAGCGGTCGGCGTCGCCGTCGAAGGCGAGGCCGATGTCGGCGCCCTCGGCGCGGACCCGGCTGCGCAGGTCGACGAGGTTGGCCGGATCCAGCGGGTTGGCCTCGTGGTTGGGGAAGGTGCCGTCCAGTTCGAAGTACATCGGCACGAGGTCGACGGGCAGCCCGGCGAGGACCGTCGGGACGGTGTGGCCGCCCATGCCGTTGCCCGCGTCGACGACGGCCTTCAGGGGGCGGATGGGGGTCAGGTCGACGAGGGAGCGCAGGTGTGCCGCGTAGTCGTCCAGCGTTTCGCGCCGCGTGATCGTTCCCGGTCGCTCCGCGGGGTCCGGGGCGCCCGACTCCTGCCATTTCCCGACCAGTTCGCGGATCTCCGCCAGGCCCGAGTCCTGGCCGACGGGAGCGGCGCCCGCGCGGCACATCTTGATGCCGTTGTACTGGGCCGGGTTGTGGGAGGCGGTGAACATCGCGCCCGGCAGGTTCAGGGCGCCCGAGGCGTAGTACAGCTGGTCCGTGGAGCACAGCCCGATCTCGGTGACGTCCACGCCGCGCCGCGCCGCGCCGCGCGCGAAGGCACGGGCCAGGCCGGGCGAGGAGGGCCGCATGTCGTGCCCGGTCACGAGGGCGCTCGCGTCGGTCACCTGGGCGAAGGCCGCCCCGAAGAGTTCGGCCAGTGACTCGTCCCACTGGTCCGGGACCACTCCGCGTACGTCGTACGCCTTCACGATCTGCGACAGATCAGCAGCCACGGCCAACCCTTCTGGAGTCCTATCGGTCACCACAAGCTACCGGTGCCTGCTGACAGTGGTGGCGTCAGGGACCGAGCGCACGTCATGGGCACAAGCGCTTGCGCGGGTACGGCGACGGGTGGCGGGCGAAGGCCCGGTGACGAGAGTTCGCGGCTGCCCGGCGTCAGTTGTCCGGCGAGCGGAGCACGCGCAGGTGGCCGCGGCGCGCGACCTCCATCGGGTCCGCCGTGCGCGGGCCGCCGCCACCGGCCTCGGCCGCCCGCTTCTGGGGCCTGGCCGCCTCGCGCACGGCATTGGCAAGCGCTTCCAGGTCGTCACCGCTGGGCCGTGCGGGAGCCGAGCCGTCGAGGAGGCGGACGACCTCCCAGCCGCGGGGGGCGGTGAGGCGCTCGGAGTGCTCGGCGCACAGGTCGTAGCAGTGGGGTTCGGCGTAGGTGGCGAGAGGGCCGAGGACGGCGGTGGAGTCGGCGTAGACGTACGTCAGCGTCGCTACGGCAGGACGGCCGCAAGCGGTGCGCGAACAGCGACGTACAGGGCTCACGATGTTGGACGGTACCGCACTCTTGAGCGGGCCGCGACGACTCTCCTTCAGGCCACCCCACCGTGTCGCGGAGTGAAACGCCCGGCACACACCATCTGTCACACTTCGCTGACCTGCACGGACGTCTCCGGTCGAGATTTCGAACAACCTTGGGTCCGGTCACGACTGGGTACAAACACCGTCATTTGCCTTGCGGTCGACGGTCTTGGAAGGGCTTGGAGCGATACGGGATCGAGCCCAATCTTGGCTGGAATGGTCACCGGACGACAGGCCGTCGGGGCCGGGGCACGCGCGGACGCCGGCGACTACCCTTCAGCAGTGATGGACAACCGTGTACCGCCCCGTGCCACTGGCCCCGGGCCCCGACGACGTGATCGCCACGGCCGCGGCATGCGCGGCCCGATCGCACCGCCGCAGGTGCCGCTCGCGGCGAGCCGTGCCGAAGCGTTCGCGGACCTGGTGCAGGACTCCGTGGACCGCCTGGAGCGGCGGTGGCCGCAACTGGCCGACATCGACTTCCTCGTGCTGGAGGTGCCGCGGCTGGACCGGCCGGGGCAGCCCTGGAGCGACGAGGCGGTGCCGCTCGGAGGCACGATCGCCTCGCACGACGGGCGACGCGCGCGTGTGGTGGTCTACCGGCGGCCGGTGGAGATCCGCACCAAGGGGCGCGACGAGCGGGCCGCCCTGGTGCACGAGATCGTCGTCGAGCAGGTGGCCGAACTGCTGGGGCTGACCCCGGAGACGGTGGACCCCCGGTACGACGAGGACTGAGCCCGGGGCGCCGTCCGGGGCGCCCGCCTCACTTCTGCAGCACCGACAGGTCCTGCTCCGCCCGCGGCACCGCCACGGTCCCCCGGTCGTCCGGCAGCGTCTGGACCGTGAAGGCGGAGACGCCCACGCGCGTCGTCTCGAGGGTCCGCGCCCCGTAGACCGGGCCGCCGGACAGGCGCTCCACCGTCAGCGCGTACGTTCCCTTCAGACCGGACGGCACCGGCGGGGTGATGTCCTGGGTGCTGCCCGCCTTGATCGTGTAGGTCTCCGACTCCGGTGCGCCGCCTCCGCTGCCCGCCGACGCGGTGACCCTGACCTGCGCGGTGGCCGTGGGAGCGGTCAGCGAGAGCGTCGATCCCTTGGCGCTGTTGTCGGCCGAGGTCGCGCGCGTCCCGATCGGGCTCGTCGCCGGGATGAACGCCGTCTCCTGCTTGTCCCCCTTGCCCCGGACGATCCGCAGCGCCGCGACCACGGGCACCGACTGCGAGGTCGGCGTCAGCACCAGTGAGCCCGCCTCCCCGCGCGTGATCTCACCGAGGTCGACGGCGGTCGTCATCCTGCCCTTGACGCGGACCGTCTCGTGCCCGGCGGGCGTGATCAGCCCGGACGGCGAGGCCAGCTGCACCTTCAGATCGGCGTCGGAGTCCCCCGGCGCGAAGGCGACCAGCCGTACGGACGTGGCGTCCTTGGGGATGCCCGGCAGCACCAGGCTGCCCGCCGGGTCCGCGGACGCCGTCAGCCAGTCGCCGCCCAGTCTGTCGTCGAGGGCCTGCACTGCCGCACCGACCCGGCCGCTGCGCACGCTCACATGCACGGTGAGGTCCTCCTGCGGGGCGTCGGCGAGCGTGGACAGCAGGACCGGCTCGCTGGAGTGCGGCGGAACGGTGATGCCCTCTCCGACAGCCGACTTCACGGCGCCGTCCTTGCCGTACAGCTCGATGTCGACGACGGCCGCGGAGTCGTCGGGGTTGGTCAGGTGGACGTAGTCGGAGCGGCCGGCGGCCGTGCTCGCGCCCGGGAACCAGAACTGGGTGTCCGGGGCGGTGCAGTTGACGCCCAGCAGGCCGCGGCCGGCGCCCACGGCGACCTCGGTGGTCTGCTGCATCGTCCAGCCGGGCGCGAACTTGCCCTCGGCCGTGCCGATCAGCGCGGGGGCGTCCGCGCCCGAGGTGTCGCCGGTGACGGGGGTGCCGGGCTCCTTGGGCTCCAGGACGGGTTTGACGGCCTGCTTCTTGCTGCCGCCGCCGTCCTTGTCCCCCTTGTCATCCTTGTCCTTGGAGCCGTCCTTCCCGTTGTCGGCGTCCGTCGCCGACTGCCCGGTGGCGGGGAGGAGTCGGGCCTTGCCCTCGCTGCCCGTGCCCTGGGTCACGGGGGTGAAGGACGTGTACGAGGTGTCGGCGATGTCGGAGCTGCTCGGCGTCGGGCAGACCAGGGTCGTGCGCTCGACGGGCAGTTGGGCGGCCGCCTCGGCGGGGCCGGCGCCCGCGGCGTCCGGTGTGTCCAGCGCGGCGAATCCGGTGACGGCGGCGAGCGCGGCCACGCCGGCGATCAGGGACAGGGTTGTGCGGTTCACTGCTGGCTCCCGTCGGGGCGCTCACTGCCGTTGCCGTGCGGGTGGTGGTGGGCCGGGTCGTACGGCTCCTCGTACCCCTGGTGGTACGCCTGGTCGTACGGCGCCGAGGGGGCCTGGCCGCCGTACGCGTACGGGTCGTACTGGCCGCCCTGGTACGGGTCGGCCGGGTACGCCTGGTCGTAGGCGCCCGCCGGGTACTGCTGGGGCTGGGCGCCCTGGTAGTGCTCGCCGCCGTAGGCGCCGTACTCGGCTCCGGTCCCCGCGTAGGCGGTGGTGTCCCACTCGCCGTAGGACTGCTGGTGCGGAACGGCGGCGGGAGCCTCCTCCTGGGAATGAGGAGACACCGTGTCCGGTCCATCCGGTCCAACCGGTCCGTCCGGTCCCGGATCGAAGTCCTCCTGCTCCTCCTGACCGGCTTCCTCGGCCTCCGCCTGGGCGCGCAGCCGGCGGGCCCGGCGGCCCTCCCCGGCAACGGCCTGGGCGGGGTCGAGCTCCTCCTCGGGCAGGTCGTCGTCGATGTCGCGGCGCCGACCGGGCAGGGCCAGCACGACGAGGACGGCGGCGAGTGCGCCCTGGCCCCACAGCCAGGCGGTGTGGCCGATCGGGTCGTCGAAGGTGACGTCCAGCTTCCCGCCGGAGGCGGGCAGTCCGAAGCCCTGGGCCCAGCCGTCCACCGTCGTGCGGGTGAGTGGCTTTCCGTCCAGGGTGGCCGTCCAGCCCGCGTCGGCCGAGTCGGCCAGGCGCAGCACGCGGCCCTCGGCCCCGGACGGGATCGTGGTGTGGATCTCGACCGGTCCGGCGGCGACCGGCTGGGCGGCGCCGGAGCCGGAGGCGGGCACGATGGCGGCGCGCGACACCTCCTGGTTCACCCGCCACAGGGCGCTGCCGTCCTGCTGGCTGAGCCGGGTCAGGCCGGGCGTGGCGTCCAGGACGCGGCTGACCTCGCGGGGCGCGCCCTGGTGGACGAGGACGTAGCGCACGGCGAAGCCGCCGAGTTGGCCGGCCTGGTCGGCGCCGGAGCCGGCGACGAGGTTGGCGACGACCTTGTCGAGCGTGCTGTTCCCGCCGTTCGCCGCGGCCAGTTCGGCATCGCCCATGCGGGCGCCGGAGCCGCGGACGAGCATGTAGCCGACGTGGCCGGGCGAGTCGCTGTCGAGGACCAGGGTGCGGGCCTGGTCGCGGGTGTTGCTCTCCTCGGCGACGAACGCGGGCACCTGCACGGGGTCGCGCCGCTGAACCGGTCCGTCGGCGCCGCGGATCATCCAGCCGGCGACGACGAGCAGGGGGCCCGCGACCGAGGCGAAGGCGATCAGCGCGGCGACCGGCTGACGCCAGCCGAAGCTCTGTTCGGCCACGCGCGCGCGTGCCCCGTCGGCGCCGAGCACGGCGGCGGCCAGGAGCGCGAGGCCGTAGGCGAGGGTGGCCGGGCCGGCCCAGGGGGAGCCGTTGGACAGCACCGCGAAGACGAGCGCCACCAGGGCGGCCGCCCACGCCGTCCAGATCGCGAACTGGCGCTCGGTGCGCAGCAGGGCGGCCAGCGCGGCCAGGACGATGCCGAGGAGCATCAGTCCGTGCACCGTGCCGGGGCCGCCCGGGTCGGCGCCGAGCAGGTCGAGGGCGGAGGCGGCCGAGGAGCCGTACTCCAGCCCGGCCTCCTGGAAGAAGCCGAACGGCAGCAGCGTCAGCGACCAGGGGGCGAGGACCAGCAGTGGGGTGCCCAACTGGGCCAGGAAGCGCGGTGCGTACGCCATGATGTCGCCGCGGCGCACGGCCAGCACGCCGAGGCCGAGGACGAGCGCGATGGGCCACACGATGGGCGTGAACGCGGTGGTGACGGTCAGCAGCAGGGCGTACGCCCAGGTGGCGCGCCAACTGCCGCGGGCCCCGGATGTGTTGACCAGGCCTCCGGCTGCGATGCCCGCGCGGGCGACGAGCGGCAGCAGCACGGCCAGGACCGCGGTGCCGATGCGGCCGCCGGCCAGCGCGCCGGTGGTCGCGGGCAGGAAGGCGTAGACGACGGCCGCCCAGGCGCGCAGCAGGCGCGAGGGGACGAGCGGGCGGGAGGCGAAGTACGCCGTGAACCCGGCCAGCGGCACGGAGGCGACCAGCAGGACGGTGACCGCGAGACCGGCCGAGCCCAGCAGCAGGGAGGCCAGCATCGCGACCATCGCCAGGTACGGCGGCGCGGACGGGGTGCCGCCGGCGCCGACCGGGTGCCAGTAGTCGAGGTAGCGCGACCACAGCTCGGAGGAGTCTGCCGGAGCGGGCAGCAGGGCGCCGCCCGCGAGCGCGCCGCCGCCGAGCAGGCCGCGGCAGGCGACCAGGGAGACGAGCAGCAACATCAGGAAGAGCAACGGGCCGGGTTTGCGGGCGATGCGCTTGAGACGGGCGAACTGCTCGATCTCCAGGTAGTCGGCGTCCTCGCCGCCGGGCCCGGACTCGACCGCGCCGCCGTGCCGGCCGGCCGAGGAGAGCTCGGGGTCGGAGCGGCCGACGAGGTTGCTCGCGATCTGTTCGACGGTGACGCGGACGGTGGCGCCCGGCGGCGGGAACAGTGGCCGCATCTCGCCCTTGTCGACCTGTGGCTTCCCGCGTCTGCGCCGGCCGGCGACGATCCGCTCGGGCCGCAGGAGTGTGCCCATCAGACCGCGGATCTCGTCGACGGCCTGTCCCGGCACCTTGCCGACGAGATAGGCGGCCGTCCGCAGCAGCGTGCCGAGCACGAGCCTCAGCAGCACCCAGGGCAGCGCTGCCGTGCGGGTGTTGACGAGCAGGGTGTAGACGGCGCCGGCCTTGTCCACCTTGTGCGGGGACGCGGCGGTGCGGCCGACGCAGTCGACGGTGCGGCGCTCGCGGGAGGCGGCTTCGGCATGTCGTACGACGGCGTCGGGAGCGATCAGGACGCGGTGACCGGCGGCGTTGGCACGCCAGCACAGGTCGACGTCGTCGCGCATCAGGGGCAGCCGGCGGTCGAACCCGCCCAGCTCCTCGAAGATGTCACGCCGGATCAGCATTCCGGCGGTGGACACCGACAGCACGGGCCGTACGTGGTCGTGCTGGCCCTGGTCCTGTTCACGGCGGTCCAGGCCGGTCCAACGACGGCCGGAGTGGGCGATGCTGACGCCCACTTCGAGCAGCTGCCTGCGGTCGTACCAGCCGCGCAGCTTGGGGCCGACGATCGCCACGTCGTCGCGGCCGAGTTCGTACTCGTTGTCGACGACCCGCAGCAGCTGGGCCAGGGCGTCGGGTTCGGGGGCGCAGTCGTCGTGCAGCAGCCACAGCCACTGCACCGGCTCTCCGTACGGCAGTTCGGGCAGGTCGTAGGCGTCGTCGCGCCAGGTGCGCGTGACGGGGTCCCAGCCGCTGGGGCGCTTGAGGTACGGCAGGTCGTCCGGAGTGAGGACCGGGGCGGCGTGGAGCGCCTCCTCGACGGCCTGGCCGAAGCCGGTGCGCCGGGCCAGGTGCAGCACGCGGTCGGCACCGAGGGCGTCGGTGACCGCCTGCGCGGAGCCGTCCGCGCTGCCGGTGTCGGCCGCCACGGCGTACTGCACGGGGCGCTCCTGGCCGAGCAGGCCGTCGAGCGCGTCGGGCAGCCAGCGGGCGCCGTCGTGGGAGACGAGCACGGCGGTGACCACGTGCCTCGGGTATTCCGGCGCGCCGCTCGGGTCGGACGCCGCCGCGCGCGCGGGGTCGGACGGCGCTGCGGCAGCGACGTCGTAGTGGGCTGCCGTATGGCTGGGCACGGACATCGAGAATACGGCCCCGGTTCGGTGGACTGCGGTGGACGCCCGTGCCCGGTGGGAGCAGGGGGCGTCTCGGACGAGCGACCACACTATCGGCTGGCCAGGACGACGGCCCGCCGCCTGTGGATAACCCACCTGCGACGGGCCGTTCGTGACATTTGTATGGGAATGTGCGCGAAGTGTGCGGTCAGACGGCCGCCTTCTTCAGCCGGCGCCGCTCGCGCTCGGACAGGCCGCCCCAGATGCCGAAGCGCTCGTCGTTGGCGAGGGCGTACTCGAGGCACTCGGAGCGGACCTCGCAGGCGAGGCAGACCTTCTTGGCCTCGCGGGTGGAGCCGCCCTTCTCGGGGAAGAAGGACTCGGGGTCGGTCTGGGCGCACAGCGCGCGCTCCTGCCAGCCGAGTTCCTCGTCCGCGTCGTCGACCAGCAGTTGCTGCACCAGCTCGGTCATGTGCGCCCCTCGTCTGTCTTTCGCGTCCCCGTGATGCAGCCGTTACCTGTCCCGGCTGAACGACACGAGTGAAATTACAAGTGTGCTGCTCCGGGCGAGTCAAGCCGAGATCTGCTATTGGGCCCCTTATTCACTCTCCGGAACCAAGCCCCTCCAGAAAGTGTTCAAATCAGCATAAACCCAGACACATAGCCGAGGCCCGAGGGCTTCGCACCCCTGTACGGAGCCCGCACAGGTGATGACGCCCAGGACTTCGTTCTCGTTCCGACACACGCGCCGAAGCGGACCGGATCACGGTCGGATCACAGGATCGCAACGGCGCTTGCGCGCCCGGCATGTGCGCCATGTGTCCCGGTCACCCCATGAGCAAACCTTTCGCCTGCGAGATGAACCGGATGAGGTGAAACATGTCCCACATTCCGGGCGTCAAGTTGACAGTGATGGTGTGAACCGCTGTCCTAGTGGGCATGCTCGCGAACTCGGCACTCACCACGACCCGCACCGCCGGGTCCCTCGGTGCTGCCCGCGCTCGCTGTAGCTGTTGCTGTTCCGGCTGTTGAGCCCCACACGCGCACGCGTGCTCCAGCCGTCGTCCGAGCCCCTCCGCGTTCGGCGCCCGTTCCCTCCGATCTCCTTTCACCGAGGAACCCCCACCCCCCATGAACAGCGACAGCGACCTTCAGATCGCCGGCGACATCCTCGAAGTCCCACACCTGCTCCAGGCCCCGCGCGAGCACCCGTCCACCGTGGCCGAGTTCGTCGGCCTGGCCCGCTCCATCGCCGCCGACCGCGCCCACTGGGAGCACCTCGTGCGCTACGACGCGACGACCCGCTGGTACCACCGGCTGCGCACCGTTCCCCAAGCTCTCGGCTCCGCTCGAGCAGGGGAGACCCCAATCGGCTACGAGGTGTGGCTGCTGTCCTGGGTGCCCGGGCAGGGCAGCGGACTGCACGACCACGGCCCCTCCTCCGGGGTCCTCACGGTCCTGGACGGCGAACTGACCGAGCGCACCGAGCGCGGCACGCGCGCCGTGGGCGCCGGCATGCAGCGCGTGTTCGCGCCGGGGTACGCGCACGAGGTCGTCAACGACACGCTGGAGCCGGCGGTCAGCCTGCACGTGTACTTCCCCGGCCTGACCGAGATGCCCATGCATTCCGCGCGCTCCGCCCGGTGCGCCGGGGCCGCACGCGGCCCGCTGGACTCCGTCAGCGCCTGAGGCCCGCCCGGAGCCGTCCCCGGACGAGCGTGTGCCGCGGCAGTGACCGTGTGCCGCGTTGTCGCACCCGCCTGCAAGACTGGGTCCCATGCGCATTGTGGTTCTGGCAGGCGGCATCGGTGGTGCCCGGTTCCTGCGTGGTCTGAAGCGGACCGTGCCGGACGCGGACATCACGGTCATCGGCAACACCGGCGACGACATCCACCTCTTCGGGCTGAAGGTCTGCCCGGACCTGGACACGGTGATGTACACGCTCGGCGGCGGCATCGACGAGGAGCAGGGCTGGGGCCGGGCCGACGAGACCTTCCATCTCAAGGAGGAGCTCGCGGCGTACGGCGTGGGACCGGACTGGTTCGGCCTCGGCGACCGCGACTTCGCCACGCACATCGTGCGCACCCAGATGATCGGCGCCGGGTATCCGCTCAGCGCGGTCACGGAGGCGCTGTGCGACCGGTGGAAGCCGGGCGTGCGGCTGGTCCCCATGACCGACGACCGCGTGGAGACCCATGTCGCGGTCGAGATCGACGGCGAGCGCAAGGCGGTGCACTTCCAGGAGTACTGGGTGCGGCTGCGGGCGTCGGTGCCGGCCGAGGCGGTCGTGCCGGTCGGCGCGGAGCAGGCGAAGCCGGCGCCCGGGGTGCTGGAGGCGATCTCCGAGGCGGACGTGATCCTCTTCCCGCCGTCCAACCCCGTCGTCTCCGTCGGCACGATCCTCGCGGTGCCCGGCATCCGGGAGGCCATCGCCGACGCCGGGGTACCGGTGATCGGCCTGTCCCCCATCGTCGGCGACGCGCCCGTGCGCGGCATGGCCGACAAGGTCCTCGCGGCGGTCGGCGTGGAGGCCACGGCCGCGGCGGTGGCCGAGCACTACGGCTCGGGGCTGCTGGACGGCTGGCTCGTCGACACCGTCGACGCGGCCTCGGTGGAGCGGGTCGAGGCGGCCGGCATCCGGTGCCGGGCGGTGCCGCTGATGATGACCGACGTCGACGCCGCCGCCCGGATGGCGCGGGAGGCGCTGACGCTGGCCGAGGAGGTGCGGGAAGCATGAGCAGCACGACGGCGCATGCGCGGGGGGACTCGTCCACCCCGGAGTTCCGGGTCTGGGCGGTGGCCGGGATTCCCGAGGTGCGGCAGGGCGACGACCTGGCGAAGCTGATCGCGGCCGCGGAGCCCGCTCTGGCCGACGGGGACGTACTCCTCGTCACCTCGAAGATCGTCTCCAAGGCGGAGGGCCGGATCACCGAGGCGGCCGACCGGGAGGCCGCGATCGACGCGGAGACCGTACGGGTCGTGGCCCGGCGCGGGCCGCTGCGGATCGTGGAGAACCGGCAGGGGCTGATCATGGCCGCCGCCGGAGTCGACGCCTCCAACACCCCTCCCGGCACGGTGCTGTTGCTGCCCGAGGACCCGGACGCGTCCGCGCGCGCGATCCGGGACGGCCTGCGCGACGCCCTCGGGATCACGGTCGGGGTGCTCGTCACCGACACCTTCGGGCGGCCCTGGCGCACCGGGCTCACCGACGTCGCCATCGGCGCCGCGGGCGTACACGTGCTGGACGATCTTCGCGGCGGCACGGACGCGCACGGCAATCCGTTGAGCGCCACCGTCGTCGCCACCGCCGACGAACTCGCCGCCGCGGGCGACCTGGTCAAGGGCAAGGCCGCCGGGCTGCCCGTCGCCGTGGTGCGCGGGCTGGGACACGTGGTGACCGAGGAGCACGGGGAGGGAGCACGGGCCATGGTGCGCGACGCGCACGACGACATGTTCCGGCTCGGCACCTCCGAGGCCGTACGGGAGGCGGTGACCCAGCGGCGTACCGTACGGTCCTTCACCGACGAACCGGTCGACCCGGGCGCGGTACGGCGCGCGGTGGCCGCGGCGGTGACCGCGCCCGCGCCGCACCACACCACGCCGTGGCGGTTCGTGCTGCTGGAGTCGGAGGAGCCGCGGACGCGCCTGCTGGACGCGATGCGGGACGCCTGGATCGCCGACCTGCGGCGGGACGGCAGGAGCGAGGAGTCGATCGCCAAGCGGATCCGGCGCGGGGACGTGCTGCGCAACGCGCCCTACCTGGTGGTGCCGTGCCTCGTCATGGACGGCTCGCACGTGTACGGCGACGAGCGGCGGGACGGCGCCGAGCGGGAGATGTTCGTGGTCGCCGCCGGGGCCGGGGTGCAGAACTTCCTGGTCGCGCTGGCCGGGGAGCGGCTCGGCTCGGCGTGGGTGTCCTCGACGATGTTCTGCCGGGACGTGGTGCGCGAGGTGCTGGGGCTGCCGGAGGACTGGGATCCGATGGGGGCGGTCGCGGTCGGGCATCCGGCCGGGCCGCCGAAGCCGCGGCCGGAGCGGGACGCGGAGACGTTCGTGGTCTCGCTGTGAACTGTCCCGCTGTGAACGGCCTCGCTGTGACCGCTTCGTCCGTATTCCCGCATGAACGCCTGGGCTCGTAGAGCTTCTTCGGTACCTTCGACCCTCCTGGATCTCCTTCGTGGCAGGACGTTTCGCTCCGCGGCCCACCCGTACGACGACCGTGCGCGGTGGGCAGGCCGGCGCGCCCGGGGGCGCGTCCGCGGAGGTGCCGCGGCAGACCACCGCGCCGGAGCGGGTACGGACGTGGGCGCCGGACGGGCCGCTGGACCTGAGGCTGGTCCTCGGGCCGCTGCGGCGGGGCCCGGGCGATCCCACGTTCCGGGCGATGCCCGACGGGTCGGTGTGGCGAGCCGGCCGGACGCCGCTCGGGCCCGGGACGCTGCGGGTGTCCGCGCGTGGCGGGCAGGTGCGCGGGGAGGCGTGGGGGCCGGGGGCCGAGTGGCTGCTGGAGCAGTTGCCCGAGCTGCTCGGGGCCGCCGACGACCCGTCCCTGTTCGAGCCGCGGCACCGGCTGCTGGCGCTGACCCGGCACCGGCGGCCGGGGTTGCGGCTGACCCGGACCGGGCTGGTGCTGGAGTCGTTGATCCCGTCGATCCTGGAACAGAAGGTGACGACGGTCGAGGCGTACGCGGCGTGGCGGACGCTCGTACGGAAGTACGGGGAGCCGGCGCCGGGGCCCGCGCCCGGGCGGATGTACGTCATGCCGGCGCCGCGGGCCTGGGCGCTGATTCCGTCGTGGGAGTGGCACCGGGCCGGGGTCGACGACAAGCGGGCGTCGACGGTGCTGCGGGCGGTGCGGGTCGCCGCACGGCTGGAGGAGGCGGTACGGATGCCTCCGGCGGTGGCGCAGGAGCGGTTGGAGCTGGTGCCCGGGATCGGGCCGTGGACGTCGGCGGAGACCGTGCAGCGCAGTCATGGGGCGGCGGATGCGGTGACGGTCGGGGATCTGCACCTGCCGGGGATCGTGGGGTTCGCGCTGGCGGGGAACCGGGGGGCGGATGACGCGGAGATGCTGCGCTTGCTCGAGCCGTATGCGGGGCAGCGGCATCGGGCTGCTCGGTTGATTCTGTTGAGCGGGCGGATGCCCGGGCGGCGGGGGCCGCGGATGCCTCGCGGCAATATCGGCCGCCTTTGAGGTGCGGGGCGTTGGGGTGCCGTCAGGTCGGTCGGCTCACCCGCGTTGGCCGGTGCCCGGTGTTGCCCTGCCGTCACGCGAGCCGCGCAGCCCGGCGCTGACGGGCTGCTTCCCCGAGCTCTTCGAGCAGGGGGACCCCCGGCGCCCGCCCGTGCCGCCCCAGTCGGCACGCACGCCCGTGGACTGACGAGCGACGACCAGCCGCTCACCGCGCTTGCGGGGTACCTCCGCCAAGCTCTTCGAGCAGGAGTCCCCGGCCCACCCTCCCCCAGGCTCTCGGCTTCTCCCCCAAGTTCTCGACCCCGCTCGAACAGGGGGAACCCCCATGAGCAGGGGGGACCCCCATCGCTCTGGGGATCCCCCCTGCTCGAAGAGCTCGGGGGAGGCACGACTGCCCGCAGTTACGGCGAGCTGCGACGCTACGACGGCTGGTCCGAGGAGAATCTCACCGCCCCCGCGGGGATCCGCGCGTTGCACCACACCCTCGCCCCGTCCCTCAGCTCGTTGTCGGCGCCCACCACCGCGCCGTCACCGATGACGGCGCCGGTGAGGACGGAGCGGGTGCCGACGCGGGCGTGGGTTCCGATGAGGGAGTCGGCGATGACGGCGCCGGGCTCTATGACGGCGCCGGGCAGGATCGTGCTGCCGAAGACCCGCGCGCCCTCGGCGACGAACGCGCCCTCGCCGACCACCGTGCCGCCGGACAGCTTGGCGTCGGGGGCGACGACGGCCGTGGGCAGGATCAGGCGGTCGCCGCAGCGGCCGGGGACCGCCGGATGCGAAGCCCTGTCCGACTCCCCGGCTCCCCCGGCTCTTTCCTCAGCGGCCCTGGTAGCGCGCCGCCGACGAACGGGCCGTGCCGAGCTTGCCGTAGAGCTGCCGGCCGGGGCAGTCGGTCGAGAAACCGTCCCGGTGGCCGGAGATCACGTTCAGGCGTACGCTCTTTCCTTTTTGGTAGAGGTTGCCACCGCCGGACGTCAGATATGTCTTTCCGCTCGGATTCATCCCGTACAGACCGAGCTTCCACGCCGTCAGCCGCGCCACGGCCGTCACGGCGGCCGAGGACGGCTTGGTCCCGCCGTAGGAGCCGATGACGGCGATCCCCACACTGTTGGTGTTGAACCCCATGGTGTGGGCGCCCAGTACCGCCTTCGCCACACCACCGGCGCGGCCCTCGTAGAGGGTGCCGCACTTGTCGACGAGGAAGTTGTAGCCGATGTCGCGCCAGCCCATGCTCCTGACGTGGTAGCGGTAGATGCTGCGGATGACCGACGGGGCTTGCGCGCAGCTGTAGTTGTTGCCCGAGGAGGTGTGGTGGACGAACGCCGCCGCGATCTTCTTGGAATAGACGAACCCCCGGCCGCGCAGTGACTCGTCCGCGCCCCAGCCGCGGCGCGTGACGATGCGCGGGCGCGGTCCGATGTACGGCTTGGCGCGCAGGCGTTCCGTCAGCTCGCCGCCGTACTGGGCGGGTTCGCCGCCGCGCAGGGCGAGCAGTTCGCGTTCGGTGTCCTCGCGGTCGAGCGCGGGGATCTCGGTGGCGCCGAGCGGGACGAGTCCGGCGTTGGCCGCGGAGGCCGCGGTGGCCTCCTCGCTCAGCTCGCCGGTGCGCGAGGCGTCGGCCTGGGAGCCCTGCGGCGGGGGTTCCTCTCCCGGGTCGACGAGTTCGAGGCGCAGGCCTGAGGGCAGCGTGACCGACGGGCCGGCCGCGGCACCCCTGTCGCGGTCCCCGGTGTCCACGCGCACGCGTACGTCGACGCCGTCGGACTCACCCACCCACAGCGGTGCGGTGGCGCCGTGCACGAGCCCGGAGGCGTGCTCGGCCGTGCCGGGGTCGGCGCCGTGGTCGGCGTTGTGGGTGTCGATGTCCTGCCAGTCGGACCAGGTGCCGGTGACGGTGGAGCGCGTACGGATCCGGACGCTGCCGTGCAGCTCGGTGTCCGGGTCGTCCCAGATGACGCCGACCAGTGAGAAGTGGCGGACGCCCGTGCGGCGCAGGCCATGTTCGAGGGCGGCGCGGGAGCGGTCGCGGGTGAGCGGCAGGAGGGGCAGGGACCGGGTGCTGCCGGGGACGGCCGACGGCCCGGTGGCCGGCGTCGGTCCCGCCGTGGCCGTGGCGGAGGGAAGGCCCGGCGCGAGGATGAGGGCGGCCGTGCAGGTGACACCGATCGAGGACGCCAGAAATCCGTATCGACGCATGCCCCCGATCTTGAACATAATCACACAAATATGTCCATTGGGGAATTGACGGCCCGTCGGCCACGGTTGGGCCGAACCGGTGGCGCGCCACTCCCCCGCACATGCCCCCGCCACACCGTGCGCGGGCGCGGCGCCGCGTACGCTTGCACGGGTGAACTCCACCGAACGCACCCCTGCCGACCTGCTGCGTTCCGCGCTCGCCGCGGACCCCGGACGCCCTCTGGTGACCTTCTACGACGACGCCACGGGCGAACGCGTCGAACTGTCCGTGGCCACCTTCGCCAATTGGGTGGCCAAGACCGCGAACCTCCTCCAGGGTGACCTCGCCGCCGAGCCCGGCGACCGGGTCGCGCTGCTGCTGCCGGCGCACTGGCAGACGGCGGTCTGGCTGCTGGCGTGCGCGTCGGTGGGCACGATCGCGGACGTCGGCGGGGACCCGGGGGCCGCGGACGTCGTGGTCAGCGGCCCGGACACGCTGGACGCGGCGCGGGCCTGCTCCGGGGAGCGGGTGGCGCTGGCGCTGCGGCCGCTCGGCGGACGGTTCCCGCAGCCGCCGGAGGGCTTCGCGGACTACGCCGTCGAGGTGCCGGGGCAGGGCGACGCGTTCGCGCCCTTCGCCCCGGTGGACCCGGACGAGCCGGCCCTGATCGTGGCCGGGGCCGAGTACTCGGCGGCGGAGGTCGTGGAGCGCGCCCGAGCCGACGCCCCCGCCCTGGACCTGACGGGCCCCGGCTCCCGGCTGCTGTCCGCGCTGCCCTACGACACCTGGGAGGGCCTCATCGCGGGTCTGTACGCGCCCCTCGCCGTCGGCGCCTCCGTCGTTCTGTGCCGCAACCTCGACCACCTCTCCGAGGACGCACTCGCCCAGCGCATCGAATCGGAACGGGTCACGGCGACGGCGAGATGACGCGGCGGAAGTACCGCGGGATTCGGGAACAAACAGCACCAATTCACCTTCCGGCGATTCGGATTCCCACGGGCGACGAGGATTCTTCTGCGCAGTCGAGCAGCTACGTTCAGTAGACATTTGACCGTGCGCACAGCGATGGCAGCCGAGCCGGGAACCTCGGGATACACCCCTCACCCACCCGGCGTTCCACCGCGACACACCACGATGGAGAGCTCCCGTGCGTAAAACCTCGGCCAGAGGCGAACTTTTGTCCAAGGAAATGGGCGGATTGCCCACTTGTAGGGAAGTGGAATTTGTCACGGGCGTCGCTCGATGCCAAACCTGCCGGATAGTGTGAGCGATCCGGTGCTACCGACCGCGAGGTCTTCCTGGGGTCGAGCACTGTGAAGCAGAACCGAGCGCCTTGAGGGAGCGAGGCGCCGCGTGGCCCCAACGGAGGATTCGGACGACCGTGGACGCGCAAGGCCGTGGGCGGGCGGACAACATCGATCCCGCAGACCAATGGGTACTCAATCCGCACACCGGCGAATACGAACTGCGACTGACCCCTTCCGCTCCGCAGTCGTCGATTCCGGGACCTCGCCGGCCCGCCCCGCCCGACGCGGGCGGCGCGGGCGGCGCGGGCGGCGCGGGCGACAACGGTGCGACGGGAGGCCGCAGAGCGACGCCCGGACGGCATC
>NZ_QFDQ01000250.1 GCF_003270085.1 Streptomyces triticisoli | reverse complement strand
ATGATCCGGGTGATCGGATCCCAGGACATGTCCACGATCTGCGCGGGCCTGCGCCCCGCCGCACGAGCCTCGGTAGTCGTCATTTTGCTTGTTGTCCCTCGCTGTTGATGGTCTGTGGGTGATCTGCCGCGACCGGGGGCCCCAGCGGTTCGAGTTCGTCGGGCCGGAAGTAGCGGAAGCGGCCGTACCAGGTGTGCAGTTCGGCCGCGGGGTCGTCGTCGAGGGTGACGGCGAGGTGCACACTGCCGTCCACGTCGTGGAAGACCGCGGCGACCCGAGCGGTGCGCCCGGCCAGGAACATGTCCTGGGCGTCGGTGCCCCGGCTCCGCGGGCGCAGCCGGACGCGGCTGCCGCTCCGCACGCACACGCCGTCCACGAGCACCGGGTCGGTGGTGGGGGAGAGACCGTCGTCACCGCCCTCCTGCCACCAGGCGGGCCGCTCGGCCGCGAGGCCGCCGACGGCGGCAGGAGCGCCGGGACCGGGGGAGGGGGCGGCCGGCGTGGCGGGAGTCAGTGACCGGATGACGCCGTGCAGCCGGGAGAAGACCTCCGGCGGCATGGTGTCCACCCGGTCGAGGATCTCGGCGGCGCGCGGGTCGGTGGCGCGTGCCTCGCGCTTCTCCTCGTCGGTCAGGAGCATCGTACGCAGCGTCAGGATCTCGTCGATCTCCCCGGCGTCGTACAGATCGCCGGGGCTCTCGGGCGCGATCTGGGGGTGGTCGGGAAGGATGATCGGCGCGGAGAGCAGCAGGGGCGCGGTGTTGCCGTCCCGCCCGGTGGGCGGTTCACCACCGAGGACGGGGAAGGCGAACGCGTTGCGGCAGCCCTGGACGTGCTCCAGCAGGTCGGCGGGCGGGTCGGTCGGCGAGACGAACGCCACGCCCGCGCCGCCGATGAGGGTGTGGGTGGCGATGAGCGCGTGGCGCAGGGCCTCGTCACGCACGGCGTACGGGTCCGCCGCCCGCCCCGTGTTCTCGGTGCGCACGCGGAGCCGGACCAGGCCGTCGTCAAGGAGTTCGGCCGTGAGCGTGGTGCTCGCCCGGACCTCCTCGCACCGCCGTACGATCCGCCCGACGCCCTCGGGCAGCGGCTCGCTCTCCTCGCCGGCCGCCGCCCCCACCGGGACTGTGCGCTCCCGCCGCAGCAGATCGCCGAGCGGCACGACGAGGTCCGTCTCGCGCGGTACCGCCTCGTCGAACGTCAGGTGCGTCGTACCGTCACCGGTCCGCAGCGTCTCGACGGCGCGGTGCCGGCCGTCCCGGCCGGTCTCCTCCACCTGTTTGTGCTGCATCTGCAGGTAGCGCACCCGCACCCGCAGGACGGCGTCCGAGCCGCCGGTCCGCAGCAGGCACTCGGTCTGCTGGTACCAGGAGTCGGCGGAGCCGGCGACACCGACCGTGACGGGGCCGTCGCGCTCCACCCAGTTCCGCGGCAGCAGCACGCCGAACTGCCAGCGGACCCGGTTCTTGGGGGACGAGCGGCGGTACGGGTAGAGCAGGTAGCCCTCGTAGAGGACGGCGTCGGCCACCGCGCTCAACTGCTCGAAGGACGGCCCGCCCGGGCCGTCGGGCACGGCACCGTCGTCCACGGCGGCGCCACCGCCGCACACGGCACCCTCGACCACAGCATCCGGCACGCGGCGCCTCCTTTCGATTCGCGGGTGCGCCATTCCTTCCACCACGGACACACCGCTCACGCGCCCCCGGCCCCCTCCGGCCCAGTGCCGTTGGGCCGTCCGGGGAACCCGGAAGGCGACGGAACGCACCACGGAGGCGCCATGCAGACGTTCCTGCCGTACCCCGGTTTCACCGAGTCCGCGCGCGTGCTGGACCGCCGACGGCTGGGCAAACAGCGGGTCGAGGCGGTGCAGGTGCTGCGCGGCCTGACGGTGCCCGGCTACGCCTGGCGCCGGCATCCGGCCGTACGCATGTGGGCCGGCTACGAGGAGGCGCTGGTGCGGTACGGGCTGGACGTCTGCCGGGTCTGGCGGGAGTACGGCCATCAGGACAGCTGCGCGGCCACGCTCGTCGCCGATCTCGCCGCGGCCCGTCCCGGCACGGCGGTGCGCGGACAGGCCGAGCTGGCGGCCGCCGGCGAGCTGCCGCCCTGGCTCGGCGACGAGGCCCTGCACCGCAGCCACCGCTCGGCACTGGTGCGCAAGGACCCGGACCGGTACGCCGCGCTGTTCCCCGGGGTGCCGGACGACCTGCCGTACGTCTGGCCCTCCTCCGACCGCGAGCAGCCCCTGAGCAACTCCTGAGCAGGACCAGGGGCCGGGCCAGGAGTCGGACCCGTCCGCCGACGGGGTGACCGGCCGGGCCCGCGGTCTACGGCTGTCCGCTGTCGTCGCCCGTGCCCGGCTCCGCCATCCTGCGGTGGGCGGCGGCCTTGGCACGGTCGGGCAGCACCTTGCCGGCCATCCCCTGCGCCTTGGTCCTCAGCGAGCCGGTGACCGCTTTCTTGCGGCCCTTCATCACCGCGTCGAACGCCTGCGCGGCGACCTGGGCGGGGTCGTCCTTCTCACCGCTGCCGACCTTGGTGTCGCCCATGCCGGCGCGCCGGAAGAAGTCCGTGTCGGTCGGCCCCGGCATGAACGCGGTGACCGCCACGCCGGTGTCCTTCACCTCGTTCTGCAGGGCCTCGGCGAAGGACTGCACGAAGGACTTCGAGGCGTTGTAGACCGCCTGGAAGGGCCCCGGCATCATCGCGGCGACGGAGGAGGTGAACACCAGGTTCCCCTCGTCGCGCTCCACCATCTCCCGCAGCAGGGGCTTGGCGAGCCGGACCGTGGAGGCGACGTTCAGGCCGATGACGGAGAGGTCGTCGGCCAGGTCGGTGTCGACGAAGGCGCCGCCCTGGCCCACGCCGGCGTTCAGTGCGGCCACGTCCACGTGGAGCCCCGTGGTGCTGGCGACCAGGTGGTCCACGCCCGCCGGGTCCCTGAGGTCCGCGCGCACCGCCCGTACCTCGGCGCCCGTCTCCCGCAGGTGCTGCGCCGCCTCGTCGAGACGCTCGTCCTCGGCGTTGATCAGCAGGTCGTAGCCGTGCTCGGCGAACTGCTTGGCGAGTTCGTATCCGATTCCGCTCGAGGCCCCGGTCACCAGGGCGAGCGGCCTGTTGTCGTCCATGGGGACGGAGTAACCGGGCGCACGGCCGCCAATCGTTCCTTCCGTGGTCCTCCGTGGCCGGACATTCGCATGGAATCGCCTGGCCAGGGCACTGGGGAGAGGTGGCGCCCGGCACGGACGGACCCACGGCCGACGGTGTGGGAGAGCGCATGGGAGTGCTGGCCCGGCTGGATGGTTATCAGCGACGGCACCGCTGGGCGGGCCTGCCGCTGGCCGTGGTGTACAAGTTCTACGACGACCAGGCCGCCTACCTGGCCGCGCTGCTGACGTACTACGGCTTCCTGTCCCTGTTCCCGCTGCTGCTCCTCCTCCTCGCGATCCTCGGCTTCGTCCTCCACGACAACCCCCACCTGCAGCAGCAGGTGCTCAAATCGGCCCTGAGCGAGTTCCCGGTGGTCGGCGACCAGATCGGCCACAACATCCACTCCTTCCACGGCAGCGGTGTCGCGGTCGCGGTGGGCGTGGCCGCCGGCCTCTACGGAGCGCTGGGCGTCGCACAGGCCGCCCAGTTCGCCCTGAACAAGGTCTTCGCCGTGCCGCGGCACGAGCGTCCCGACCCGCTGCGCTCGCGGCTGAAGGGGCTGAAGTTCCTGCTGGTGCTCGCGGTCGGCCTGGGCGTCACCACGGCGCTGTCCATCGCGGAATCGGCGGCCAGCCTGTTCGGCACCCGGCTGGCCGTCGGCGTCCGCGTCGCCGCCGTGGTCCTGGCGGTACTGCTGAACGCGACGCTGCTGCTCGTCAGTTACCGCCTGCTGACCCGGCGCAGACTGCCGCTGCGCCTGTTGTACGGCACGGCGCTCGGCGGTGCCTGCGCCTGGCAGGTGCTGCAGTGGGGCGGCTCGTACTACGTCGGCCATGTGCTGAGGGGCACCACGGCGACGTACGGCCTGTTCGGCATCGTGCTCGGCCTGCTGGCCTGGATCTACCTCGGCGCGCTGGTGTACCTCGTCACCGCGGAGATCGGAGCGGTGCGGTGCATGCGGCTGTGGCCGCGCAGCCTGCTGAGCCCGTTCACCGACCGTGTCCACCTCAGCCCCGGCGACCAGCGGGCCTACCGGTCCTACGCGGCCACGGAATCCTTCAAGGGCTTCGAGAAGATCACCGTCCACTTCGACCCGCCCCCGCACGCCGACCAGGACGGGCATCACGAGCAGTAGGGGCCGGGGCCGGCGGACGTCCGTGTCCTCAGGGTCCTCAGACCGGCAGGCGGGGCACGCGGAGGGCCAGCAGGGCGACGTCGTCGTCGTAGGCGTCCCGGCGGCCGACCAGCGCGTCGCACAGCAGGCCCAAGGGGGCGGTGGCCAGGGCGGCGGCATGGTCGGCCAGCTTCCGCAGGCCGACGTCGATGTCCTGGTCACGGCGTTCGATCAGACCGTCGGTGAACAGCAGCAGGGTGCTCCCCGGCGGGAGCGGGTGGGTGTGGTCGGGGCGGGGCAGGGCCGGATCGACACCGACCGGGATGCCGTGCGCCTCGGGAGCCAGGCAGTGCACGGTGCCGTCGGCGGTGACCAGCAGCGGCGGCGGGTGTCCGGCGTTGGTCCAGCACATGGCGTGCCCGGTGCCCGGCCGCTGTTCGATACGGGCCAGAAGCAGTGTGGCCGCCGGCGGATCGCCGAACGCGGTCAGTGCCCGGTCGAGCCGGTCCACGATCAGACTGGGCGGCCCGCACCGGTCGAAGGCCAGGACCCGCAGCATGTTGCGGATCTGCCCCATCTGCGGGGCCGCCTCCACGTCGTGGCCGGTCACGTCGCCGACGACGACCAGGACCGTTCCGTCGGGGAGGCTGACGGCGTCGTACCAGTCCCCGCCGAGCCGGGGAAGATCGGACGCGGGCTGGTAGCGGGCCTCCACCCTCAGGGGTGACAGGTCGGGCAGCACCGGCAGCAGACGGCGCTGGAACTGCTCGGCGGCCCGCTTCAGCTTCCCGTACAGGCGGGCGTTCTCGATGCTGACGCTCGCCGCGCTGGCCAGCGCGGTCAGCAGGGCCTCGTCGGCGTCGGTGAAGGGCGTTCCTTCCTTCTTGTCGGCCAGGTAGAGGTTGCCGTACACGACGTCGCGCACCGTCAGGGGGACTCCCAGCAGACTGGTCATGACCGGGTGGCCGGGCGGGAAGCCGACCGAGCGGGGGTCCGCGCGGATGTCGTCGACCCGCAGGGGCTTGCGCCGCGCGATCAGGTGGCCCAGCAGCCCGTGGCCCTGCGGGAGGCCGGACTCGGCCATCAGCCGCTCCGCGTCGACCCCGGTGGTGATCAGGTCGGTGAGCTCGCCCCCCTCCCCGAGCACGCCCAGGGCGCCGTAGCACGCGCCGATGAGGTCGGTGCCCGCCTCCACCAGGTGCCGCAGGACGGTGCGGGTGTCCATGTCGGCGCTGATGGCCACCACCGCCTGAAGCAGGCGGTGCAGCCGGCGCCGCTCCAGGGACAACTGCCGCACCTGGGCGCTGAGCTCCTCGAAGGCGTCGACGCCCGACGGCCGGCCGTTCTCCCCGAAGGCGGCCATACGCCCGGCGGTCTCCTGCGACTCAGGCCACCATGGATTGTCCGACATGGGGCACCTCCCGGCAGGGCCGACGCCCGGCCACCACCCGGGCCCCGGCAGGGCCACCCTACGCCGACCGGGGAACCGCGGCTTCCCCTGGCCCTGTCGCCCGTGTCAGGGCTTCTTGACGGCCGTGAGCAGGACCGCGGCGTCCTCGACGGCCTCCAGGCCGTGCCGGGCCTGAGGCACGATGAGCAGATCGCCCGCCATGCCCTCCCAGGAGGTGTCGCCGCTGTGCAGCCGCACCCGCCCGCGCAGCACCAGCACGGTCGCCTCTCCGGGGTTGTCGTGCTCGGCGAGAGCCGTGCCGGTGCGCAGGGTGAGGAGAGTCTGGCGCAGGGTGTGTTCATGGCCGCCGTAGACGGTCTCCGCGCTGCGGCCGGCCGAGGACTCCGCGGCCCGTTCGAGGTGTTCGCGCGCACGGGCGTCGAGAGAGATCTTCTGCGTCACTGTGACTCTTCCTCACCAGAAGTGCTGAGCAGGGCAGTTCCGTAGCGTACGCCGATGCGCCGCCCTCGGGTGCGTGCCGTCCGTCCGGGCCGCCGCGCCGTGCCCGGCGGTCACGTCCGCTGCCCCTGCGGCGGCAGGCCGGCGATCAGCGGATGGTCGCGCTCGATCAGTCCCAGCTTGGCCGCGCCGCCGGGGGAGCCGAGCTCGTCGAAGAACTCGACGTTCGCCCGCGTGTAGTCCTGCCACCCGGCCGGCACGTCCTCCTCGTAGAAGATCGCCTCCACCGGGCAGACCGGCTCGCACGCGCCGCAGTCCACGCATTCGTCCGGGTGGATGTAGAGGGACCTGCGCCCTTCGTAGATGCAGTCCACCGGGCACTCCTCGACGCAGGCCCTGTCCTTCACGTCCACACACGGCTGCGCGATCACATACGTCATGAGCGCCCACCTCCCGCGGGTCGGCACCGGGGCCGAGTGCCCCCTGTGCTATTTCTACGAATAGCACATGTAATAATAGGTAAAACATTGGGCGTGGCGACGCAGGAGAAGGGGAGAGCCGTGGCGCAGTCCTTCGAGGTCCACATCCGCGACACCACGACCGATCCGGCCGTCCGGGCCGAGGCCGCGATCCTGGCCGCGCACCGGCGGCTGCTCGCCGGGCTGCGGCCCAAGACGGCGCTGCTGACCGAACTCCGCCTGGGCCACGCCGCCCGCGAACAGGCACGAGCGGCCGTGACCGACTACTGCACCGGCGAGGTGCGCCGCCATCTGGCCGCGACCGACCAGGCGCTGTACGCGCCCGCCGCGGGCGCCGCCGAGACCCGACTGCTGATCAAGGCCCTGCGGGCCACCTCGTCCGCCGTCGACGCGCGGATCGACGCGCTCGCCTCGGCCGACGCCACGGCCGCCGTGGCGGCCGCCGCCCAGGACGTCACGGGCCTCCTCACGGTCCACCTCTCCGTCGAAGAGGCCGTGCTGCTGCCCGCGCTCGCCGCCCTGCCCGGCGCCGCCCTGCCGCTGCTCGCCGCGGACTTCGAGACCCTGCTGGAGGGCGGCCGGCTCGAATAGCCCGCCGTCGTCGACGTCGCCACCGTCCCGCACGGCAGGCGCCCCCCGCGCGTCTTCGCCCGCTGCGCCCGCCTCGCACCCGGCGAGGCCCTCACCCTCGTCGACGACCACGCCCCAAGCCGCTGCGGCGCGGGTGCGAAGCCGCCCATCCCGGCGCCTTCACCCGGGACCACCAGGAATCCGGGCCGAAGCGCCGGCAGGGACGCACCGGGCGGAAGGCCACCTCCGCCTGAACCGGGCCCGCGCTCGCACCGGTACGCGGCGCCCGGGTACCCGGGCCCGTGGAGGAACAGTCACGCGAGCGGCGGCCCGCGAAACACCTGAGCGCGGTGGCCGCCGAGAGGGGGTGAGCCCGCGGTCGCCCGGGTACCCGGGTCGCCCGGACGTGAGGACGATGAGGAGCGCAAGCATGGCTCCTGCGACACAGAGGACGGCAGCGCCCGCACGGGAGGGCCGCCGGCTGCCGGCCCGGAGCACCAGGCGGTACGACGCGGTTCCCGAACCCGACGGGGAACCGGACCTGTTGGGCCAGTACCTGCGCCAGATCGCGGCGACACCGCTGCTCGACGCGGCCGGCGAGGTGCGGCTGGCCCAGCGCATCGAGGCCGGCCTGCGCGCCGTGGAGGAACTGCGGCAGGCCGAGGAGGACGGCCGCGAGCTCCCGCCGGAGCGACGGCGGGAGCTGGAGGCCGCCGTGCGTGACGGCCAGGAGGCCAAGGACCACATGGTGCGGGCCAACCTCCGGCTCGTGGTGGCGATGGCCAAGCGCCACGCCCACCGCGGGCTGCCCCTGCTCGACGTCATCCAGGAGGGCAACCTGGGACTCATCCGGGCGGTGGAGAAGTTCGACCACACCAAGGGCTTCAAGTTCTCCACGTACGCCACCTGGTGGATCCGGCAGGCGATCGAGCGCGGCCTCGCCACGCACGCGCGTGCGGTGCGACTGCCGGTGCACGTCGTGGAACAGCTGCAGAAATTCGCCAAGGTCGAACGCAAGCTGCAACTCGGCCTCGGGCGGGAGGCGACCGTCGAGGAGGTCGCCCGGGACAGCGGCATCGCCGAGGACAAGGTGGTCTGGCTGCGCCGCGTCGGCCGGCAGGTGATCAGCCTGGACACCCCGGTGGACGACACCGGCGAGACGGTGGTGGGCGACCTCATCCCCGACAGCGAGGTGCTGCGGGCCCCCGAGGTCGCCGAGTACCAGGCGCTCGCGGAGGAGCTGCGGGAGGCCGTCGACACGCTCGAACCGCGCGAGGCCCTCATCCTCAGCCTGCGCTACGGCCTGCACGACGGACGGCAGCGCACCCTCCAGGAGGTCGCACGACACGTGGGCCTGACCCGTGAACGCGTCCGTCAGCTGGAGAAGGAGTCCCTGGCACGGCTGAGGGAACAGGAACCGGGCGAACGGCTCCTGGCGTGGGTGGGCTGACATCCGCACCCGGGCACAGGTGTGCGCCCGGCACGAGGGCCGGGCGCACACCTGCTCCTGCCGTGAACCGCACGAGCGGCTGTCACCAGCGGTACCAGCGGCCCCTTTGGCCGCCACTGCCCTCGGCCCGTACTACGAAGCCGAGCAGCCACACCACGAGCACGACCACCGCGATCCACCACAGCGCCTTCAGAGCGAACCCGGCGCCGAAGAGGATCAGGGCGAGCAGAAGAACGAGCAGCAAGGGAACCATAGTTATTAACCTCCGAACCACCGTCTGCCCCCCTTTCCCAGGAAAACGCCCTGCGGGCACCAGTGTTTCCATGCCCGAAGGAGGGGAACTCGGTTTTGTTCGCTTCGTCCGCGAGCCGACTCGGAGGCAGGGATGACGGTGCGTCGTATCGGCCTGGTCGTCCACGGCGGGCGCGGTGAGGCCGCGGCCGCCGGGAAGACGGTGCGCCAGTGGTGCGAGGAGCACGCCGTGAGCTGCGCGGACATCGACGTGTGGCGTGACGGAGGGCGGCGCAGCGCCGAGGAGGAGGTCGAGGCCGCGGGCGACCCCGATCTCATCGTCACCCTGGGCGGGGACGGGACCTTCCTGCGCGGCGCCCGGCTGGCCGCCGTGAACGACGCCCTCGTCCTGGGCGTCGACCTCGGCCGGGTCGGCTTCCTCACCGAGGTGCCGGTCACGGTCGTGCGCTCCGCGCTGGACGCCGTCGTCGAGGACCGCCTCACCGTGGAGAGCCGCATGCTGCTCACCCTGCGCGCCTCGCGCCGCCTGGAGGTGCCCGCCGGCATCGAGGAGCTGATGCGCTACGGCCGCCGCCCGATGCTGCCGCCGCCGCGGGTGCGCACCGACTGCGAGGCCGGCGGCGACTGGGGCATCGCCCTGCACGTCACCGCGCTGAACGACGTCGTACTGGAGAAACTGGCCCGGGACCGGCAGATCTCCGCCGGCGTCTACCTCGCGGGCCGGCTCCTGGCGTCCTACTCGGCCGACGCGCTGCTGGTCGCCACCCCGACCGGCTCGACGGCCTACAGCTTCGCCGCCGGCGGCCCGGTCGTCTCGCCCCGGGCGGACGCCCTCGTCTTCACCCCGGTCGCCCCGCACATGGCGTTCAACCGGTCGGTCGTGGCCGCGCCGGACGAACCCGTCGCCCTGCGCATCCTGGACCGCTCCGGCCAGGCCGCCGTCAGCATCGACGGCCAGCTGCGCGGGGTGCTCGACCCCGGCGACTGGATCGGCGTGTACGCCGCCCAGCGCCGGCTGCGGGCCGTCCGGCTGGGCCCGATGGACTTCTACGGCCGGCTGCGCGAGCGCATGAACCTCACCGACGCCCCGGCCGCGGTCGCCGACGGAACCCCCGCCCCGCTCTGGCCGGTGACCACCCCGCGGCCCGGGGACCTCGCCCATCTGGCGATGCCTACCCGCCCCGGCGCACCCCGGGGCGCGCCCGGGGCCGGCAGCCCACCCGAGTAGCGCCGCCCCCGTCAGGGGCGGGTCTCACCGGATCTCCTCCGAGGAAGTCCCGTCTTCAGGGCGGGGTGGGGGTACCGCCCGCTTGCGGGGGAGAGGCGGACCCCTGCGGGGCAGGGCGGGGAAGGACGGATCGCCGTCAGGGCGGTTCGTCGTCCGGCAGCCATGGCCTCCGGACGGGTGGTGGGTTCCGAATCGCCCGGCCGGCGAGAATCGAGTCGGCCGGGCCTGCCGCCGGGCCGGCGGGATGTCAGGTCTGTGGAGCCGGCGCAAGGCCGATGGCCGGTACACCAGTGCTCGCCGTTTGTTCGGGTCGGCTGCTGTCGATGAGGCAGAAAGCTCAACCCGTGAGGGGTGAAGCCCCCTGCTTCAGCCGGGGAGACGCCAAGCTCCGCTCCGTCCGCCGGGCCGGATCGGGCGTCGGGCGCGGCTTCACGGAAGGCGCTGAGCATCGCCGCGACCGTCTCGACGGCGACCAGCTCCTTGCCGCGGACGTCGCCGATGAGCAGGCGCACTCCGCGTGCCGTCGGCACCGTCTCGTACAGGTCGTCCCCGATCCGCGCCTCGGCGGCCGCGGACGGGTACAGGCTCTCCACGGAGACCTGCCCGAGGCGGCGGGGGACCGGCCGCAGCAGAACCCGCTGCGCGGTCTCCGCCACGGAGCGCACCGTGGCGAGGGTGCGCTCCCGGCGCGTCCGGTGCACCGCCAGGATGGTGCCGAGGATGCCGACCACGAAGGTGCACACGTAGCCGGCCACGTAATGGCGGTGCCACGGACAGCCCACCGGACGTCCCGCGCAGCACGGAGTACCGGCCGGAACGCCCTCGAACACGACGGCGAACACCGTGACGGCGGCGACGGTGGCCGGACCGTGCGCGAAGGCGGCGACCAGCGGAACGGCCGCCGACGGAGTTGTCGGATCTGCCGCCGGCCGGGCCGTCGCAGGAGGGACGGCCCGGCCGCCGCCCGGCTCGTCAGGACGCCGTGCAGGTTCCGACCGTCGGTGTGGTGTTGCTGCCGTTCTTCATGGCGGTGAAGCCGAAGCTGGTCGAGGCGCCCGCCGCGAGGCTGCCGTTGTAGGAGGCGGGGCGCACGGTCATGACGCTGCCGCTGCTGTCCCAGCTGGGGGTGCCGTTCCACAGTGTGGCGACCTTCTGCGGCGGGGTGAAGGTGAGCGTCACGGTCCAGCCGGTGATCGGGGCGGAGCCCGCCTTCACGGTGACCTCGCCGTTGTAACCGTCGTTCCAGTCCGCGGTCCGGGTGAAGGCGACCGTGCAGGTGGCCCCGGGGTTGCCGCCCCCGCCGTCGTCTCCGCCCCCGTCGTTCCCCGAGCCGCCGAGCGCGGCCAGGACGGCGTCGTACGCCGGCTTCTTGGCGTAGTTGGAGTCGAACAGCAGCGGAGTGCCGCTGCTGCGCCAGGAGTACTTGTCGGTGATCCCCCACACGGTGATGCCCGTGCAACGGCTCACCGCGAGGCAGGCCTTGACGACGTTGCCGTAGTTGGTGGCCTGGGCGCTGCCGGAGCCCTCGATGTCCAGCTCGGTGATCTGCACGTCCACGCCGAGGTCGGCGAAGCGCTGCAGGTTGGCCTGGTAGTCGGAGGGAACCGGGGAGGCGGGGTTGAAGTGGGACTGGAAGCCCACGCAGTCGATCGGCACACCACGGGACTTGAAGTCCTTGACCATGGCGTAGACCGCGTTGCTCTTCGCGTTGACGCCGTCGGTGTTGTAGTCGTTGTAGCAGAGCTTGGCGTTCGGGTCGGCCGCGCGGGCCGTGCGGAAGGCCTCCTCCATGAAGCCGCTGCCGAGCTTGTCCTGGAACGGGGAACTGCGCCGCGCGCCGCTGGAGCCGTCCTGGAACGCCTCGTTGACCACGTCCCAGGAGTGGATCTTGCCCTTGTAGTGCTGCATGACCTGGGTGATGTGGTTGTTCATCGCCGACCGCAGTTCGGTGGCGGAGAGCCCGGAGACCCAGGAGGGGAGCTGGGAGTGCCACACCAGCGTGTGCCCGCGGACCTTCATGCCCCGGCTCTGCGCGTGGCTGACGATCTGGTCGGCGGCGCCGAAGGTGAAGGTGTTGCGGGTGCCCTCGAGGGCGTCCCACTTCATCTCGTTCTCCGGCGTCACCTGGTTGAACTCGCGGTCGAGCGTGGCGGTGTAGGCCGACTCGCCGAGGTGGTTCGCCGCCACGGCGGCACCGAAGTAGCGGCCCTTTCCGGCCGCGGCGGAGCCCAGGGTGTCGGCGGCCGCGGCGTCGTGCGCCAGGGCCGTGACCGTGGTGGCGGCGAGCAGGGCGGACGCGAACGCCTGCGCCACCCGCCGCACTGAGGGCATGGACATGCCATCTCCGTTTCTGCGAAAGTTTCGGTTCCCGGACCGAATTTGACGCGCAGGTTACGAACAGAAGTGGCGTCGGTCAACGGTTGGCGCATGCCGACCGGGTGGATGGCTGAAGCTCGACTCCGGGCTGTACGGCAGGGAGTTGAGCGCCGTCCGGGCTGTTGACGCGACGGTGTGGCACCTCTAGCGTGACCCGACGCCTTCCCGAAACAGGAGCGAAACTTTCGGATGTCCAAGGACGGTGACATGATCCGCAGAAGACCCGGGTTCCGCCTGTTGCTGACGGCCCTGCTCACAGGCGTGGCTCCCCTCCTCGCGGCCCTGCTGCTGGCCGCGCCGGGCGCCCGCGCCGCCTCCCTGACGGAGGTGACCGGATTCGGCGCGAACCCCAGCAACCTGCGCATGTACGTGTACCGCCCGGACAGCGCCCCGGCCCGTCCCGCCGTGCTCGTGGCCGTGCACTACTGCACCGGCTCCGGGCCCGCCTTCCACTCGGGCACCGAGTTCGCCTCCCTGGCCGACCGGTACGGCTTCCTGGTCGTCTATCCCTCGGTCACGCGCGACGGCGGCTGCTTCGACGTGTCCTCGCCGCAGGCGCTCAGACGCGGCGGCGGCAGCGACCCGGTCGGCATCATGTCCATGGTCACCTACGCCCAGCAGCACTACGGGGCCGACCCGGCGCGCGTCTTCGTCACCGGCGCCTCCTCGGGCGCGATGATGACCAACGTCCTGCTCGGCGACTACCCCGACGTCTTCAAGGCCGGCGCCGCCTTCATGGGCGTACCGTTCGGCTGCTTCGCCACCACCGACGGCTCGAGCTGGAACAGCGCCTGCGCGAACGGCACCGTGACCAGGACCCCCCAGCAGTGGGGCGACCTGGTGCGCGCCGCCCACCCCGGCTACAGCGGCCCGCGCCCCCGGATGCAGCTGTGGCACGGCACCGAGGACACCATCCTGCGCCACCCCAACCTCGGCGAAGAGATCAAGCAGTGGACCGACGTCCTGGGAGTGAGCCAGGCCCCGGCGTTCACCGACCACCCGCAGTCCACCTGGACCCGCACGCGCTACGGCGGCACGGGCACCCAGGCGCCCGTCGAGGCCGTCAGCATCCAGGGCACCGGACACACCCTGCCCACCGCCGGCATGGCCGCCCGGGCCATCGCCTTCTTCGGCCTGGACACCACGACCACCCCGCCGCCGACCGACCCGCCGCCCCCCGCACCGGCGGGCGCCTGCCGGGTGACGTACACGACCAGCGCCTGGAACACCGGGCTCACCGCGTCGATCACGCTGACCAACACCGGCACCGCGCCGGTCGACGGATGGACGCTGGGCTTCACCCTGCCGGCCGGGCAGACCATCACCTCCGGCTGGAACGCGGCCTTCTCCCCGACGAGCGGCGCCGTCACCGCCCGCAACGTCGCCTACAACGCCACCCTGGGCCCCGGAGCCTCCACCACCCTCGGCTTCCAGGCCACCCACACCGGCAACACGGGCACACCCTCGTCGTTCACCCTCAACGGGACCGCCTGCCAGAGAGGCTGAACGGACGCGAGCGCCCCGGCGTCCCCGAAGCGTTCGTCGGGGCGGCCGGGGCGCGATGAGGGCCGGACGCGGCGGGACTCAGAGCGAGGGGCCGGTGTCCTCGGGCCGGATACGGCCCCGCCAGGCCCCGGTCTCGCCGCCGCGCTGCTCGATGTACTGCTTGAAGCGCTTCATGTCGCCCTTGACACGCCGGTCGACCATGCCCAGCATGTCGCCGGCCTTCTCCACGGCTCCGCTGGGCTCGACGTCCATGACGAGCTCCACCCGGGTGTGCGTGTCGTCCACGCGCTCGAAGCGGACCATGCCCTTCTGCCGGGTGTCACCGGTGGTGCTGCGCCAGGTGATGCGCTCGTCGGGCAGCTGGTCGACGATCTCGGTGTCGAACTCCCGCTTGACACCGCCGATCCTGGTGGTCCAGTGGTTGTGGCGGTCGTCGATCTGCCTGACCTCCTCGACCCCCTCCATGAAGTTGGGGAACTCCTCGAACTGCGTCCACTGGTTGTAGGCGGCGTGGAGGGGGACCTCGACTTCCACCGTTTCCCTGACCGTACTCATCTGCGCCTCCTGTCTCGCTGATCGGCCGCGGCGGGACGGTCGCCCCGCCGCGCATCCCGTCAGGTGGCGACGAGTACCCCGAGATGTCCGGTTGACGACCGGTGGGTGCGGGTCAGCCGAGTTCTCCGGTGCGCGCCGCCCGCCACAGGTCGACGCCGCCGTCGGCGGCGTACTTGTCGATCTCCGCCAGCTCCTCGGCGCTGAAGTCGGGGTTCTCCAGCGCGGCCACGTTCTGTTCCAGCTGCTCCACGCGGGAGGCGCCGATGACCAGGGAGGTGACGCGCCGGTCGCGCAGCGCCCAGGCGAGGGCCAGCTGGGCGAGGGTCTGCCCGCGGCGGGCCGCGATGTCGTTCAGGGCCCGCAGCCGCCGCAGCATCTCCTCGGACAGCCAGGCGGTGTCGAACGAGGTGCCCTGCGCGGCCCGCGAGTCCTCGGGGACGCCGTTCAGGTAGCGGTCGGTCAGCAGCCCCTGGGCCAGGGCGGTGAAGCCGATCACGCCGAAGCCCTCCTCCTCGGCGGTCTCCAGCAGCCCCTCGGTCTCGATCCAGCGGTTGACCATGCTGTACGACGGCTGGTGGATCAGCAGCGGGGTGCCCAGCTCGCGCAGGATGGCGGCGGCCTGCCGGGTGCGCTCGGCGTCGTAGGAGGAGATGCCGGCGTACAGGGCCTTGCCCTGGCGCACCGCGGTGTCCAGCGCGCCCATCGTCTCCTCCAGCGGCGTGCTCGCGTCCAGCCGGTGGGAGTAGAAGATGTCGACGTAGTCCAGGCCCATGCGCCTCAGCGACTGGTCGAGCGAGGCCAGCACGTACTTGCGGGAGCCGCCGCCCTGGCCGTAGGGGCCGGGCCACATGTCCCAGCCCGCCTTGGTGGAGATCACCATCTCGTCCCGGTACGGCGCGAGGTCCTGCTTCATCAGCCGACCGAAGTTGATCTCCGCCGAGCCGTAGGGCGGGCCGTAGTTGTTCGCCAGGTCGTGGTGGGTGATGCCGAGGTCGAAGGCGCGCAGGGCGATCTCGCGCTGGGTCTCGAACGGCCGGTTGTCGCCGAAGTTGTGCCAGTAGCCCAGGGACAGGACGGGCAGGTCGAGCCCCGAGCGGCCGGTGCGCCGGTAGCGCATGGTGCCGTCGTAACGCTCAGGATCCGCGACGTAGGTCATCAGGTGGTCTCCGGGTGGTGCGGTGGGGGCGTTCCCCCGGGCCGGGGGGACGCCCCCACCTTGCTCCCGAGTGATCCCGAAGTCCAACCGCCGTCTCCCGTCGGCCTCGGCACCGCTGTTTCCGCATCCGGCGGGACGGCCGGGTCCGCCCGCACCGCGCCCCGGACCCGCGGGGTTCAGGAAGGCGTCGACGAGCCGGTGTTCCTGACGGAGGAGCCGGACGGGGAGCCGCGGCCGAAGCGGTGGCCGGACGACGTGGGGGCGCGGCGGATCGCGATGAGGGCGACGTCGTCGTCGAGGCTCCCGCCGGTGTGGGCGAGCAGGTCGCGCTGGACGTGGTGGAGCAGGGCGTCCGGAGAGCTCCCGGCCCACTGGGGGATCCGCTCGGCCAGCGGATAGAAGACGCCGTCGCGATCGCGGGCCTCGACGGCACCGTCGGTGTAGAGCAGCAGGGTGTCGCCGTGGTCGAAGGGCAGCACGTCGACGGTGGAGCCGTCCGGGTCGGTCAGGCCGACCCCCAGCGGCGGGGCGGGAGTGAGGTCCGGCGCTGTGACCTCCTTGTCCGGGCCGAGCAGCAGCGGTGCCACATGGCCGCAGCTGGTCATCCGGATGACCGGGTCGTCGTCCGGTATCTCCAGCAGCAGCGCGGTGACGAAACGTTCACCCGCCTCCTCCTCCGGTTCGAAGTCGGCGAGGTAGCGGGTGATGCTCCGCTCCAGGGAGGCGGCCAGCGAGGGCAGGGCGGCATGATGGTGCGCTGCTTCGCGGAACGCGCCGAGCAGCAGGGCCGCCTCGCCGACGGCCGGCAGGCCCTTGCCGCGCACGTCCCCGATCATCACCCGGGCCCCGCTCTTGGTGCGGGCGGCGGCATACAGATCGCCGCCGATCGACGCCTCGTCCTCGGCGGCCAGATACAGACAGGAGAGCTGCAGGGAGCCCAGCCGGCTCGGCAGGGGCCACAGCAGCACCCGCTGAGCGGCCTCGGCCACCGACCGTACCTGTGCCAGCTCGCGCGTGCGACGGTCGCGGACCACGCACAGGGCCACGACCAGCAAGGAGAGCAGCGCGAGAGCGAGCATCTGCACGACCAGGTTCCGCGACGTCAGCTCGCCCAGCCGCCAGCCCGCGAACGCCTGGGCCGCCACCGTCGCCGCACCGATGGCCCCCGTCGTCCACGGCCCCGCGAACCACGCGGTGATCGCGGGTGCGATCACCAGCAGTGGACCGAGCTGGATATCGGTCGGCGCCACGATGTTGGACACGGTGATGACGACAATGAGGGCGACCGGGATCAGCAGCAGCATGTGGCCCGACTGCCCCGACTGCGTGCGGTCGACGAAACGACCCTGCCAGGAACTCACGCCTACCACAGTGCACCGGGACGGCAGGGCGTGCGAGCGCAGCCGCTCTGGTCCGTGACCTGCGAGAGCGCCCCGCCCGGCCCCGCGGAACCGGCCGGGCCGGGTGTGCGGGGCCGGCCGGGGCGCCG
>NZ_QFDQ01000249.1 GCF_003270085.1 Streptomyces triticisoli | reverse complement strand
CGGCCTCTCGGGCCCCGCGCCCGCCGTCGCCGCCCCGGCCGTCGGCCGGCGGGGCTGCCAGGGCTGCCAGGCGCTCGTCCAGTCCGCTGCCGCGAGCGAATTCCGCGAAAACGTCCAGACCGATCACCGACCAGCTCGGTACTTGAAAACCGGACGCGGTCAGTGCGTGGAGGTTTCTGCCCTTTCCGCCGGCCCATTCGGCGATTTCGGACGCATCGTCGGCGGGCGTGAGGACGCGTAGGCAAGGGTGACCGGATCCCGCGGTGAGCGACAACTGGATTCCCTCCGGAAGATTCTCTTCGGACCTCACAGAGAGGTATCACGGCGAGGTCGGCGAAAACCCCAGTACGGACCGTTCCGGATCTTTCCCTGAATCTTTTCGGCCATGGTTCAGGAACGAACAACCGGCCTCATTGAGTACCGTGTGTACGATCAACGATCGTTGATCACGCAATGAACGAGGAGCCACGTGAGCGAAACCGGTATCGCCACCGCACCGCGCCCACTGCTGCTGGACGACGGTCGGCCCGCCGCCGCGGCCTGGTCTCTCGACTCCGGCATGCTGCACCTCAACCACGGCTCCTTCGGCGCCGTCCCGTTGGTCGCACAGCGGCGGCAGAACGAACTGCGGGACGAGATGGAGCGCGCCCCCGTCGTCTGGTTTCCGCGTCTGCCCGCCCGGATCGCCGCCACCCGCGCCGAAATCGCGGACCATCTGCGGGTCGACGCCGAAGACCTGGCACTCGTGCCGAACGCGAGCGCGGGCGCCAGCGTCGTGTACGCCGCCCTGGCCGCACGCCCCGGCATGGACGTCGTCGTCACCGATCACGGGTACGGCGCCGTCACCATGGGAGCGGAACGGCTCGCCCGCCGCTGGGGCGGTCGGGTGCGCACGGCCCGGGTGCCGCTGGCGGCCGGCGCGGACGAGGCCTGCGGGGCGGTGATGGCCGAGGTGGACGGCCGGTGCGCGCTCGTCGTGCTGGACCAGATCACCTCGGCCACCGCCCGCGGCCTGCCGGTGGAACGCATCGGAGTCGAGCTGGCACGGCATGACGTCACGCTGCTGGTGGACGGCGCGCACGCGCCCGGGCTGCTCCCCGCCCCGTTGGAGGGACTGGTCTGCGACGCCTGGGTGGGCAACCTCCACAAGTGGGGCTGCGCACCTCGCGGCACGGCGGCCCTGGTGGCCCGCGGCCCGCTGCGCGAACACCTCCATCCGCCGATCGACTCCTGGAGCGCCGCGGAGCCCTTTCCCCACCGCTTCGACCAGCAGGGCACCCTGGACGCCACCGGCCCCCTGGCGGCGCCCACGGCACTGGACTTCGTCGAACGCACCTGGGGCTGGGAGACGGCCCGTCGCCACATGGACGAGCTCGCCGACTACGGCGCCCGCGTGATCGGCGCCGCGTTCGCCGGCCCGGCGAGTGCGGCGGAGGGCGTCGACGTCGGAATGCCCGTGCCGGGCATGCGTCTGGTCCGTCTCCCCGAGGGACTGGGAACCACCCGCCTGGCGGCGGACGCGCTGCGCGACCGGGCCACCGCCGAACTGGGGGCGGAGGCGGCCTTCACCAGCTTCGACGGGATCGGCTACCTCCGCCTGTCGGCCCATGTCTACAACACGCCCGCCGACTACGACCGCTTCGCCGAGTCCTGCGTCCCCGTCATACAGGACTGGGCGCACCGGGCCCGCACACGCCCCTAGCCGGCGTCCGCTCGCCACATCAGGGGCTCCGCTCCCCTGCCCTCGCCCTCGCCCTCGCCCTCGCCCTCGAACGACACCATCGCCGGGCGGTCGCCCCGGGGGAGCAGGTGGACGGTGCAGAGCGTGAGCCGGGAGCCCGGCTGCAGGCGGGTGCGGGGAGCGCCGCCCCGGCACTGGTCGATGCCCTTGCCCTCCCCGGTACGGGAGAAGGAGAGGTCGAGCAGCGAGAGCGGCCGCACCTCGCGGCCGCCGGCGCTGCGTACGCCGACGCCCTCGTCCATGACCGGGAGGAGCTCCTCCTCGCCGGTGTTGCGGTACTCGAGCGTCACGTACCACGGCACCGTGTTCTTCTGCGCGTCGCCGAGGTCGTAGCCGTTCAGATCGGCGAGCTTCCCGGCGCGCACGCTCTTCGGCGTGACCCGGAGGGGCACCGCATCGCCCTCGGTGGTGACGTCCTTCCACGAGGAGTCCGCGGTCGCGCCCGCCGGCAGCAGCGTGCCGCCGTTGTCGTCGCCCCTGCCGTCGCCGACCTTCCACAGGAGGGTGCCGCCGGTGTCGTCGGCGTAGGCGACGGTCGCGGGCCGGTGCCCCTCGGGGAGCATCACGAGTTGGCACACGGTGGCCGTGGCGCCCGCTGCGACCGAGGCGGGACCGGCCCTGTCGCAGTTGTCGGGAAGGGCGGAACTCGACTGGGTGGCCAGGGGGTTGGAGTTCCACAGAGAGATCGCCTCGCCGGGTGTGCCGTCGGCGAGGGTCACCGTGAACCGCGTCTGCGGGTCGGGCCGGCGCAGCGCCGCCGTGCCGGTGTTGGTGTAGCTGACGGTCAGGTAGTACGGGACCATGCCCTTCAGGTCCTCGCCCAGCCGTACGTGTTCGAGATCGGCCGCCGTGCCGCGTGCGAGCCGCTTGGGCGCGATCCGCAGCTGATGCGCCGTGCTCTGCGCGGTCCACGTCGCCTTCCGCGCCGTCGACTCCACCGGCAGTGCCTGGGCCTTCGCGGGCTTGCCCGTTCCCTTGCCGTGACCGGCGCCGGGCTCGTCGGAGTCCGAGCCGCTCGTCCCGCAGCCCGTCAAGGCCAGAGCGAGCAGTCCCCCTCCTGCGACGCCGGCGATCGTCTTCCGTATCCGCATGCGCACCCCGTGCTTTTTCGCAGTCCTGTTCACAACGGCGATCAGCTTACGTGCCGGGCCGCGATGCGCTGTGTGACATTTGGCCGGTTCCGTGCGCTGGGTAAGTGCCACCCGTGACGGGTGGGGTGTTCTGTGAGTCAGGGGTGGGGCATTGAGTCGCCGGACGAGGCGTGCGCGCAAGGGGTGGTTGGCCGGCGGGATCGTCGGCGTGCTCGGGGCGGGGGCCGTCACGTACGCCACCGCCTCCGCGCCGGACCGGCCACAGGAGCACGGGCGCGAGCCCGCCGTGCGCACCGTGCAGTTGGCGGATCAGGGAGCGGGGCGCAGGAGCCTGCCGCGGCAGGGCACGGAGCGCTTCAGCGCCGCACTGCTGACCTGGGACGACCCGCACGCCGAGCTGAAGGGGACGGCGGAGATCCGTGCCCGTTCGGCACGCACGGGCCAGTGGTCGCACTGGCAGACGCTGCCGAACAGCCGGTTCGAGGGGCGTACGGCCGGGGTGCGGGGCGGCACGAGCTCCGTGTGGACCGGTGACGCCGACGGCGTCGAGGTACGGGTCGTCCGGGGCGACGGCACGGCCGCCCCGGGACAGCCGACGGGTCTGAGCGTGATCTTGCTCGACCCCGGTACCGATCGCGGCAGCGGCTTCACCGCCGCGCGGCGCGCCTCGGCGGACGACGGCGACGGCACACCGGGCCGCGATGGCGCGGCCGGGGCCGCGGTCATCCAGGACACCGGCGCGGACAGCGACAACGCGCTCTCCTGCGCCGAGTCCCGCGCTCGGATGCGCACCCTCCGGCAGGAGTACCTCGCCCGCGGCTCCTCCGGCCTCGGCCGCCACTTCGTCGTCGACCGGTGCGGCCAGGTCTTCGAAGGCCGCGGCGGCGGCTCGGACAACGACACGGTCGGCATCTCCTGGATCGGCGACCACACGACCGCACGGCCCAGCCGCGCCGCGCTCGAGGCGACCGCACGGATCCTGGCCGGGACGTCCGGCAGGTACGGCGTCGATCCGGGGGCGATCGCGCTGCCGCGTCATCTGAGCGCCCAACTGCCCCGGATCGCGGCGCTCGTCAAGGCCCCCGGCGTCTCGCACGCCCCGCGCACCTCCGACTACGACGGGGACGGCGTCGCCGACCTGGTCGCCGGCACCCCGAAGGCCAACTCGGTGACGGTGATCCCGGGCGGCGTCGACGGCCCGGCCGTGGCATCGAGGCTGACGATCACCCAGGACAGCCCGGGTGTCCCCGGCTCCACCCGGCCCGGTGACGACTTCGGCGCCGCCGCCGCGTGGGGCGACGTCAACGGCGACGGCCACGCCGACCTCGCCATCGGCGCCCCCGGAAAGGACGACGCCGCCGGCAACGCCGACCGCGGCTCGGTCACCGTCCTGTACGGCCCGGCGCTGAACACCGGTTTCTCGTACACCACCTCGGGCGTCGCGGCGGCCGGGGCCAGGCTCGGTTCCGCGGTCGCCGTCGGCGACTTCGACGCCGACGGCCACGCGGACGTGTTCTCGGCCGGCACCGGCGGGGGCGGCACCTGGAACGTCCGGCCGGCCGGCGGCGCCACCACCTCCGGCAGACTCACCGCCGCCACGGGTCCGGTCGCCGACCTGGACGCCGCGACCGGCGACTTCAACGGGGACGGGTACGCGGACGTCGTCCTCAACTACCGTGACGGCGACGGCATCGGGTGGGTGGCGCGGTTCACCGGATCGGCGGCCGGCCTCACCGGGGCAGGCCTGGAGCCCGTCAGGGGCGGCCGCTCCGTCGCGGCGGGCGACATCAACGGTGACGGCTACGACGACCTCGTCGTCGGCCGGCCCCGCCCCTCCGAGTCCGGCGGCACGCCAGGTGGCCACATCGCCGTGCTCCTCGGCTCGGCGGAGGGCCTGACCACCACCGGGATGAAGACCATCCACCAGGACGCCGTCGGCGTGGCCGGCGCGGACCGGTCCGGTGACGCCTTCGGCTTCTCGGTCGCCGTCGGCGACTTCGACGCCGACGGCCACGCGGACGTCCTGGTCGGCGCCCCCGGCGAGGACTTCACCCGCGACGGCGTCGACCGCGCCGACGCCGGTCAGGCCACACTGCTCCGGGGCACCCCCTCGGGCCCGACCGTCAGCGGATCCTTCACCCTCTGCCAGGACACCCCCGGCATCCTGGACGCCACGGAGAAGGGCGACAGATTCGGATCCTCCGTCTCCCTCACCGATCTGTCCGGCCACGGGCGCGCCGGTCTCGTCATCGGGTCGGAAGGCGAGGACGCGGGCGACGGCCTCCTGCTGTACACGCCCGTCCACAGCACCGGCTTCGGCCTCGCCCGGACCGTCGCGCTGCGTGGCACCACCCTGGGCACACCCGCCGGAGCCCGCCTCGGGCGGATACTGGCGCCCTGACGCCTCCACACCGCAACAGACCGTCACGATCCCATCACGGGATCACTACAACCCCTGGCCAGAACGGTCACAGCGCGGATGATGTCGGTTACCATCCGTACCATCGCTCCCCTGGGGTGAACCATGCGTATCCGCGTCACCGCTGCCGCGGCCGCCGTCTCCGGCGTTCTCGCCCTGACCGCCTGCACCAGCAGCGCGGACACCTCCGACAACCGCTCCGACAACGCCAAGCCCGTCGACAGCGCCGAGGACACCGGCGAGCCGACCGGCCACATCACCGAACGCACCGTCAAGCCCTGGCCCTTCACCGTCGCTTCCGGCACTCTCGCCTGCAGCGGCCAGGCCGTCACCTTCACCATCGCCGAAGGGACCTACGGTCTCAACGACACAGCCCAGCGAAAGCACCCCGCGCCCGACCCGATCTGGGCCGACGACCCCGACAACCCGGGCAGCCGGATCCCCCTCACCGAGGTGATCGGCAAGGGCCTGGAACTCTGCAAGTAACCCGGGCGACGAGAGGGTGCTGAGCGCGGGGGACCCCTGGCTCAGCGGCGCACCGCCCGTACCCCAGGGTGGTGGCCGCCCCGGCCGGCTCCGCGACGGCCGAGGCCCTCTCCCTCGCGAGCCCGCGAGCCCGGTCAGGCCGGCCGCTCTCCGTAGACACGGTGGGACTCGGCGTCGGCCCACTTGACGTCCAGGCCGAGCCCGGGGCGGCCCGTGTCGGGCCGCAGGGCGCCGCCGGCGGGGGACAGCGTGCCGTCGAACATCAGGTGCTCGAACCGGACGTGGTCGTGGAAGTACTCCAGGTGCCGCAGCCGGGGCACGGCGCAGAAGGCATGGGCCGAGACCGCGGGGGCGCAGTGCGCGGACAGGTCCAGGTGACGGGCCGCCGCGAGGCCCGCGACCTGCAGTACGCCGGTGATGCCGCCGCAGCGGGTGACGTCGGCCTGGAGGCAGTCCACCGCGTCCGCCTCCACGAGGTTGACGAAGTCACGCAGGGTGTAGGCGTACTCCCCCGCCGCGATCTCCAGCCGGGCCGGTCCGTTCCGCCGGAGCAGCCGCAGGCCCTCGATGTCCGCGGAGCTCACCGGCTCCTCGAACCACCGCACATCCCATTCGTCCATGAACCTGTACGCCCAGTACAGCGCCTCCTTGCGGCCGAGGGCGCCGTTGGCGTCGGTGAAGAGCTCGGGCGCGTAGCCGACCGCCTTGCGGACCGCGGTCAGTCGCTGCGGGTCACGGTCCGGTTCCCGCGAGGTCTTCAGCTTGACCCGGGGGATGCCCTGTTCGACCCAGCCGGTGAGCTGGTCGGCGAGGCGGCCCAGGGGGTAGTTGGTGAAGCCGCCGCTGCCGTAGACGGGGACCCGGTCGTGGTAGGCCGGGAGCGCGTGGATCAGCGGTACGTCCAGCAGCCGGGCCTTGAGGTCCCACAGCGCGATGTCGGCCGCGGAGACCGCCATGGCTCCCACCCCGGGCCGGCCGGCGTTGCGGATCCGCCGTCCCATCAGCTCCCACAGGGCCGGCGGCGCGGAGGCGTCCCGGCCTTGGAGCAGCGGGGCGAGTTCCGAGGACAGGAAGGCGGCGGCCGACACGTCCCCGTAGGTGTAGCCGATGCCGGTCCGTCCGCCGGCGTGCACCCGGACCAGAACCATGGTGGTGGAGTCCCACTCCAGGGTGCCGTCCTGCTCCTTGCCGTCCGGGCCGTCGGTGGGGAGCTCGAAGGCGTGCACGTCGACGGCGTCGATCCGGCACTCCTTCAGTACGGGCCCGGCAACCTTCTCGCCCTGCTCCTTCATGATGTGACGTACTCCCTCGGACGCGCGCCTGTGTCATCACCTGTGGGTGACCCTCCGTGGTTCCGCCCAAACGGTGCGTCGCTCTTCCCCACCCGCACGGCGGGCTGGGGGCCGGCCGGGTTCCCGCCGGGGGGATGGGTACCCGGCCAGAGGTCCGAGACGCCACGGGCCTTGCGGTCCGACAGCCGGAGGGAGCAGGTGATCTCCGTGATCTCTGAGACGGTGTCGGTGCCCGCCGACCGCCTCACGTTGTCAGGTGACTTCGTGGTTCCCGATTCGCCCCGGGCGACCGTGCTGTTCGTGCACGGTGTGCACACCTCCCGCCAGGACCCTGCCGCGCGGTCCGTCGCCGCCGAGCTGCACAGGGCCGGATTCGGCACGCTGGCCGTGGACCTGTTCAGTGAGACCGAGGGCCGGCGGCCCGAGGCGATGAGCGAGCAGCGTGTCGACCTCGACATGCTGGGCCGCCGTCTGATCGCCGCGGTGGACTGGCTGGGGATACAGCCGGACGCCCGGACGCTCCCGGTGATCCTCTTCGCCGCCGGGGCCGAGACGGCCGCCGCCCTGATCGCGGCCGCGGCGTTGCCGGAGGAGGTGCTGACGGTGGTCTCATGGGCCGGACAGCCCGAACTGGCGGACGATTTCCTGGGGCGGGTCCGTGTGCCGGTGCTGTTCGTCGAGGGCGGTGAGGACCCCGAGGATCTCCGCTCGAGCGAGCGGGCCGCCGAGCGGATCGCGGGCCCGCACACGGTGCGCGAGGTCCGGGGCGCCTCCCACCGGCTCCAGGAGCCGGGCGCGCTGAGCCGGGCCGCCGCGGTGATCGGGGAGTGGTTCGCCGAGGTCCACCGGCCGGCATGAGCCGGGAAGGCCCGTGGGAGGCCCACCGGGGGAGGTCCGCGGAGAAGACGTTCCTGCCCCGGCGGGTACGGCGCACAGGTCCGGTGTGCCGGTACGGACGCAGCCGCGCCGGTGGCGGAGGCCGTTCCCCGGCCCGCATCCGGGTGGCGCCCTCTCGCCGAGGGCGCCTGAGCCGCCGTACTCCGTGGCGCTCCCCTCGGTGTCAGGCGGACGTGCTCGAGTCGAGGTGGGCGAAGACGACCACGTTGGCCTGGTAGTCCTGGCGCGCGCGGTCGTAGGTGCCGCCGCAAGTGATCAGGCGCAGCTCGGGGGACGGGGTGTCGGCGTAGACCTGGTCGTCGGGGAAGTCCGCCTTGCTGAAGGTCTCCACGGAGTCCACCTCGAAGCGTGCGACGGTGCCGTCGGCGCGCGTGATGTCCACGAAGGCTCCGGGCTTGAGCTGCCCCAGCCCCGCGAACACCGCGGGACCGGTCTTGGTGTCGAGGTGGCCCGCGACGATCGCCGCTCCGTGCTCGCCGGGGGACGCCCCGCCCTGGAACCATCCGACCAGGTTGGTGTCGTCCGGCGGTGGCGCGCTGAGGTGTCCGCTCGCGTCGAGGGACAGCTTGGTGAACGGTGCGTCCACGGCGATGTCCGGGATCGAGATCCGGGTCGGTTCCGACCTGGACAGCGCCTTGTCGTCGGCGCCGGTGTCCGCGCCGGCGTCCGTACCGGTGTCCGCACCGGCGTCGGTGCTCGCGGTCGGTGTGGCCGACGGGGGCCGGTGGGAGGCGACTGCCGCGGGAGGCGGATACCTCAGGGGCGTCATGGGGTTGTCGACGGACTGGTGGATGAGCACGAGGCCCAGCCCGACCATTGCCGTGGGCCACAGCAGGCGGAGCCGGCGGCGACGTCTTGCGGACCTGGTCCCGCACTGCTGTGTCGGAGGCGGAAGCTGGGAAGTCATGGACGGTGCCTTTCGGTCACGAGGTGGCGCCGATGACGCCCGACGGTTCAAAGACCGCTGTCGCGGTCTGCGTCGTCCTCCGCTGGAGTGGACGCAGACCGCGACAGCACAGTGATGGGCAACAGCGGCCCGGTCAGGCCACGGAGGAGTCCGCCGCCCGGCGGCGCCGCAGCATGTACGCGCCGGCTCCCAGGCCGCCGAGCACCAGCACGCTCCCGAGGGCGAGGGTGTCCGTCGACTGCGCCAGTCCGCCGCCACCGGCGTGGACGCCGCCGTGCGGCCTCTCACCGCGCCGGCCCTCTTCGCCCTTCCGGCCGTGGTCGCCACGGTCGTGGTCGCCACGGCCGTAGCCGCCCTCTTCCTTGCCTTCCTTGCCCTTGCCTTCCTTGCCGTTGCCGTCACGACCGTTGTCGTCACGACCGTTGTCATCACGGCCGTTGTCGTCACGACCGTTGTCGTCACGACCGTTGTCGTCACGACCGTTGTCATCACGACCGTTGTCATCACGGCCGTTGTCATCACGGCCGTTGTCGTCCTGGCTGCCACCGTCGGTGGTCGTCATGGCCAGGGCTCCGCCACCGGCGTGGACGCCGCCGTGCGGCCTCTCACCGCGCCGGTCCTTGTCGCCCTTCCGGTCGCCGTGGTCACCACGGTCGCCGCGGTCACCACGGTCACCACGGTCGCCGCGGTCGCCGCGGTCGCCGCGGTCACCACGGTCGCGACCGCCCTCTTCCTTGCCGTTGTCGGAGTCGTCGCCCCGGGAGTCACTGACCTGAGACACCTTGGCCTGTGAAGGCGGCAGCACGGACGCTTCCACAGCGCTCGCGACAGGCGCGGAGAGCGCTACAGAGGCGGCCAGCGCCGCGGAGGTGAGCAGAGTACGGGTGATACGCATGGGTGTTCCTTCCGTCGCGACTACGAGAGCCGGCCCAACGCCCACTCAATCGGGAATCGCAGGTGCGACGTGATCACCTTCAGCCGATTTCTGACGGCCCACCACCGGAGCGCCGCATTCGGATGACGGCGCTTCACCCCATACGTCCGCGCGGGCGAACAACGGGAGGCGATTACGGCCGAACAGCGTGGTGATGACGGTCGGACAGAAGCGGAGGGCGTATCGAACGCCCTGTCAGTCGATCTCCTCGCGCAGCGCCGCGGCACGGCCCTGGCCGGCCGGTTCCACCCGTACGGCTCCGCGGTCCTCGGGGGACGGCACGCGCCGGACCAGTCCGGTCTCCTCCATGCGGTCCACCAGGCGGGTGACGCCGCTGCTGGTGAGGGTGAGGTCATCGGCGAGATCGCGCTGCGAGACCGCCTCGCCGGGCTGCCGGCAGGGCCGGACGAGTGTTGGCGGCCCGGGGCGGGCCTGGTCGCCCCGCCGGGTCGCGGCACCCACCCGCCTGTGTCCTCTCCCGCCCGCGGAGCCCCGCCCGCGCCTTGCGCGCACCTGTCCGCCCGGCTCGTTCGCTGCCGCCTTCGCGGAGTTCACCGGTCGGCTGAAGGACAATCTCTCCTTCCCCCCACCCGACTTACGCGGGTCGGATGCTCAACTCACCGCACCCCGCCGCCATGCCGGTCAACATGAGATCATGCTGCTGACCAGCCTCTGCTCCACGACAGAAGAGGACGCCTGATGTTCGGCAAGTTGAAGGACCTCAAGAACCTCACCCACCTCAAGGACAAGGTGGGGGACATCGCCGAGGTCCACGGCGGGAAGATCTCCGAGGGGCTGGAGAAGGTCGGCGACTTCATCGACGACAAGACGGGCAAGAAGCACAGCGGCACCATCGACACCGCGGTCGACAAGGCGCAGGACCTGGTCGAGAAGCTGGGCGACAAGAAGGCCTGAGGCCCGTGCCGTGTGGCGGGAACGAACAACCGGCTCGGCTCGTCCGTAGTATCTCTGCGCACGTGTCTCTGCTCGGGGTCACTGTGCGACCGGTGCTCCCCCGCGCCGTCATCAGCCAACGAGAAGGGGCCAAGGCCATGTCCGAGAGTACGACGGTCACCGACCTGGCATCGCAGTACGCCGCTCAGGTCGCCGGCGACCTGGAGCAGAACCTGAAGGAGCAGGAACGTATCAGCGCCGAAATCGCCGCGCTGCAGGACCAGTTGGCCACGCTGCAGCGCGATCACGGCGTGCTGGTGAACATGCGGCAGGCGCTCGGCATGACGGCGTCGTCCGTGCAGCCGGCGGACGGCGCGAGCGATGCCGCCGTGCCCGCCCCCCGCAAGAAGGCCGCAGCCAAGTCCAGTACCACCGGGCGGAGTTCGGACAAGGCGGGCGGCAAGCCGACCGCCAGAAAGCCCTCGGCCAAGGCGTCCGCAGAGAAGACGGTCCGGCCCACCCTGGTCGAACTCGTCCGCGGCCACCTCGGCGAGCAGCGCGAGCCGCGCTCCGCGGCGGAGGTCGCCACCGCCCTGGGGCAGGCCCATCCCGACCGTCGCGTCAGGACGACCGCCGTACGGTCCACCCTCGAAGGCCTGGTGGCCAAGGGCCAGGCGCAGCGCACCAAGCAGGGCACGTCGGTGTTCTACACGGCCTCCGACGCCCCGGAGCAGGGACAGTCGGAGCCGGAGCCGACCGACGGCTGAAGCCTCCGTGTCCCACCTCGACGGCACGAGTGACCGGACGGCCGCCGAGGTGGGGACGCGCCGACAACGCGGTCGCCACAACATCCGGGCCGCCGCCTGCCGGACGGCGGTGGAGGCGGTCGCCGCCATCGACCGGCACGGCTCTGGCCCCGAGGACATACCGAGCGGTATACAAGCTCCGTCGAACGTGCGACGACAGTGATGTCCCGGCACAGGGGGAGGAACCGACGGTGAGTGACAAGGACGCGGGTGGGGCGGCGAGACGGCGTCGGTGGCCGGTCGTCGTGGGGACGGTGCTCGGCGGGTGTGCTCTCGTGGCCGGTGCGACGACGCCCGCCGCGGCGCACGGGGGGAAGGCCGGCCGGGTCACGCACTATGTGGCCCTCGGGGACTCCTACACCTCGGGCCCCGGCATTCCACGGCAGGTCGACGCCAACTGCGCGCGCTCGGACAGCAATTACCCCTCGATCGTGGCGGTGGAGCGGAAGGTCGCGACGTTCAGGGACGTGAGCTGCGGCGGGGCGACGACCGAGGAGATGTGGAAGCCGCAGGGCACCAATGACGCCCAGCTCGACGCGGTGCGCCGGAACACCGACCTGGTGACGGTCCAGATCGGCGGCAACGACATCGGGTTCGGCTCCATCATCTCCACCTGCGCCCGTCTCGGCGCCCAGCAGCCGACGGGCGACCCCTGCCGGCGCCACTACGCCTCGTCCGGCACCGACCAGTTGACGCTGGACATCGCACGGACGGCCCCGAAGGTCGACCGGGTGCTGCGGGCCGTGCGCGCCAGGGCGCCGCACGCCCGGGTGCTGGTCGTCGGCTACCCGGCCCTGCTGCCCGACGACGGCAGCGGCTGCTTCCCCTCGGTGCCGTTCGCCTCGGAGGACTTCCCCTATCTGCGGGACACCGAGAAGCGGCTGAACCTGATGCTCGGCATGGTGGCCGCCTGGAACCGTGCCGAGTACGTCGACACCTACGGGCCCACGCGCGGCCACGACATGTGCAAGTCCCCGGCGGACCGCTGGATCGAGCCGTTGCAGCCGGCCTCGCCCGCGGCCCCGGCCCATCCCAACGCCAAGGGTGAGCAAGCCATGGCGCGTGCGGTGCTGAAGGTACTGGGCCAGGGGCGCGGACGCGGCTGAGTCCGGCCCGGCGGGCGTGCGGCGGGCCGGTGGGTGTCCTGCCGCACGCCGAAGTCCCCCACGGATCGGGGAGACCGGGTCGCTCTTGGACGGCACGGTGTCCGTTCCCGGGGCGGGTGCGTCGCGGAACGGCCGTGCGGTCGCATCGACTTGCCCCTCGGGCCGAGGCCCGGGGATTTGGGCCTTCCCCACCGGAGTCTGTTCGGACAGGACCGCGAAACGGGTGAGTCCGAGGCCGACGGTCCGGTCGGTGTCGGGCAGGACTTCGGACACGAGGATCCTTCACGACCGGACAAGGACGCCGCTCACCGCATGCGGGCCATGAGGAGGGCGACGTCGTCGGGTTCGTCGGGGTTGCGCAGCGCGTGCAGCAGGTAATCGCAGGTCTCATCCAGGGGGCGCGGGGGCCCCGCGAGGAGCCGCAGGAGAAGGTCGAGCTGCGCGTCCAGGGGGTGGCTGCGGGTTTCGACGAGGCCGTCGGTGTAGAGCAGGAGGCCGTCTCCGGGCTCGACCCGCAGCTGGACGGTCCGGGAGTGGATCTGGCCCACGCCGAGGGGCACGTCGGTGGGGACGTCGAGGAACTCCGGGGTGCCGCCGGCGGGGAGCAGTACCGGTGGCAGGTGGCCGGCGGCGGCGACGCGGCAGCAGGCTCGGTACGGGTCGTACACGGCATAGGTGCAGGTGGCGAACTGCTGCTCCAGGTCGCCGGTGATGTGGTCGAGGTGGCGCAGGAGCTCGGCGGGGTCCATGTCGAGCGCGGCCAGGGTGCGGGTCGCCATGCGCAGCTGGCCCATGGTGGTGGCCGCGCTGGTGCCGCTGCCCATGACGTCGCCGATGACCAGGGCCGTCTTGTCGTGGGGCAGAGGGATGACGTCGTACCAGTCGCCGCCGATGCCGCAGATGGACGAGGCGGGCTGGTAGCGGCAGGCGGTGTCCACGCCCGGGCGGTGCGGGGGCTTCTGGGGCAGGAGGCTGCGCTGGAGGTTCTCGGCGGCCTGGCGCTGGTTCTGGTAGTAGCGGGCGTGGTCGATGCTGACGGCCGCGCGGGAGGCGAGTTCGAGGGCCAGTACGGCGTCGTCGTCGGTGAACGGCACCGGGTTGCGGCCGCGCGCCAGGCCCAGGGCGCCCAGCACGTGGCCGCGCGAGATGAGCGGGACGGCCATGCAGGAGTGTGTTCCGGCCCGGGCGAGGACGGCGGCGGCGTGTGCCGGGGCGACGCGGGCCAGGTCCTTGCCGGTGAGGTGCGGGGCGAGGGCCGGCCGACCGGTGGCCATGCACTGGGTGACCAGGTGGTCGGGGTCGTAACGGGCGAGGTGCCCGGCGGGGACGGACAGGGCCTGCACGCCCTGGGCGGCGAGCGCCAGTGTGCGGATGGCGGCCGGGCCACTGGGTGCCCAGTTGCGGTCACTGCCCCGCAGTACGGCGTCCAGCAGGTCGACGACGGCGAGGTCGGCCAGCTCCGGCACACAGCTCTCGGCCAGTTCGTCGGCGGTGGTCTCCAGGTCGAGGGTGGTGCCGATGCGCGCCGAGGCGTCGGCGATCAGGGCCAGGCGGCGCCGTGCCGCGGCGGCCTCCGTGGACGCGCGGTGCTCCTCGGTGATGTCCACGAGTTCGACGGCGAGTCCGAGCACCTGCCCGGCGCTGTCCTCGAGCCGGTAGTAGGAGACCGACCAGGCGTGGTCGTGGCCGCCCGGGTCGGCGGGGGTGGGCGCCACGGCGAACTGGTCCAGCAGCGGCTCGCCGCTGTCCAGTACGCGGCGCATCGCGTCCTCGACCGGAACGGGGTCCATGAAGTCCAGCACCTCGTGGACGGACCGGCCGATCTGCCGGTGCGCCGGCCGGCCGTTGATGCGCTCCAGGGCGGGATTGACCACCAGGTACCGCAGGTCGGCGTCCACGATCCCCAGCCCGACCGGGGACTGCGCGAACAGATGCGAGGTGAGCGCCAGGTCGCGCTCCGCGCGCTTGAGGACGGCGTGGTCGACGGCGATGCCCAGGGCGTAGAAGTTCCCGTCCTCGCCCTCCAGCCGTACGTTGCGGAACTCCACCAGGCGGGTGCTGCCGTCCTTGTGCCGAACGGGGAAGGCCCCCGCCCAGCCCGTGCCCTCGGCCATCACCCGGGCGAACAGCTCCTTGACCAGCTCCCAGTGCCGCTCGTCGACCATCAGCCTGGCCGCGTACCGGCCCAGGGCCTCGTGGGCGCTGTAGCCGAAGATCTGCTGTGCCTGCGGGCTCCAGAAGACCACGCGCCCGTGCGCGTCCAGGACCACCGCGGAGACGCTGAGCAGGTCCAGCAAGCCGCCCGACGGAGCCGGACCCGCGTACCCGGTGCTCTGCCGGAGGACTTCGTCAGGCCTCACCGCCGACGCCTCCTCTCGGTCGCCACCGGTTCCTGCCCGCTCCCCACCATGGTCCCTCACCCGGGCCCGGTCGGCAGCACAGCGGACCGGGCGGTCCTCGCGGGCGGCCCGCTGCACGGCCCTGCCGGCGAGGGGGCCGTCACAGGCGCGGAATGCCGAACCAGTCCTTCGCGTCCTCCCCCGTGACCGCGATCAGCATGACGACGCCCATCACGGCACCGGCGCTCCACGCGCCGTGGTGTGCCGCCGCGCCGACGGTGCCGCCCGCGACGACCAGCCGGGCGACGACGACCGCGACGACGCGGACGCCGTTGCCGCCGTGTCCCGTCCTCACCGCGGTGAGGAGCGACAGCGTGGCCAGGACGGCGAAGGGGAGTGCTGCGAGGAGGAAGAGGGACACGGCCGGCTCGCCGAAGGCGCCGCTCACCACCGTGGCAGCCGCCACCGTGAAACGCAGGGCCATGAACCCGCTGACCGCGCTCACCAGGAACAGCATGACGCGGACCGCCCTCACCGGGGCCGGCATGGCGCGTACGCGCATCGCTCCCCCATTCGGTCCATCCGGCGATCACCGTCCGGGCGGCAGGGTGCCCGGCTCCCAGGTGGCGGTCAACGGCGAAGTGTTACAAGGTGCGGAAATGTGACCTCGACCACGCCGGCGCCGGGCAGTGGGTCGTCCGCGGTGACGGCGTCGGCCGCCGGGCGGCGGTGCGGGCCACGAGGGAGGCACGGCGTGCCGGCCTCGGCGTACAGGTGCCGGTCACGTGCCGCGCGCCGCCCGGACCGGATCGGCACCCCGTGATCAAGGAGAAGGACATGCCCATCGACACCGTCGAGCGATTCCTGGCCGCCCTCGACCCGCGCCACCGGGAACAGGTCCAGGGGCTGCCGCGCGAGGAGCGGGAAAGGCTCGCCGAGGCCTGGGAGACGGAACTGCGGCAGGACACCGACCTCGACACGCTCAGCGAGCTGTCCCCTGCCGCGGCCGAGAGCGAGGCGGCGGCACGGGTCGCGAAAAAGCTCCTGGAGAAGTGACTGGAGAAGCGAGAGGACACTTCATGATCGAGGCCCATTCCCTCACCAAACACTACGGCGAGCGCATCGCCGTGGAAGATCTCAGCTTCACGGTGCGTCCCGGTACGGTGACCGGTTTCCTCGGGCCGAACGGGGCCGGCAAGTCCACCACGATGCGGATGCTCCTCGGACTGGACGCGCCCACCTCGGGCCGGGCCGTGGTCAACGGCAGGAGCTACGCCGGGCACCGGGCGCCGCTGCACGAGGTGGGGGCGATGCTGGAGGCGCGTGCCGTCCACACCGGGCGCAGCGCGTACCACCACCTGCTGGCGCTCGCCGCGACCCACGGAATCTCCGCGCGCCGGGTGAACGAGGTGATCGACCTCGTGGGCCTCCCCGCCACGGTGATCCTCGACGAGCCGGTCAACGGCCTCGATCCCGAGGGCATCCTGTGGATCCGGAACCTGCTCAAGGCACTGGCCGCCGAGGGGCGTACGGTCCTGGTGTCCTCGCACCTGATGTCCGAGACTGCGCTGACCGCCGAGCACCTGATCGTCATCGGACGCGGCCGGCTGATCGCGGACACGTCGGTGGCGGAGTTCACCGCGCGGGCCGCCGGGGATCTGGTGCGGGTGCGCACGGACCAGGCGGAGAGGCTGCACGCCCTGCTGGCCGGCCCGGACGTGACCGTCGCCGCGCAGGAGGCCGGCGTGCTGCTGGTGACCGGGCTCAGCAGTGAGCGGATCGGGCGGATCGCGGCCGACGGCGGCGTGGCGCTGGCCGAACTGACGCCGCAGCAGGCGTCGCTGGAAGAGGCGTTCATGGAGCTGACCCGGGACGCCGTGGAGTACCAGGCACCGGCGGCGCAGCTCGTCGGCGCGGGTGGCGAGGGGCGTACGGCATGACGACGGCAACGGTGATTCCCGAGGCGGAGCGGGGTCAGGTCACGCAGCTGCGGGTGATCCGCTCGGAGTGGATCAAGCTGCGGTCGCTCAGGTCGACGCTGTTCACGCTGCTCGCCGCGGTCGTCGCGATGATCGGTCTCGGCTTCCTGTTCAGCTACTTCACCGCGGAGCGCTGGTCGAATCTGCCGCCGCGGGAGCGGCTGGCCTTCGATCCGACGCTGGTGAGCCTGCGCGGCTTCTTCCTGGCGCAGCTGGCCGTCGGCGTGCTGGGGGTGCTGGTGGTCGGCGGTGAGTACGCCACCGGCATGATCCGCGCCACCCTGTCCGCGGTGCCGCGCCGGCTGCCCGTGCTGTGGGCCAAGGCGCTGGTGTACGCCGTCGTGGCGTGGGTTCTGATGACGGTCGCCTCGCTGACCGCCTTCCTGGTGGGGCAGGCCGCGCTGTCGGATCACCATCTGCAGACCTCGCTCGACGCTCCGGGCGTGCCGCGCGCGGTGCTGGGCGCCGGTCTGTATCTGACGGGTGTGGCCCTGATCGGGGTGGCGCTCGGGGCGCTGATCCGCAACACCGCCGGCGGCATCGCCACCCTGTTCGGTGTGCTGCTGGTGCTGCCGGTGCTCGCCCAGGCGCTGCCGTCGTCGTGGTTCGACGCGGTCGACAGGTACCTGCCGAGCACGGCGGGGCAGGGCCTGCTCCACGTCCAGCAGCAGCCGCACACACTGGCGCCGTGGACCGGGTTCGCGCTGTTCTGTCTGTACGCGCTGCTGGCGCTGGCCGCGGCGGCGATCGCGCTCAGGCGGCGGGACGCCTGAGCGCGATCGCC
>NZ_QFDQ01000248.1 GCF_003270085.1 Streptomyces triticisoli | reverse complement strand
GGGCCCGAAGGGCATCTACCACGAGACCCGCGCCGACGACCTCGTCGTGAAGGCGATCCGGGAGCTGCTGCGCCGCAACCCCGTCCCCGTCCGCATCCCCCTCCCCCTCCGCAACCGCGTCCGCCGCCGTCCGGCCCTCCGCCCTGCCCGGCACCACGACCGGCACCAGGACGATCCCCGAGGACCCCGACCCGCCGGAGCACCGGGCACCCACCGGAGCGCCCGAGCCACCCGGCACCAACGACCCGCCCCCGCGTTCCACACCGGCCCCGGGTCGCGGTACGCACAGCCCGCCACCCCCGTCCGGCGAAGGCGGAGGGGGAGAGGGAGGCAGGGACGGGGGCGGGAACGGGGACGGTCTGTGTGTCCCGCTCATCGGGCTGTGCGTCGGCATCCAGCTCGGGGCGGCGCCCCACTGAGCCGGGCCACTACGCCTTACGGCGGTGCCGCCGCCCTTACGGCGTGACGTCGTCCCGTCGCGTGAGCAGCCACGGTTGGACCACGCCCAGCCCACGCACCGGCCGCTGCCACATCGGCTGCAGCGCGAAGCGGTACGTCGGCGGCTCCTCGCCCTCCTTCTCCGCGGCGGCCGCGGCCTCGGCCGCCTCCGCCTCGGAGGCCGGGGCGTCCCCGGTGCGGATCAGTCCCTCGGCGAAGGCGCTGTCCACGAGCACGCCGTCGCGCGGGGCTATGGAGGTGAGCCGGGAGGCCAGGTTGACGGTCGTACCGAACACATCGCCCATCCGGGTGGTCACCGTGCCGAACGCCATGCCCACGCGCAGCTCGGGCATCGTCTCGTCGTTCGCCATGGTCTCCACCAGCCGCAGGGCGATGTCCGCTGCCGTACCGGCGTCGTCGGCCACGTACAGCACCTCGTCGCCGAGCGTCTTGATGAGCCGTCCGCCGCGCGCCGCCACCAGGTCGGCCGCGGTCGTCTCGAAGGCCTCGACGAGCTCGCCGAGCTCCTCCTCCTCCATCCGGCGGGTCAGCCGGGTGAAGCCGACCAGGTCCGCGAAGCCCACGGCCAGGCGCCGGTCGACCATCTCCTCGTCGTCGGCGGCCTGCACCACCCGGCCCGCCGAGGCGGAGAGCTGGCGGCGCCAGACGTAGACCAGGAACTCCTGCAGCTCGGGCAGCAGCAGCTCGATGATCGGGTACGTCACCTCGGTGCGCGTCATGCCCGGCTCGGGCGGCTCGGTCAGGCCCTCCAGGAAGGAGTCGATCTGCCACTCGGCCAGCCGGGCGGTGGTCTGTCCGGTGGACCGGGCCACCTGCACGGCCATGGCCTCGCTGAGCAGCCCCGCCTCGACCAGACCGGCGAGCCGGCGCAGGGCCAGGACGTCGGCCTCCGTCAGCGCCCTGGCCTGGCCTATGTCGGCGAAGCCCATGGCCCGCCAGAAGCGGGAGGCCAGCTCCATGGAGACACCGGCGCTGCGGGCCGCCTGGAAGGGGGTGTAGCGCCGCTCCGCGCCCAGGATGAGCTGTTCGAGACGCAGTGCGAGAGGGTCGTCGCCGGAGTCGGAGGGCTGGGAGTCCTCCCGCTCGAGTGAAGACGAGCGTGGGGGAGGCTCCTCCCGGCCGTCCGCGTCCGCGCCGGAGCCCGTGTCGTCGACGGTCACGCCTGCTGCCCTTCCGATCTGCCGCGGTCAGGTATCGACCGGCCTCAACTCTACGGCAGCTGTGCGCCAGCTCACTCCGCCAGGTTGCGCCGGGAACGAGCTGACCGGCGTTTTCGTGGCACCCACACATCTGCGGGCAGTCGCACCTTCCCCGGTGCTGAACGCCTGGGGCGCCCCTGCTCGAAGCAGCGCCGGGGGCACCCCCTGCCCGAAGCAACCCGGGGAGGGCACCCCGCACGCGCGGGTGAACCACTCCTCCTCCCCGCAGCAGCCCACGGCAGGTTTACGCAGGCCTCAAGTGGACGATGTCCCCCGCCCCCACCGGTTCCTGCACTCCCTCCTCCGTGGCGATGACCAGACGCCCGTCCCCGTCCACCGCGACTGCCTCCCCCACCACCGACCGGTCCCCCGGCAGCTCCGCACGGACCAGCCGGCCGAGCGTGGCGCAGCCCGCCGCGTACGTCTCCTGCAGGCCGCTCGCCGCCGCGTCGCCGCCCGCCGCGCGCCACCGCACGTACCAGTCCTCCAGGGAACGCAGCATCGCCCGCAGCAGCGGATCGCGGTCCGTGTTCACCGCACCGGCCAGGGCCAGCGAACCGGCCTGGGGGACCGGCAGCTCGTCCTGACTCAGGCTGACGTTGATGCCGACTCCGACGACCACCCCGTCGTCACCGGCCCGCTCGGCCAGGATGCCGCCGGCCTTGCGCTCCTCCCCTCCGACGGTGACCAGCAGGTCGTTGGGCCACTTCAGCGCCGTATCGACCCCGGCGGCGCGGGACAGGCCGGTCGCCACCGCGACCCCGGTGAGCAGGGGCAGCCAGCCCCAGCGGGCCACCGGCACCTCGCGGGGCCGCAGCAGAACCGAGAAGAACAGGCCGGAGCGGGGCGGAGCCGCCCACTGGCGGTTCAGACGGCCCCGGCCGGCGGTCTGCTCCTCGGCGACCAGGACGGCACCCTCGGCCACCGTGCCGGCGGCGGCTCGGGCCACGAGGTCGGAGTTGGTGGAGCCGGTGCGCTGCACCAGGTCCAGCTCGGACCACAGGCCGCCCGCACGGACCAGCCCACGCCGCAGGGCCGTGGCGTTCAGGGGCGGTCGGTCGAGGTCGGACCAGCGGCTGCCCCGCGGAGTGTTTTCGGGGCCGTTGTCTGCTGCATCTCGGGGCGTCATGCAAGCCACCCTAGGTGTGGCAAACGCCGCACTGCTGATCAGTGGGCCCCCCACTACTCTACGAATGAGTAATCGTCCCCCCCTTTTGAGCAGGCAGGGAGCCGCGATCCCGATGTCCGAGCCGGAAGAGCGCCAAGAGATCGACATCCGTACGACCGCGGGCAAGCTCGCGGATCTCCAGCGCCGTATCAAGGAAGCCACGCACGCCGGTTCGGAACGCGCCGTCGAGAAACAGCACGCCAAGGGCAAGCTGACGGCACGTGAGCGGATCGAGCTGCTGCTCGACGAGGGCTCCTTCGTCGAGCTCGACGAGTTCGCCCAGCACCGATCCACCCACTTCGGGCTGGACAAGAACCGCCCGTACGGGGACGGCGTCGTCACCGGCTACGGCACCGTGGACGGCCGCCCGGTCGCCGTCTTCTCGCAGGACTTCACCGTCTTCGGCGGAGCCCTCGGCGAGGTCTACGGGCAGAAGATCGTCAAGGTGATGGACTTCGCCCTGAAGACCGGCTGCCCGGTCATCGGGATCAACGACTCGGGCGGTGCCCGTATCCAGGAGGGCGTCGCCTCGCTCGGGGCGTACGGCGAGATCTTCCGCCGCAACACCCACGCCTCCGGCGTCATCCCGCAGATCAGCCTGGTCGTGGGCCCGTGCGCGGGCGGCGCGGTGTACTCCCCCGCGATCACCGACTTCACGATCATGGTCGACCAGACCTCGCACATGTTCATCACCGGCCCGGACGTCATCAAGACGGTCACCGGCGAGGACGTCGGCTTCGAGGAGCTGGGCGGCGCCCGCACCCACAACACCGCCTCCGGCGTGGCCCACCACATGGCCGTGGACGAGAAGGACGCCATCGAGTACGTCAAGCAGCTGCTGTCGTACCTGCCGTCCAACAACCTCTCCGAGCCGCCGGTCTTCCCCGAGGAGGCGGACCTGACGGTCTCCGAGGAGGACCTGGAGCTGGACACGGTCATCCCGGACAGCGCGAACCAGCCGTACGACATGCGCACGGTGATCGAGCACGTCCTGGACGACGCCGAGTTCTTCGAGACCCAGCCGCTGTTCGCGCCGAACATCATCACCGGCTTCGGGCGGGTGGAGGGCCGGCCGGTCGGCATCGTCGCCAACCAGCCGATGCAGTTCGCGGGCTGCCTGGACATCGACGCGTCCGAGAAGGCCGCGCGCTTCGTCCGCACCTGCGACGCCTTCAACGTGCCGGTGCTGACCTTCGTCGACGTCCCCGGCTTCCTGCCCGGCGTCGACCAGGAGCACACCGGGATCATCCGCCGCGGCGCCAAGCTGATCTTCGCCTACGCCGAGGCCACCGTCCCGCTGATCACCGTGATCACGCGGAAGGCGTTCGGCGGGGCGTACGACGTCATGGGCTCCAAGCACCTGGGCGCCGACCTCAACCTGGCCTGGCCGACCGCGCAGATCGCCGTCATGGGCGCCCAGGGCGCGGTCAACATCCTGCACCGCCGCGCCATCGCCGAGGCGGAGGCCTCAGGAGAAGGCGAGGCGACCCGGGCGCGCCTCATCCAGGAGTACGAGGACACCCTCCTCAACCCCTACGTCGCGGCCGAGCGCGGCTACGTCGACGCCGTGATCATGCCCTCGAACACCCGCTCCCACATCGTGCGCGGCCTGCGTCAGCTGCGCACCAAGCGGGAATCCCTGCCTCCGAAGAAGCACGGCAACATCCCCCTGTAAGGAGCCGCTGTGATCAAGGTCGTACGAGGCAATCCGACCCCGGAGGAGCTCGCCGCCGCCCTGGCGGTGGTCCGGGCGCGCGCCGCGGCGGCGACCATCGTGCCGCCCGGCGCCGCCACCCGCCCGCGTGACTCCTGGTCCGACCCCTCGCGCCTCGCCACCCACGCCGTCCCGCAACCGGGCCCCACGGCCTGGGCCCGCACGTACTGGCCCGGCTGAGCCCGGCGGTCCGCCCCGGCGGGGGCTCCGCCCCCGCACTCCGCTTTGCCCACCCGCCAGCCGGTCTCGGTTCGGGGAGGAGTCCCGTCCCGGGGCTCCTCCCCGAACCCCGGCGGAGCCCTGCCCCCCGCACCTCCGGCCCGCACCCCCCGCAACCCGCATCCCAGTCCCGCGGCCCCGGCCCGTAGCCGCTCCTCGCCGACCGGCTCACGTCGCGGACCCGCGGCCGGGGCCTCCCAAGTTGAGTACGCGTACTCAGGCGCCGGGCCCGGCCCGCGCCGGACGATCGGAGAATGCTGTGGTCCGACCCCGAGAACGAGCCGCCGAAGGAACTGCGGGACACGCAGGAGATGCTGCGGCGGCTGGGTGTTCTCATCGCGGTGGCCATGCTGCTGGCGATGTTGGCGATCGGACTGAGGTGAGTCCGGCCGACGCCGTCGATACGCTGACCGTATGACAGATCAGCCGCGCCGCCGACTCGTGCTCGCCTCCCAGTCCCCCGCCCGGCTCGGGCTGCTCCGGCAGGCCGGGTTCGACCCGGAGGTCGTCGTCAGCGGCATCGACGAGGACGCGATCACCGCGCCCACCCCCGCCGAGCTGGCACTCGCGCTGGCCGAGGCGAAAGCCTCCGTGGTGGCGGCCCGGCCGGAGATCCAGGGTGCGCTGGTCATCGGCTGCGACTCGGTGCTCGACCTGGACGGCCAGGCCCTCGGCAAGCCCGCCGACGCCGAGGAGGCCACCGCCCGCTGGAAGGCGATGCGCGGGCGGGCCGGCACCCTCCAGACCGGGCACTGCGTCTGGGACACGACGCGCGGACGGTACGCCTCGGGCACCGCCTCCACCGTGGTGCACTTCGGCGAACCGACGGACGAGGAGATCGCCGCGTACGTCGGCTCCGGCGAGCCGCTGCACGTCGCCGGCGCCTTCACCCTGGACGGCCGCTCGGCTCCGTTCATCGACGGCATCGACGGCGACCACGGCAACGTCATCGGCATCAGCCTGCCCCTGATCCGCCGGCTGCTGGCCGAACTGGGCGTGGGCATCACCGAGTTGTGGGCGCCCCGGACCGAGGACTGATCGGCGGGGTCAGGGGGATCAGGGAGTGCTGGGCTCGGCCGGAGGGGTGACCGGGACGGGGGGAACCCCGCTCACCGGGGCGTCCCCCTCCGGGCCGCCACCCGGCACCGCACCGGCCGGCCCCGCACCGGCCGGCCCCTCCTTGTGGTCGTGCGTCATCAGCAGCAGCACGACGAGCCCGAGCACCAGCACCATGAACAGGAACCCCCTCCAGCCCACCAGCCCCCAGGCGAGGGCGCCCAGCAGCCCGTGCACCACGGCCACGCTGACCAGCAGGGCGCGGCCGAGACCGGCCGGGCGGTGGCCCCGCACCGCGACCAGCAGGGCCACCAGGCCGCACAGGGCGAAGTAGAGGCCGAGGAGCACGCCACCGATCTTCGACGACGTCGACATCACGTTCGGATCCAGGTCCGCCAGGGACATCTGCTGCCGGTGCACGAGCTCGCCGAGGAACCAGTTCAGCGCCGCCACCGCGAACGCCTCCGCGAAGAGCACGACCGCCACCACCCACGCCACCGGTCTGCGCACCACCGGCCCCACCCACTTCCGTCTGCCGCTCCGTCCAGAGCCTGGTTACCGCCAGTACTGTCGAGACACCGCGAACGCTACTAACGGGTAAACCACGGGACAAGAGTTCTGTCGAGGGCAAAGATTCATTGGGCCATTCGTAGGAACTCCACAAAGAAACGAGGTGGGCCGCAGCACGCTCTCACAGAGACCTTGGCCACATCGGAGGCTAGGGTTTTCTGGAGGAGCCCCGCGTACAGCGTTGTGACAAGGTATTTCGCAGGTCGAGCGAGCCTCGAGTCACGCTCCGTGTGGGCAAGCTCACCATTGGGGACGGGTCGAAGTGTCGTGTCGGCTGTCCCTAAACTCGGCTTGTTTCAAGGAGGGAGCCTCAATCGTGCGCAAGGTGCTCATCGCCAACCGTGGCGAAATCGCTGTCCGCGTGGCCCGGGCCTGCCGGGACGCCGGAATCGCGAGCGTGGCCGTCTATGCCGACCCGGACCGGGACGCTCTGCATGTCCGCGCCGCGGATGAGGCGTTCGCCCTGGGCGGTGACACCCCGGCCACCAGCTACCTGGACTTCGACAAGGTCCTGAAGGCCGCCAAGGAGTCCGGCGCGGACGCGATCCACCCCGGTTACGGCTTCCTCTCGGAGAACGCCGACTTCGCCCAGGCCGTCCTGGACTCCGGCCTGATCTGGATCGGCCCGCCGCCGCAGGCCATCCGCGACCTGGGCGACAAGGTCGCCGCGAGGCACATCGCCCAGCGCGCCGGCGCCCCGCTGGTGGCCGGCACCCCCGACCCCGTCTCCGGCGCCGAGGAGGTCGTGGCCTTCGCCGAGCAGCACGGCCTGCCGATCGCCATCAAGGCCGCCTTCGGCGGCGGCGGGCGCGGCCTGAAGGTCGCCCGCACGCTGGAGGAGGTCCCCGAGCTGTACGACTCCGCCGTCCGTGAGGCGGTCGCCGCCTTCGGCCGCGGCGAGTGCTTCGTCGAGCGCTACCTGGACCGCCCCCGGCACGTGGAGACGCAGTGCCTGGCCGACCAGCACGGCAACGTGGTGGTCGTCTCCACCCGTGACTGCTCCCTGCAGCGCCGCCACCAGAAGCTCGTCGAGGAGGCCCCCGCTCCGTTCCTCTCCGACGAGCAGGTCGCCGAGCTGTACCGCGCCTCCAAGGCGATCATGAAGGAGGCCGGCTACGTCGGCGCCGGCACGGTCGAGTTCCTGGTCGGCCAGGACGGCACGATCTCCTTCCTGGAGGTCAACACCCGCCTGCAGGTCGAGCACCCGGTCACCGAGGAGGTCGCCGGCATCGACCTGGTGCGCGAGATGTTCCGCATCGCCGTCGGCGAGGAGCTGGGCTACGACGACCCGCCGCTGCGCGGCCACTCCTTCGAGTTCCGCATCAACGGCGAGGACCCGGGCCGGGGCTTCCTGCCCGCCCCCGGCACGGTGACCAGGTTCGACCCGCCCACCGGTCCCGGCGTCCGCCTGGACGCCGGCGTGGAGTCCGGCAGTGTCATCGGCCCGGCCTGGGACTCCCTGCTGGCCAAGCTGATCGTCACCGGCCGCACCCGCGCCGAGGCCCTGCAGCGCGCCGCCCGCGCGCTGCAGGAGTTCCACATCGAGGGCATGGCCACCGCGATCCCGTTCCACCGCGCGGTCGTGAAGGACCCGGCCTTCGCCCCCGAGCTGACCGGCTCCACCGACCCGTTCACGGTCCACACCCGCTGGATCGAGACCGAGTTCGTCAACGACATCAAGCCCTTCGCCGCCTCCGCCGACACCGCGGAGGCGGACGAGGAGACGGGCCGCGAGACGGTCGTCGTCGAGGTCGGCGGCAAGCGCCTGGAGGTCTCCCTCCCCGCGTCCCTGGGCATGTCCCTGGCCCGCACCGGCCTGGCGGCGGGCGCCAAGCCCAAGCGCCGCGCGGCGAAGAAGTCCGGCCCCGTCGCCTCCGGCGACACCCTGGCCTCCCCGATGCAGGGCACCATCGTCAAGATCGCCGTGGAGGAGGGCCAGGAGGTCAAGGAGGGCGACCTGGTCGTCGTCCTGGAGGCCATGAAGATGGAACAGCCCCTCAACGCCCACAAGACGGGCACCGTCAAGGGCCTGACCGCCGAGGTCGGCGCGTCGATCACCTCCGGCGCCGTCATCTGCGAGATCAAGGACTGATTCCCCACCACACCACTGGGCGCCCGGCGAACCGCGAGAGCGGGCCGCCGGGCGCCGTGCTTTGCCCCCGTCACCTCACCCCCGTCACCTCACCCCGGTGCCGCGCCCTACCGCCGCGGCACCGACCACGACAAGCTCAGGCCATGACCGAGGACGACTGGTACGCCGACGGCGACCACGACGAGGCGCGCCGTGAAGCCGACCGGGTGACGCGGCTGGGGTGGAAGGTGATCGCGGGGGTGACCGGGCTGCTCGGCCTCGGACTGATCGCCGTGGCCGTCGGCTGCGTCGCGCTGGTGGTCGCGGCGGCGTACGTCGTCGTCGCGAGCCACTACTGAGACCGCGCGCCGTTCGCGGCGCGGCCGACCGCCTCACCGCCTCCGGAGATCCGCCACCCTGGCCGTCGGCCGTTCCGTTCCCGTGGCCTGGTCCCCGCCCAGGGGCGCCGGGCGGAAGTTCGCGCCCGGGGGCTGGGTGCGGCGCGGCCCCGGGAGGGGGACGTCCCGGCGGCGGTCGCCGCGGGCCGGAGGGTGGTCGACCGCCGACGTTCCTGTCCCGCCCGCCACGGAGATCTGGACGCCCTGGTCCGCCAGGGCCTGGAGCTCGGTGGCCGCGCGGTCGTCGTGGGCCGGGGGCTCGTCCGTCACCAGGCGGGTGATGAGCTCGGTCGGCACGGTCTGGAACATCGTGTCCGTACCGAGCTTGGTGTGGTCGGCGAGGACCACGACCTCCGCGGCGGCCTGGACGAGGGCCCGGTCGACGGAGGCCGACAGCATGTTGGAGGTGGACAGCCCCCGCTCGGCGGTCAGGCCGTTCCCCGAGAGGAACGCCTTGGACACCCGCAGGCCGTGCAGCGACTGCTCCGCTCCCGAGCCGACGAGCGCGTAGTTGGAGCCGCGCAGGGTGCCGCCGGTCATCACGACCTCCACCCGGTTGGCGTGGGCCAGTGCCTGGGCGACCAGGAGGGAGTTGGTGACGACGGTCAGGCCGGGCACCCGGGCGAGCCGGCGCGCCAGCTCCTGCGTGGTCGTACCCGCCCCGACGACGATCGCCTCGCCCTCTTCGACGAGTCCCGCGGCGAGGTCGGCGATGGCCGTCTTCTCCGCGGTCGCGAGGTGCGACTTCTGCGGGAAGCCGGACTCCCGGGTGAACCCGCCCGGGAGTACCGCACCGCCGTGCCGGCGGTCGAGGAGTCCTTCGGCCTCCAGTGCCCGCACGTCCCGCCGTACGGTCACTTCGGAGGTCTGGACGACGCGGGCGAGCTCACGGAGCGACACGGCACCGTTCGCTCGCACCATTTCGAGGATCAGTTGGCGACGTTCAGCAGCGAACACGAAACTGACAGTAACGCCAGCGACCGTCTGCTTTCAGCGGTTTGCGCCGAATAGCAGAAGTTGTTCGCACGGCAGGGCATGAGGTGGTATAGGACTCAGCCCCCCCACGTGCCGGAGCCCGGCCGCCGGGACGTCCTACCCCTCACCCGTCGTCTTGCGCGTGTGCAACTGCCGCGCCACCTCGGCGATCGACCCCGACAGCGAGGGGTACACGGTGAAGGCCTTCGCGACCTGTTCGACCGTCAGGTTGTTGTCGACGGCGATCGAGATGGGGTGGATGAGCTCCGATGCGCGCGGCGCCACGACCACACCGCCGACCACGATGCCCGTACCCGGCCGGCAGAAGATCTTGACGAAGCCGTCCCGGATGCCCTGCATCTTGGCGCGCGGGTTGCGCAGCAGCGGCAGCTTCACGCAGCAGGCGTCGATCTTGCCGGCGTCCACGTCGGCCTGGCTGTAGCCGACGGTGGCGATCTCGGGGTCGGTGAAGACGTTGGCCGAGACCGTCTTGAGGTTCAGCGGGGCCACCGTGTCGCCCAGGAAGTGGTACATGGCGATACGTCCCTGCATCGCCGCCACCGACGCCAGCGCGAAGACACCGGTCACGTCACCGGCCGCGTACACGCCCGGAGCCGTCGTCCGCGACACCTTGTCGGTCCAGATGTGACCGGACTCGCGCAGCCTGACTCCGGCCTCCTCCAGGCCGAGCCCCGCGCTGTTCGGAATGGCGCCGACGGCCATCAGACAGTGCGAGCCGCTGATGACACGCCCGTCGGCCAGGGTCACCTCCACCCGGTCCCCGACCCGTTTGGCCGCGGCGGCCCGCGAGCGCGCCATGACGTTCATGCCGCGACGCCGGAAGACGTCCTCCAGCACGGCCGCCGCGTCCGGGTCCTCGCCCGGCAGCACGCGGTCCCGGGACGAGACGAGCGTGACCTTCGACCCGAGCGCCTGGTAGGCACCGGCGAACTCCGCACCGGTCACACCGGACCCCACCACGATGAGCTCCTCGGGAAGCTCGGTGAGGTCGTAGACCTGGGTCCAGGTCAGGATGCGCTCGCCGTCCGGCTGGGCGTCGGGCAGCTCGCGCGGGTGCCCGCCGGTCGCGATGAGCACCGCGTCCGCGGTGAGCTCCTCCTCACTGCCGTCCGCCGCCGTGACGACGACCTTCCGCGACCCGTCGAGCGCCTGCATGCCCTCCAGCCGGCCACGCCCGCGCATCACCCGGGCGCCGGCCCGCGTCACGGACGCGGTGATGTCGTGGGACTGGGCGAGCGCCAGCCGCTTCACCCGGCGGTTGACCTTCCCCAGGTCGACACCCACCACCCGGACGGGCTGCTCCATCGGGGGACCCGCGGCGGAGCCCCTGTCGGACGGAGCGTCGGCGACGGTGATCCCCAGTTCCTGGTGCGACGATTCGAAGGTGGTCATCACCTCGGCCGTAGCGATGAGCGTCTTCGACGGCACGCAGTCGGTCAGCACCGACGCTCCGCCCAGACCGTCGCAGTCGACGACGGTCACCTCCGCGCCGAGCTGCGCCGCCACCAGCGCTGCTTCGTAGCCGCCGGGTCCACCACCGATGATCACGATCCGAGTCACGTACTCCATTGTCCCGCACTGCTCAAGGTGCTACTGCCCCGGGGCGCGACCCCCCGTTTTCCGTTGCCCCTGAGATCGGCGGGGCGAGAGTGCGGCTGCCGTACGCTCGACTCATGTCGCTCTACGCCGCGTACGCCGGCAACCTCGACGCGCGGCTGATGTCCCGCCGCGCCCCGCACTCGCCGCTGCGCGCCACGGGCTGGCTGAACGGCTGGCGGCTGACCTTCGGCGGCGAGCACATGGGCTGGGAGGGCGCGCTGGCCACACTCGTCGAGGACCCGCTCTCGCAGGTCTTCGTCGCGCTGTACGACATCGCCCCCATGGACGAGGATCCCCTCGACCGCTGGGTGGGCGTGAGCCTGGACCTCTACCGTCGCACACGCGTCCGCGCCCACACCCTCGACGGAGAGGAACCCGCCTGGACCTACGTCCTCAACGCCTACGAGGGCGGCCTCCCCTCCGCCCGCTACCTCGGCGAGATCGCCGACGCAGCGGAATCGGCGGGAGCGCCGCACGATTACGTGATGGAGCTGCGCAAGAGACCGTGCTGACCGGCCCCACCCCCTACCGTGGGGCCGTCCCCGCACCGCCCGGAGAGCACATGGCCCGCACGCCCCCGCACGAGACCCACTTCACCGTGCGGGCCGCCAGGACCCGAGACGGGCTCGACGACCGCCGCCGCACCACCTTCGACAGGGGCGTCGCCCTACTGGCACGCGATCCTTTCCCGTCCGTCTCCCGTCCCGCGGGCTCCACCGGACCCGACCGCACGATCCGCCTCACGGAGGACATCCTGGTGAGGTACACGGTCAGCCGGACGAGGCTGCTGATTCTCGCCGCAGCGGTCCTCGACGACGAAGACGTCCTCGTCACAGGCGACCGACCCGACTCGACGCAGCGCCTTCTCGCCGCCCCCGTCGGAAACGACAAGACAACGATCGCACTCCCGCGATCTCGTTCATCTACGCGCGTAGGCGAATACCGGCTACTCTCATCAACGTGAACGCATCTCTACTTCCGGACGACCTCCAGGGCGACCCACACGCCGCCGCCGACGCCGCCGCCGCGCGCCTGCGGGAACTCACCGGTGCCGAGACCCACGACGTCGCCCTCGTGATGGGCTCCGGCTGGGCTCCGGCCGTCGACGCCCTGGGAACTCCCGACGCCGAGCTCCAGGTCACCGAGCTGCCCGGATTCCCGCCGCCGGCGGTGGAGGGCCACGGCGGCAGGATCCGCTCGTACGCCACCGGGAACAAGCGCGCCCTGGTCTTCCTCGGCCGCACCCACTACTACGAGGGCCGCGGCGTGGCCGCCGTGGCCCACGGCGTACGCACCGCCGTCTCGGCCGGATGCAAGACGATCGTGCTCACCAACGGCTGCGGCGGCCTGCGCGAGGGCATGCGCCCCGGCCAGCCCGTGCTGATCAGCGACCACATCAACCTGACGGCCACCTCCCCGATCGTCGGCGCCAACTTCGTCGACCTCACCGACCTCTACTCCCCCCGCCTGCGCGCCCTGTGCAAGGAGGTCGACCCCACCCTCGAAGAAGGCGTCTACGCCCAGTTCCCCGGCCCGCACTACGAGACGCCGGCCGAGATCCGCATGGCCCGCGTCATCGGCGCGGACCTGGTCGGCATGTCCACGGTCCTGGAGGCCATCGCCGCCCGCGAGGCCGGCGCCGAGGTCCTCGGCATCTCCCTGGTCACCAACCTCGCCGCCGGCATGACCGGCGAACCCCTCAACCACGAGGAGGTCCTCCAGGCAGGCCGGGACAGCGCCACCCGCATGGGCTCCCTCCTGGCCCAGGTACTGGACCGCCTGTAAAACACCCCCGGGGTACCCGACAACATCCACCACGACGGTGGGAGAGCCGCACGACGGCGGAAGGGGCCGTGGGGGTGCGTCAGCAGCCCGCCGCATACTTCGTCTCTGCCCAGTCCAACCCGACAACCCGGAGCAGTACGCCCGTGCGCGGCGGGCTGGACGCACCCCCACGGCCCCGACCCACCCACGCACGCACCGCAGACGCAAGGCCCGCACCCCCACCGGCCCCAGGACAACACACGAGAGGCTGACCCCACGTGCACGACGACCTCATCGCAAGGGCCAAGGCGTGGCTCGCCGAGGACCCCGACCCGGACACCCGTGACGAACTCGCCCGCCTCATCGACACCGAGGACGTCAAGGAACTCGCCGCCCGCTTCGCCGGCACCCTCCAGTTCGGCACCGCCGGCCTGCGCGGCGAACTCGGCGCCGGCCCCATGCGCATGAACCGCTCCGTCGTCATCCGAGCCGCCGCCGGCCTCGCCGCGTACCTCACCGAGAACGGCCACACGGGCGGCCTGGTCGTCATCGGCTACGACGCCCGCCACAAGTCCGAGGACTTCGCCCGCGACACCGCCGCCGTCATGACCGGCGCCGGCCTGCGCGCCGCCGTACTGCCCCGCCCGCTCCCCACCCCCGTCCTCGCCTTCGCCGTCCGGCACCTCGGCGCGGTCGCCGGCGTGGAGGTCACCGCCAGCCACAACCCGCCCCGCGACAACGGCTACAAGGTCTACCTGGGCGACGGCTCCCAGATCGTCTCCCCGGCGGACACCGACATCGCCGCCGAGATCGACGCGATCACCACCCTCACCACCGTCCCCCGCCCGGACTCCGGCTGGGACACCCTCGGCGAGGACATCCACGACGCCTACCTCGCCCGCACGGACGCCGTACTGGGCCCCGGCTCCCCCCGCACCGCCCGCACCGTCTACACGGCGATGCACGGCGTCGGCAAGGACACCCTCCTCGCCGCCTTCGCCCGCGCCGGCTTCCCCACCCCCGACCTGGTCCCCGAGCAGGCGGACCCGGACCCGGACTTCCCGACCGTGGCCTTCCCCAACCCGGAGGAGCCCGGCGCGATGGACCTGGCGTTCGCGAAGGCCCGCGAGACGAACCCCGACCTGATCATCGCCAACGACCCGGACGCGGACCGCTGCGCCGTGGCGGTCAGGGACGGCGAGGACTGGCGCATGCTGCGCGGCGACGAGGTGGGCGCGCTCCTGGGCGCCCACCTCGTCGACCGGGGAGCCACCGGCACGTTCGCGGAGTCGATCGTGTCGTCCTCCCTCCTCGGCCGCATCGCCGAGAAGGCGCACCTCCCCTACGAGGAGACCCTCACCGGCTTCAAGTGGATCGCCCGCGTGGAGGGCCTGCGCTACGGCTACGAGGAGGCCCTCGGCTACTGCGTGGACCCCGACGGCGTACGCGACAAGGACGGCATCACCGCGGCCCTGCTGATCACGGAACTGGCCTCACACCTGAAACAAAGGGACCAGACCCTCCTGGACCGCCTCGACGACCTCGCCGTCGAGCACGGCCTGCACGCCACCGACCAGCTCTCGGTCCGTGTCCAGGACCTCTCACTCATCGCCGACGCGATGCGCCGCCTGCGCGAGCAGCCTCCGACCGAACTCGCGGGCCTGCCGATCACCCGCTCCGAGGATCTCACCCAGGGCACCGACACCCTGCCCCCCACGGACGGCCTCCGCTACACCCTCGACGGCGCCCGCGTGGTGGTCCGCCCCAGCGGCACGGAGCCCAAGCTGAAGTGCTACCTGGAGGTCGTGGTCCCGGTAGGGACGCGCGCCGATCTCCCGGCAGCCCACGCCAAGGCCACCGAGCTCCTGACCGCGATGAAGCGGGACCTGTCCACGGCCGCCGGCATCTGACCCGTAGCCGTACCGGGAACGAAGCCGTACCGGGAACGAAAGGGTGCCCCTCACACGGAGGGGCACCCTTCCCGAACCACCGAACCGACGCGTCCCGAACCACCGACGCGCCCGTCAACCCACCGCCAGCAGAATCCCCAGCACCACCGCACCGGCCACCGCCGGCCCGACGATCTCGTACGCCCAGCGGACGCTCACCTCGCCCTGGGCGGCCTCGGCGTCGCCGTACCGCTCCTGCAGCTCACGCAGGTCGTCCATGTACTGGTCGGTCTCCGCCCGGATGCGCCCATCGCCCCCGGCCCCGGCGCCCGACCCGCGCCCCGGCCCCCCGAACCCGAAGGCACTGCCACCGCGCCCACCGGCCCCGGTCCGCCCCGCGCCACCCGCGCCGCTCGCCTCG
>NZ_QFDQ01000247.1 GCF_003270085.1 Streptomyces triticisoli | reverse complement strand
CTCGAGGCCGCCGCCGAACGGCTCGCCGCGGTGGTGCGCCGGCTGCGCGGCGAGGCCCCGCGCGGCGCCGCCGCCTGGGTCGCCGGGCTGAGCGAACTCCGTCAGGTACAGGGCCACTTGCTGACCCTGAAGGAGATGCGGTACGCCGACACCGCCCGCATCGACGAACTCGCCGCCGAGGCGGAGTCCGACCTCGCCGGCTTCGGGCAGCGGGCCGTCGCCTCCCTGGCCCGCGAGGACGCCTTCGCCGACCACCACGACGAGGTCGAACGCCTCGTCGCCGACGCCGAGTCGATCGGCTCCGTCGCCGAGGCCGCCCCGGTCGCCGACCGGCTCGACGACCTCGCCGGCAGCCTGCGCACGGTCACCGAGGTCGTCGCCGGCCTCGACATCGGCGACGCCACCGTGCGCACCTCCGTCCTGGAACGCATCGCCGAGGTGCTCGGCGGCGTCAACCGCGCCCGCGCCCTGCTCGACGCCCGCCGCCGGGAGCTGCGCGACCAGGAGGGCCGCGCCGAGTTCGCCGCCGAGTTCGCGCTGCTCGGCCAGGCCGTCACCGGCGCGCTGGCCGCCGCGGACGACCCCGAGGCCTGCGACGAGCAACTCGCCTCCCTGCTGGTCCGGCTGGAGAACCTGGAGTCCCGGTTCGCCGAGTTCGACGACTTCCTCGGCGAACTCGCCGACAAGCGCACCGAGATCTACGACGCCTTCTCCGGCCGCAAGCAGAGCCTCCTGGACGCCCGCGCCCGCCGCGCCGAACAGCTCGCCGCCTCCGCGGCCCGCGTACTGGAGACGATCGCCCGGCGCGCGGCCACCCTGGCCGACGCCGACGCCGTCAGCACCTTCTTCGCCTCCGACCCGCTGGTCGCCAAGGCCCGCCGCACCGCCGAGGAGCTGCGCGAACTCGGCGACCCGGTACGGGCGGAGGAGCTGGACGGCCGCCTGAAGTCCGCCCGCCAGGAGGCGGCCCGCGCCCTGCGCGACCGCACCGACCTGTACGCCGACGGCGGCCGCACCCTCCGCCTGGGCACCCACCGCTTCGCCGTCACCACCCAGCCCCTCGACCTCACCCTGGTCCCGCACGGCGACGGTCTCGCCTTCGCCCTGACCGGCACCGACTACCGCGCCCCGGTCACCGACCCGGACTTCGCGGCCACCCGCCCCTACTGGGACCGCCGGCTGCCGTCCGAGTCGCCCGAGGTGTACCGCGCCGAGCACCTGGCCGCCCGTCTGCTGCGCGAGCACGGCCCGGCCGCCCTGGCGGCGGCCGACGACCTGCCCGCCCTGGTGCGCGGGGCCGCGGAGGAGGCGTACGACGAGGGCCACGAGCGCGGCGTCCACGACCACGACGCCGCGGCGATCCTGACCGCCCTGCTCCCCCTGTACGAGCAGGCCGGCCCCCTGCGCCACGAACCCGCCGCCCGCGCCGCCGCCCAGCTGTTCTGGACCCACGGCACCACGCCCGCGGCCCGCGCGACCTGGAGCCGCCGGGCCGTCTCCCTGGCCCGTGCCCGCGACACCTTCGGCCCGTCCCCGGCGATCGCCGAACTGGAGACGGAACTGGCGGAGGCGATCGCGGCCTGGTCGTCGAGCACCACCGGCCACACGCCGCCGGCCGACGGCGGCCCGGCATCCGCGGGCGGCCCCGCTCCGATGCCCGCGGGTGGTCACGGTCTGGCGCCTGTGGGTGGTCAGGGCTTTGCGTCTGCGGGTGGTCACGGTCTGGAGTCCGTGGGTGGTCACGGCCTGGCGCCTGTGGGCGGTCTGGGCTTGGCGCCTGCGGGTGGTCTGGGCTTGGCGCCTGCGGGTGGTCTGGGCTTGGCGCCTGCGGGTGGTCACGGTCTGGCCTCTGCGGGCGGCCACGGGCCGGCGTACCCGGGTGGCGCGGGACTGCTCTTCGGGGGCGGGGGCGCACCGGCGTCCGCGGGTGGCGCCGGACCGGTCTTCGCGGCCGGGGCCGCGAAGGCCCACGCGAGCGGCGCCGCACCGGCGTCCGCGGGCGCCGGTGACGGAGCGGTCACCGCGGGCGCGTACGCCCTGGCCCGCGCCGCGGCCGCGTACCTCTTCGAGGAGCTGACCACCGGCCCCGACGGCTTCGTCGTCAGCGCCGCCACTCGCACCCTGCTCGACAAGTTCCGCCGCACGGTGGGCAGTTCCGCCTACGACGAGGACCTGGCCGCGCTCGACGACCTCGCCGCGCGCCGTCAGCTGGCCGGGGCGTGGCTGTCGGCGTACGTCACCTCCACCGGGACCGGGATCGCCGCCGGGGACCTGGCCGAGGCGGTGGCCGCCGAGCTGTGCCCGGACCTGACGCGGTACGAGTCCGAGGTCTCCCCGGTGACCGCGGCCGAGGGCCTGCTCGGCACCCACCCGCGCATCACGGGCCGCACCCTCACCCTGCGGATCGACGAGTTCCTGGCCCGGACGAGGCGGTTCGCGGAGGGCGACGTTCCCGCCTTCCGCGCCTACCAGCGCCGGCGCACCGCCCTGGTGGACGCCGAGCGCACCCGGCTGCGCCTGGACGACCACCGCCCGCGCTCCATGGCGGCGTTCGTCCGCAACCGGCTCATCGACGAGGTCTACCTGCCCCTCATCGGCGACAGCCTCGCCCGCCAGCTCGGCACCGCCGGCGAGACCAGGCGCACCGACACCGGCGGCCTGCTGCTGCTCGTCTCGCCGCCCGGCTACGGCAAGACCACGCTCATGGAGTACGTCGCCGACCGCCTCGGCCTGATGCTGGTCAAGGTCAGCGGCCCGGCCCTCGGCCACGCCGTCACCTCGCTGGATCCGGCCGAGGCGCCGAACGCCACGGCCCGCCGGGAGATCGAGAAGATCAACTTCGCGCTGGCGGCGGGCAACAACACCCTGCTGCTCCTGGACGACATCCAGCACACCTCGCCGGAGCTGCTGCAGAAGTTCATCCCGCTGTGCGACGCCACCCGCCGCACCGAGTCCGGCGACCGCTTCCGCGTCCCGGACATGCTCGCCAACCGCGCCGACGTCTGGAACCTCGGCGACGTACTGACCGGCAAGGAGGACGTCTTCGCGCTCAGTTTCCTGGAGAACGCGCTCACCGCGAACCCGGTCCTCGCTCCGCTGGCCGGCCGCGCCCGCCGCGACCTGGACCTGCTGCTCCGGCTCGCCTCCGGCGACCCCGCGGCCCGCGCCGACCGGCTCACCCACCCCTACGCGCCCGCCGAGGTGGAGCAGATCGTCGCCGTGCTGCGCCACCTGCTCACCGCGCGCGAGACGGTCCTCGCGGTCAACGCCGCCTACATCGCCTCCGCAGCCCAGTCGGAGGCGACGCGCACCGAGCCGCCGTTCCGGCTCCAGGGCTCCTACCGCACCATGAACAAGATCGCCCAGCGGCTGAGGACCGTCATGAACGCCGTCGAACTCTCCGCCGTCCTCGACGACCACTTCACCGCCGAGGCCCAGACCCTCACCGGCGGAGCCGAGGCCAACCTGCTGAAACTGGCCGAACTGCGCGGCACCCTCACCCATGAACAGGCCGTCCGCTGGGAAGAGCTGAAGTCCGCCCACGCCCGCGCCCAGGCCCTCGGGGGTCCCACCGACGACCCCCTCACCCGGGCGACCGCGGCCCTCGCCCTGCTGGCCGACCGGATGAGCGCCATCGAGTCGGCCCTCACCGGCTCCACCGCCTCCCGGGCCCGGCACGCGGCCGACCGCAGGAAGGAGCAGTGACGACGATGACGACGATGACGATGACGACGGTCATGGCGGAGATGACGGGGATGTCGCCCTTCCTGGTCCCGCTCACCACCGCGACGCTGATCGTGACGGCCTGCACGACCGTGCTGGTCCGCCGCGACCGCCGCCGCGCCCACGCCTACCGCGGCGGGCTGCTGCCCGAGGACGACTGACCGACGCCGCCCCCGGACACCGGTCGCTCGGCCGGTGTCCGGGGGCGGACGGACAACAGGGGAGAGGGCGGCGTCAGCGCGCTCGCGCCGGCCGGCCCGTCACCGTGCCCGGGGCGGTGAGCAGCGGGGCCAGTGCGCCGGTGCGCAGCCGTCGTACGTGGGACACGGCGAGCAGGCGCACCGCGAGGATGACGAGCAGGGTGACGACGGTCCCCACCAGGGCGCCGACGGCGACGTCGTGGGGGTAGTGGGCGCCGACGTACACCCGTGAGACGCCCATGGCCACGGCCGCGAGCAGGGCGACGGACCCGAGCCACCGGCTGACGACCAGCAGTGCCACCGCGAAGGCGACGGCGACCGTGGTGTGGTTGCTGGGGAAGGCGTAGTCGTCCACGGGGGGACACGCCTCGATGAGGAAGCTGTTCGGCAGGGCCCGGCAGGGGCGCTGCTCCTGGAACATGTTCTTGAGCCCGCTGTTGACGGCGTACGCGATGACGACGGCGAACGGCGTGGCCAGTACGGCGGCCATGACCGCGTTCCCCTGGTGCCGGGCGCGCCACCAGGCCACCAGGCCGAAGACCACGAACACGCCCATGCCGAGGGAGGAGTACGTCTCCGCGGGCCCGTTCAGCCAGGGCGTGTGCCGGGCGAACTCGGTGACGTCGGTGTAGAGGCCGCCGGTTATGGCCGCGCCGTCGAGCCCCTGGGCGGGCGAGGAGAGAGTCGTCATCTGGTGGATCTCCGGGGCACAGAAGCGGAATCCTCGGTGAAGCCGGGCTGTCCGAGGAATGAACGTCTGCAGATTGGTAGACGGTAGCAGTCGGCCGTCCGGCCGCCTCGGGCACGGTCGGCTTGCCCGGGCCCGGCCCGCACGGAGGTGGGTGCCCCCCAGGGAGGGCCGGTGGGCGTCGGGAGGCTCCGGGCCCCGGCCGGGGGCGGCCCGCCGGGTGGGCGAGACGGACGGGACCGAGGACGGCTGCGGCGCAGATCACCCCGGCCGCGACGCCGGCACGCAGCAGCCGGCGGCGGTCCTGTTCGGCGGTGGGCCGGGGTGCGGCGGGCCGGGGTGCGGCGGGCCGAGGGTGGGCGTGCGCCGTTGCGGGTCACTCCTGCTGTGCCGGGGGGCCCTTGCTTTTCTCGGCGGCCTGGGACGGGCGGCCCTGCTCTGCGGTGGGCCGGGGGGTGTCGCCCTGGCTCCCGTCCTGCGCCTTGCCCGGGTTGCCGGGCGGGGCCTGTCGCAGGTGGTCGGCGCAGTGGGCGGCGACGTTGTCCTCGCCGCCGGCGGCCGCGAGGAAGCGCTGCCAGGCGGCCGACTCCAGTGCCTTGCCGCTGCCCCTCGCCGACGGGTACGCCCGGCAGTGGACCTGGATGTCCTCGGCCGTCGGCGGGCGGTCGGGGGTGGGGGCGGCGGAGGGGCCGGCGGGGGGCACGGGGGACGCGGGGGACGCGGTGTCGTACGGCGTCGGCGCGGAGGATGCGGGGGCTGCGGGGGCCGAGGCGGAGGGCCGGCGCGGTGCACGGCCGTCGTCGTCCTGCCGCTGGTCGTGGCCCTTTCCGGGCGTACCGATCGCCGCCACCGCCACGCCGCTCAGCACCAGGCCGGAGACGAGGACGCCGACGGCGGCCCTCAGCGAGCGGCGGGCCGGGCGGGGCCGTGGCCGCCAGTCGTCCCGCTTCCTCGTGTCCGCCCGCTGGTGGCTCCCGCTGTCCCGCGCGGCACGGAACGCGGCCAACACCCGCTGTTCGGCGGGAGCGTCGAGGACTTCGGCGCGCAGTGCACGGCTCAGTGCGAGCCGCAGCCCGTCGGCACTCGACGCGCTGCCGTCGCGGGCGGGCACGCGGCTGCCGCCGTCGCTGTGTCGGTCGCCCATACCCGTGTCCATCCCGATGCGCTGGCTTCTCACTGATTCAACGGATCCGACGCCGTCACCGCTCACTTCGACTGCCTCAGCGTACGAAGCCGCTCCTCCGTCACACCTGCCGAGTGCCGGCCGAGTATCAGCCGAGTACCGGGGCCGCGGCGGCCGGGGACGAGGACCTTCACCACCGGGGGCGGTCCACCGTCTCCTGGAGTCGGCTCAGGCGGATGTGTCACGGGTGCGGGAACTGTCCCCGGCTTCCGGCCGGGGCTCGCCGTCGGCGTCCGCCGCCTCGGTGCCCCCGGTGCGCAGTTCGACGCAGCAGGCCCCCGCACGCGGGGCCAGCACGGCCGTGGTTTCCCGGTTGCCGCAGGCCGCCAGGTAACCGCACAGGAAGGCGTGGTTCATGCCGCAGACCAGTTCCGGTGCCTGTGCGGCGACGGGGTGGAAGGGGCAGTTGTGCAGTACGGTGCGGCGGCCGTCGTCCTCGGCCGTGGGTTCGAAGCCCGTCTCTTCCAGGAACGCGGTCACGTCCTTGCCGCCGGCCTCCGCGCCGAGCGCGCGCCCGCGCTCACCCGCCACCCGGAGGGCCGCCTCCCGTGCGCTCTCCGGCGGCCGCTGGGTGGCCGCGGCCTCGGCCAGCAGTGCGGCCAGCAGCTCGTGGCGGCGTGGCGGCAGACTGACCGCGAGGGCGTGGGGGCTGGGTTCGTAGACCTTCGGGGCGCGGCCCACACGGCGCGGCCCGTGGCCGCCGTGCCGGGCCTGCAGCAGTCCCGAGGCCACCAGCTTGTCCAGGTGGAAAGCGGCCAGTTTGCGGGAGATCCCGACCGCTTCCGACGCCTCCTCGCGCGTCACGGGCCGCCGGGCCCGCCGGACGAACTCCAGCAGCCTGCGGCGCGACTCGTCGCCGAGGACGGCGAGTACGGCCATCGCGTCGGCGCCGGCCGGGGCAGCCGCCCGCGCCGGGGTGGATTCGGGGGTCACGGCCTCACCGTAACTCCAACGAGTGGCACCGGGGCTTCGTCGTGTCCTCCCTCTTGACCTGCACTCCGAATAAGACCAACAATCGTTGGTGAAATGACTCACGGGCGACGATGTGAGGTGCCGCATGGCGGTCAACAGTGATCTGCGTCGGGCGAAGCAACCGGTCAGCGGTGCGCTGGCGGGTCCGTACGGGCATCCGTTCCATCCGATCCTGGTCACGGTGCCGATCGGGGCGTGGGTGTCCAGCCTGGTCTTCGACATCGCGTCGAAGATCGTCGGCCGGCCGGGGTTCCTGACCCACGGGTCGGCCTGGTTGATCGCCATCGGTGTGCTGGGCGCGCTGGCGGCGGCCTGTGTCGGCTTCCTCGACCTGTTCGCCATCCCCGCCGGTACGCCGGCCTTCCGTACGGGCCTGGTGCACATGGCCCTGAACCTCGCCGTGACCGTCGCGTACGCGGCGGGCTTCGCATGGCGCCAGTCCGGCGGCTATCCCGACGGCCGCGCGGTCGGCTCGGGCCAGCTCGCCCTGTCCGCCGTCTCCCTGGCCGTCCTCGGCCTGTCCGGCTACCTCGGCGGCAAGCTCGCCTACCACTACGGCGTCCGCGTGGCCGAGGAGTCCGTCCAGGCCGAAGGCTTCCGCACCCGCACCCCGTCCTGACCGGCCTCTCGCCTCACCACCACTGGAGCTTTACATGGACGTTGCCGCTCTCGCCGCCTGGGTGGTCACCGCCCTCGGCGGATTTGTCCTCCTCGCCCGCTGGATCTCCCAAGGGGGCCTGCGCCAGCAGCAGACCGGGACGACCCGCTTCCCGGCGCCGGTCGTCTTCGGCCACTTCCTGCTCGCGGCGGCCGGACTGGTCGTGTGGATCATCTATCTGGTCGCGGACCTGGACGTACTGGCCTGGACTTCCTTCGCCGTCCTCGTCGCCGTGGCCCTGCTCGGCTTCACCATGTTCGCCCGCTGGATCCCCGTCCACCGCGCAGCCGCCCCGGCCGCCGGGAACGAGGAGTCCCCGGCCGAACGCCATCTCCCCGTCCCCGTGGTCGCCGCCCACGGCCTCCTCGGCGCCGCGACCCTGGTCCTGGTGCTGCTGGCGGCCCTCGGAGTGGGCGGCAGCTGACGAGGGGTGCGGAAACGGGAGATCAGGACCGGGACGTCGGGCAGGCGCCGGGCCGGCCCCGCTCCCACCCGCTCGGTCGCGTTGCTCGTTCGGGTGCGTACCTCGTGCGGGCCTCGGTGCGGATGTTCAGGATTGGCCTCGCGATGTGTCTCCTCGTGAAGGTGAGAGAACATGCCGACGTACGTCTCATTGCTGAACTGGACCGAGCAAGGGGTCCGAAACTACAAGGACACCGCGGAGCGCGCCGAGACCTTCGGCGCGGCGGCGCAGAAGCTCGGGGCGAAACTCCTGAACATCTACTGGACCGTCGGTCCCTACGACCTCGTGGCCGTCGTCGAGGCACCCGACGACGAAACCGCCACCGCGGCACTCCTGCAGCTCGGTGGGGTGGGCAACATCCGTTCCACGACTCTGCGGGCCTTCCGGCGAGAGGAGATGGAGCGCATCATCGCCAAGGCGGCCGGCTGACGAACCCCCGCACACCGCGGGCATCCGCGTACCCGGGGCGCACGCAGAGGGCGTGTAAAAAGATTGCACCCCCTGCCTTCACCACCCTTGTACCGGCAGGCCGTCCGGACCAGGACCTGGTCCAGCAGCGTCGAGCACACCATCAGGATCGCCGTGGTCGGCACCAGCGACCGCCTCCCGATCACCACCGACGGCCTCGTCCACATCAAGCAACCCGTACATCGGGCAACCCGTAGCCCCGGCCGGCCCCCGACCAGGTCACCTGGTC
>NZ_QFDQ01000246.1 GCF_003270085.1 Streptomyces triticisoli | reverse complement strand
GGCGGCGGCCACCGCGGCGGCCGAGGTGTCGCCCTCGGGGCCCGGCCGCCAGCCGCCCGCCAGCGCACGGCCGGCGATGTTCGGACCGCTCGCGATGCGCTCCACGCAGCCGCGTGAGCCGCACGGGCACGGGTCGCCGTCGAGGTCCACGCTGATGTGGCCGATGTGGCCGGCGTTGCCGGTCGGGCCGGGGTGCAGTTGTCCGCCGAGGACCAGGCCGCCGCCCACGCCGGTGGAGACCACCATGCACAGCGCGTTGTCGTGGCCGCGGGCGGCGCCCTGCCAGTGCTCGGCCGCCGTGATGGCCACGCCGTCGCCGATCAGCCGCACCGGCAGACCGCCGGCGGCGGCACGGGCCCGCTCGACCAGCGGGTAGCCGCGCCAGCCGGGGATGTTCACGGGACTGACGGTGCCCGCGGAGGCGTCCACCGGACCCGCGCTGCCGATGCCCAGCGCCGCGGCACGCCCCCACAGCGGCGACGCGGTGATCTCGCCGAGCACCTCCTCCACGGCGCGCATGACGGTGTCGCCGTCCTCCTGCGCGGGCGTCGCGCGCTGCGCGCGCACCAGGATGCTGCCGCGGCCGTCCACCAGCGCTCCGGCGATCTTGGTGCCGCCGATGTCCAGCGCGGCCACGAGGTCGGTGTGCATCAGAGTCGAATCTCCCCGTCAACCATGAGAAAACCAAGAGGTGGGCGCAGCCCGGTCTCGCGGTGGGGGACGCCGGCCGGAGTATGCGGGGGACAGTCTCTCGCGCGCCTGACAACGTTGTCCAGGCTCTATGCTCGACGACGCCACATCCTCATACGAACCATGGACCGCCGCACCCCCGTGGACGACAGGACAGGACGCCGCATCGTGCCAGAGACCGCCCGCCGAGCAGACCGCCCCCCGACCCGTTACGGCAGCCGTCCGACGATGAAGGACGTGGCGGCACGCGCCGGGGTCGGCCTGAAGACCGTCTCCCGCGTGGTCAACGGCGAGCCCGGCGTCACCCCGGACACCGAGCGGCGCGTCCAGGAGGCCATCGAGGCCCTCGGTTTCCGGCGCAACGACAGCGCACGGGTGCTGCGCAAGGGCCGTACGGCGAGCATCGGGCTGATCCTGGAGGACCTCGCCGACCCGTTCTACGGCCCGCTCAGCCGCGCGGTGGAGGAGGTCGCCCGCGCGCACGGCGCCCTGCTCATCAACGGCTCCAGCGCGGAGGACCCGGAGCGCGAGCAGGAGTTGGCGCTGGCACTGTGCGCCCGGCGGGTGGACGGGCTGGTCGTCATCCCGGCCGGCGACGACCACCGGTATCTGGAGCCGGAGATCAAGGCGGGCGTCGCCACGGTGTTCGTGGACCGCCCGGCCGGGCACATCGACGCCGACGTCGTGCTGTCGGACAACTTCGGCGGCGCCCGCGACGGCGTCGCCCATCTGATCGCCCACGGTCACCGCCGGATCGGCTTCATCGGCGACATGCCGCGCATTCACACGGCCGCCGAGCGCCTGCGCGGCTACCGGGCGGCGATGGAGGACGCGGGGATACCGGTCGAGGACTCCTGGATGTCGCTGGGCGCCACCGATCCCGAGCGGGTGCGCCGGGCCGCCGAGGCGATGCTGTCCGGGCCCGCCCCGGTCACCGCGGTCTTCTCGGCCAACAACCGGGTGACCGTCACCGTGATCCGGGTCCTGGCCGAGCAGCCGCGCCGGATCGCCCTCGTCGGCTTCGACGACATCGAATTGGCCGATCTGCTCCAGCCGGGCGTCACCGTCGTCGCCCAGGACGCCGCCGCCCTCGGCCGCACGGCCGCCGAACGCCTCTTCCGCCGGCTGGACGGCGCCCTCGTCGCCCCGGAGCGCATCGAGCTCCCGACCCGGCTGATCACCCGCGGCTCGGGCGAGCTGCCGCCGGCGGGGTGACCGCTGGGACCTGTCGTCACATTCCCGTCGCCCGCCCGCAGGGCGGGCCGCGCGGCGTCTGGTACTGGGGGCACCTCCCACGCCCTTCGGACAGTGGGGGGAGCATCGCACGGCGGAGCGCCGCCCGCGTACCGGGCGCACGCGGGCGGTCCCGGCAACGCGGTGAGGCGCTGTGCCTGCAGGCACCTCCCGGCGGCCGGGCTGGGGAAGGAAATGCGGCGACAGGGTCTATGGGGCGGAGGCGGTGAGGTTTCCGCGCCGCGGGGCGGCGAAGGTCTCCAGGGCGGGGCGGGTCAGGCCGGTGAGCCGGGTGACCTCGGCGGTGTCGAGGGCGCCGCAGTCCAGGCCGCGCAGCAGATGGCCGCTGAGCGCCTGGGCGGTGGCGGGCTCGTCCATGACGTCGCCGCCCGTGCGGCCGGCGTAGCGGGCCAGGCGGGCGGCCGTCTGCTCGACGCCCTCGCGGTAGAAGGCGAACACGGCGGCGTACCGGGTGGGGAGGTGCGCGGGGTGCATGTCCCAGCCCTGGTAGTAGGCGCGGGCCAGGGCGCGGCGGGTGAGACCGTAGTGCAGCCGCCAGGCGTCGTGCACCTTCTCGGTCGGGCCGACCGGCAGCACGTTGGTGGAGCCGTCCGAGACGCGTACGCCGGTGCCGGCCGCGGCGACCTGCATGACGGCCTTGGCGTGGTCGGCGGCCGGGTGGTCGCTCGCCTGGTGGGCCGGGGAGACGCCGAGGCAGGCGCCGTAGTCGAAGGTGCCGTAGTGCAGCCCGGTGGCGCGGCCCTCGGCGGCCTGGATCATCCGGGCGACGGTGGCGGTGCCGTCGGCGGCGAGGACGGCCTGGCTGGTCTCGACCTGGATCTCGAAGCCGAGGCGCCCGGCCGGGAGCCCATGAGCCCTCTCGAAGGCGTCGAGCAGTCGGACCAGGGCGGTGACCTGCTCGGGGTACGTCACCTTCGGCAGCGTCAGGAGCAGTCCGCCGGGCAGGCCGCCGTCCTCCATCAGTCCGGTGAGGAAGACGTCCAGGGTGCGGATGCCCCGCTCGCGGACCGCCGCCTCCATGCACTTCACGCGGATGCCCATGTACGGGGCGGCCGTCCCCTTCTCGTACGCCTCGGCGACCAGCCGGGCCGCGCGGGCGGCCGCCTCGTCCTCCTCCGCGTCCGGGCGGGGGCCGTAGCCGTCCTCGAAGTCGATCCGCAGGTCCTCGACGGGCTCGTGCTCCAGCTTGGCGCGGACGCGGTCGTACACCGGCTCCGCCAGTTCGTCGCTCAGGCCGAGGACGGCGGCGAAGGAGGCCGCGTCGGGGGCGTGCTCGTCGAGCGCGGCGAGGGCCTTCTCGCCCCAGGAGCGGATGGTGTCGGCGGCGAGGACGTCACCGGGGACGTAGACCGTGTGGACGGGCCGGCGTGTGCCGGGGTCGCCCGGGTAACGGCGCTCCAGCTCGGCGTCGACCGGTGCGAGGAAGGCGCTGATCTCCTCGGTGACGGCGCCGGCGAGGCTCGTCGCCACCTTCTGCCGCTGTCCCTGGCCCATCCCGCGCCCTCCCGTTCTCCGTCGTCCGGAGTCAACAGTCATGCACGGAGCTTCCCGCTGGTCAACACTGCCTTCGCGGCCTGGACCGGCCACGCGCCCGGGACCGGCCGAGGCCCCCGTGACCGCGCGGGTCACGGGGGCCTC
>NZ_QFDQ01000025.1 GCF_003270085.1 Streptomyces triticisoli | reverse complement strand
CCGGCCGGCCTCACTCCGGAGGCCGGCCGGCCCAGGGCGGTGGCCGTGGGCGGAGGTACGTCGTCCGTGCGGACGTCCACGGCGAGGGTGAGTGGGCCGGAGGGCACCGGGTGCTGGGCGATCCGCTGGCACAGCGGCCCGATCCGGGCGACCACGCTCACGCCTCCCCCGCCCACTTCCAGGTCGTAGTGGTGCGCCTCGTCCAGGCGGACGGAGAGTCCGGCCCTGCCCGAGCCGGCCTCGACCCGCGCCACCACCCGGCAGTCGGGGTGCTGCTGCCGGCGTCCGACGAAGGTGTGGCCGGGCCGGTCGAGACTGTCGCCGGTCGCGGTCAACGTCAGCCACCCGGGGCGCCGGGTCAGCGACCAGGAGCCGTCCGGCCTGCCGCGCGGGGAGATCCAGTACGGCGCCAGGGCGGGCGCGTCGAAGTCGTCCCGCTCGGGCGGCGAGGGCAGGGGGTGCCAGGCCGCGGGCGCCGGGTGCCGCTCGCGCACCGGACCGACCCGCGGCCACCCGTCCACCCACTCCACCGGAACCAGGAAGGTCTCCCGGCCGAGTACGTGGAACTCCGGGAACCAGCCCCGGGGGCGGGTGCCGAGCAGCACCATCCACCAGGTGCCGTCGGTCGCCTGGACCAGGTCGCCGTGGCCGGTGCACTGGACGGGCAGGTCGGTACTGCGGTGGGACAGGACCGGGTTGTGCGGCGCCGGTTCGTAGGGCCCGCGCGGGGAGCGGGAGCGGGCGATCGAGACGCTGTGACCGTGCCCGGTACCGCCCTCGGCCAGCATCAGGTACCACCAGTCGCCGATCCGGTACAGGTGCGGTGCCTCGGGGTGCTGCATTCCGGTCCCGGACCACACCGGCAGCGGCCCCTCCAGCACCTTGCCGGTCGCCGGGTCGATGCGGGCCAGTCCCACTCCGGCCAGGGCGCACCAGCAGTTCCCCTCGTCGTCCCAGGCCAGGTCGGGGTCGATCCCGGGCAGATCGATCCAGACCGGGTCGGACCACGGGCCCTCGGGACGTTCGGCGCCGACCAGGAAGGTTCCCCCGCCGCCGACGCTGGTGGTGATCACGTGGAAGCGGCCGTCGTGGTGGCGGATCGTCGGCGCGTAGATGCCGGCGGAGGCCGGGAGGTCATCCGGCAGGGCCAACTGCCCCGGCCGGTCCAGGACGTTGCCGATCTGTCGCCAGTTGACCAGGTCGCGGCTGTGGAACAGCGGGACTCCGGGAAAGTACTCGAAGCTGGAGCACACCAGGTAGTAGTCCTCGCCCACCCGGCACACGCTGGGGTCGGGATGGAAGCCGCCGATCACGGGGTTGTGGTACGTCCGCACGGGCGTGAAGTCCCTTCGCCGAGGCTTCTCGAAACTTTCGCCGCGGAAGGCGAAGCTTACGGAGTCGCACTGTAGGCGCGGCTCCGGACAGGGACAAGGGAGCGCGGACGCCGGGCCGCCGTCAGCGGCTCGTGGTCAACTCCCTGAGCGCGAGGCTGAGTTGGAGGACGTTGACATGCGGCTCGCCGATACGGCCGAGGGTGCGGCCCTCGGTGTGCTCCCGCACCTGCTGCTCGATCCGGGCGACCGGCAGGTGGTCGCGCCCGGCGCCCCGGTGGGCCTGGAGACGCGCGTACGCCGGGGAGACGTCCGGTCGGGGCCCGGACCCCGAGGAGGTCACGGCGTCGGCCGGCACCTGGGAGGCTTCACCTCGGAGCCGGGCGTGGGGTCGGTCTTCACCACCTCGGCCGGCCTGCTCGACCGGCTTGACGTTCCCCTTACGCGGGTCTCGCGCCCGGAATCATGACGCTGAGTGTCCGCCCCGGTCCGCGTGGCCGCCCGTTCCCCGTACGGCCCAGGGCGGGCAGAAAACCGCGGCTTGCCTGGTACCACGGTGGGTTCAGGGCCGTCGCGGCCGTTCTTAACAGAAGATTGATGCTCATTCACCCGGGTATCCGTGGGCCTCCGTGTCACTCTCCGCATACGCTGGTGGCCTGTCCGCGTGCTGGCCCGATCCACACGCGGAGCCGCCCCTCAGGAGCAGGGCCATGACCACCACCGAACGCCCTCCCAGCCGTCTGCGCGCCTGGATGCTGGAGGGCCTGTCCGACATGGGCAAGGGGATTCAGCAGGCCCCGCACGCCGTGCCGGAGCACCCGCACAGGGGACAGCGGTGGTACAGAGTGATGTGCCTGACCGGCGTGGACTACTTCTCGACCCTCGGCTACCAGCCCGGCATCGCGGCCCTCGCGGCCGGCCTGCTGTCTCCGATCGCCACCCTCGTCCTGGTCCTCGTCACCCTCGTGGGCGCCCTGCCGGTGTACCGCAGGGTGGCTGTGGAGAGCCCCCACGGCGCGGGTTCGATCGCGATGCTGGAGCGGCTGCTGTCGTTCTGGCAGGGCAAGCTGTTCGTGCTCACCCTGCTCGGCTTCGCCGCCACCGACTTCCTGATCACCATGACCCTGTCGGCCGCCGACGCCTCCACCCACCTGGTGCAGAACCCGCATCTGACAAGCACGCTGCACGGCCATCAGATGCTGATCACACTGCTCCTCATCGCACTGCTCGGCGGGGTCTTCCTCAAGGGCTTCGTGGAGGCGATCGGCGTGGCGTTCGTGCTGGTCGGCGCCTATCTCACGCTGAACGCCGTCGTGGTGGTCGTCGGCCTGGCGCACGTCCTCACCGCCGGTCACGTGGTCACCGACTGGACCGGCGCCCTGACCGCCCAGCACGGCAACGTCCTCCTCATGGTCGGCGTCGCCCTGATCGTCTTCCCCAAGCTCGCGCTCGGCCTGTCCGGCTTCGAGACCGGCGTCGCCGTCATGCCGCATGTGCGGGGCGACCCGGACGACACCGAGGAGCGGCCGACCGGCCGGATCCGGGACACCAGGAAGCTGCTCACCACGGCCGCGTTGATCATGAGCGGCTTCCTGATCACCACCAGCTTCATCACCACGCTGCTGATCCCGGCGCAGGAGTTCAAGCCCGGCGGCCAGGCCAACGGACGTGCGCTGGCCTACCTGGCGCACGCGTACCTCGGCAACGGCTTCGGCACGGTCTACGACATCTCGACCATCCTGATCCTGTGGTTCGCGGGCGCCTCCGCGCTGGCCGGGCTGCTCAACCTGATGCCGCGGTACCTGCCCCGCTACGGCATGGCCCCGCACTGGGCCAGGGCGGTCCGCCCGATGGTCATCATCTTCACCCTGATCGGCTTCCTGGTCACCTGGATCTTCGACGCCAACGTCGACAGGCAGGGCGGCGCGTACGCCACCGGCGTGCTCGTACTGATCAGCTCCGCGGCGATCGCGGTGACCATCGCCGCCCGCAAGGCCGGCCAGCACAACTGGACCATCGCGTTCGGTGTGATCTCGGCCGTCTTCCTCTACACCACCGTCGTCAACATCATCGAGCGCCCCGACGGCGTGAAGATCGGCGCCTGCTTCATCGCCGGCATCATCCTGGTCTCGCTGCTGTCGCGGCTGGCCCGCTCCTTCGAGCTGCGGGTGACCAGTGTGACGTTGGACGACATGGCCGAACGGTTCGTCAGGGACATCGCCAGCCGCAAGATCCGGTTCATCGCCCACGAACCCCACCGGCGGGACAAGGCCGAGTACCGCGACAAGCTCGAGCAGATCCACAGCGAGAACGACATCCCGGCCACGGAGGACTTCGTCTTCGTCGAGGTGACGGTCACCGACCCCTCGGAGTTCGAGGCCGGCCTGACGGTGCGTGGCGAGGTCGTGCACGACCGCTACCGGGTGCTGACCCTGGAGTCCTCCTCCGTCCCCAACGCCCTGGCCGCCCTCCTCCTCCACGTCCGGGAGAGGACGGGCCGCATCCCGCACATCTACTTCCAGTGGACGGAGGGCAACCCCCTCGCCAACTTCCTGCGTTTCTTCCTCTTCGGCCAGGGCGAGGTCGCTCCGGTCACCCGCGAGGTGCTGCGCGAGGCGGAGCCGGACCGTGCCCGGCGCCCGCGCGTGCACACCGGCTGAGCCACGCCCACCGGTGACCGGCCCCGGGTCACCGTGCGCCGCCCCCGGCTCTATCGTGACCGGCATGCAGTCCTACACGATCGGGCAGGCGGCCCGACTGCTCGGCGTCAGCCCGGACACCGCGCGCCGCTGGGCGGACGCCGGCCGGGTGACCACCCACCGCGACGACAGCGGACGCCGGCTCATCGACGGGCGGGATCTCGCCGCCTTCTCCGTCGAGCTCGCCAGGACCGGGGGCGGCGAGGAGGCCCCCTCGTACACCTCGGTCCGCAACGCCTTCCCGGGGATCGTGACCGCCGTCAAGCTCGGTGACGTCGCGGCCCAGGTCGAGATCCAGGCCGGCCCGCACCGCCTGGTCTCGCTGCTGACCCGGGAGGCCGTCGAGGAGCTGGGCCTGGAGGTCGGCATGGAGGCCACTGCCCGGGTGAAGTCGACAAACGTCCATATCGACCGGACGTGACCGACCGGGAAGTGGAGTCGCATATGCCAACCTGAGGCGAACTCTGCCCAGCTCATGCGATGCGACAAGGGGCTGCACCTGGCAGTTGCGGCAGTATCATCACGGCATGACGACCCGTTCCGCACACCGGACCAGGACGCTGCAGGTGGCCGGCACGGGCGCCGCGGCGCTGCTGGCGCTGAGCGCCTGCTCCTCCCCCACGGGCTCGTCGGGGGACTCCGGCTCCTCGGCGAACGGCACGCCGACGCTGTCCGGCACGGTCACCGTCTTCGCCGCCGCCTCGCTGAAGGAGAGCTTCACGATGCTCGGCAAGAAGTTCGAGCAACAGCATCCGGGCACCAAGGTCACCTTCAGCTTCAGCGGCAGCGACACCCTCGCCGCGGGCATCACCGGCGGCGCCCCCGCCGACGTGTTCGCCGCCGCCAGTACCAGGACCATGGCGATCGTGACCGACAAGCAGGACACGGCCGGCACGCCGGTCACCTTCGCCCGGAACCGGCTGGAGATCGCGACCCTGCCGGGCAACCCCCACAAGATCTCCTCCCTGAGGGATCTCACCCGGTCCGGTCTGAAGGTCGCCCTGTGCGACAGGACGGTGCCCTGCGGCGCCGCCGCGCAGAAGGCGTTCGCCGCGAGCGGCCTCCGCCTCACACCCGTCTCCTACGAGCAGGACGTCAAGAGCGCCCTGACCAAGGTGGAGCTGAAGGAGGCCGACGCGGCCGTCGTCTACAGGACCGACGTGAGGGCGGCCGGTGACAGGGTCCGGGGCGTGGAGTTCCCCGAATCGGCCGAGGCCGTCAACGACTACCCGATCACCCTGCTCAAGAACGCGCCCCACGCCACGGCGGCCAAGGCGTTCATCCAGCTGGTGACGTCCGCCGAGGGCCAGAAGGTGCTGGCCCGGGCAGGATTCCTGAAACCATGACCGAGCCGGCCCAGGCCCACACCGTGACCCCGGAGAACAGGTCACGGCACGGCCGCCCCCGCCGAGGCGCGCCCCTGCCCCTGATGCTCCCGGCCCTGGTGGGCCTGGCCTTCCTGCTGCTGCCGCTGCTCGCCCTGCTGATCCGGGCCCCCTGGCGCAGCCTGCCGGAGCAGCTGACCAGCGCCGAGGTGTGGCAGGCGCTCCAGCTGTCCCTGGTCAGCGCCACCGCCGCCACCGCCGTGAGCCTGGTCCTCGGCGTCCCACTGGCCTGGCTGCTGGCCCGTACGGACTTCCCCGGGCGCGGGCTGGTACGGGCCCTGGTGACCCTGCCGCTCGTGCTGCCCCCGGTAGTGGGCGGCGTGGCCCTGCTGCTGGCACTGGGCCGGAACGGCGTCGTCGGGCAGTGGCTGGACGCCTGGTTCGGGATCACTCTGCCGTTCACCACCGCCGGGGTGGTGGTCGCGGAGACGTTCGTGGCCATGCCGTTCCTCGTCATCAGTGTCGAGGGCACGCTACGGGCCGCCGACCCGCGCTACGAGGAGGCGGCCACCACGCTGGGCGCCTCCCGCTTCACCGCGTTCCGCCGGGTCACCCTGCCGCTGATCGCGCCCGGCATCGCCGCGGGCGCCGTACTCGCCTGGGCGCGGGCGCTCGGCGAGTTCGGCGCGACGATCACGTTCGCGGGCAACTTCCCCGGCCGTACGCAGACCATGCCGCTGGCGGTCTATCTGGCCCTGCAGAACGACCCGGCCGCCGCGATCGCCCTGAGCCTGGTGCTGCTGGCGGTGTCGATCGCGGTACTTGCGGGTCTGCGGGACCGTTGGACGACGGCCTCCACATGACCACGGCTTCGCTCCCGATCAGGATCCGCCCCGCTTCCAGGACGGTCACCTCATGACCGACATCGACGAGACCCCGGCCGGCCTCCGCGCCCTGGACCTGCCCGGCCAGGGCCTGGACGCCCGCCTCGTCGTCGACCGCGGCACCTTCCGCCTCGACGTGGCCCTGACCGCCGCCCCCGGGGACGTCGTCGCGCTGCTCGGCCCGAACGGCGCCGGCAAGACCACGGCCCTGCGCGCGCTCGCCGGCCTGGACCCGCTCACCGGCGGGCACCTGCGCCTGGACGGCGCCGCCCTGGACCGTACGCCGCCCGAGGCGCGGCCGGTCGGGGTCGTCTTCCAGGACTACCTGCTCTTCCCGCACCTGTCCGCCCTGGACAACGTCGCGTTCGGACCGCGCTGTCGGGGCGCGACCAAGGCCGAGGCCCGCGCGCAGGCCGCCGAGTGGCTGACCCGCATGGGCCTGGCCGGTCACTCCGGTGCCAAGCCCCGCCGTCTGTCCGGCGGCCAGGCCCAGCGCGTGGCCCTCGCCCGCGCCCTGGCCACCCGGCCCCGGCTGCTGCTCCTCGACGAGCCGCTCGCCGCGCTCGACGCCCGTACCCGCCTGGAGGTCCGCGCGCAGCTGAGGCGGCACCTCGCCGAGTTCGAGGCCGTGGCCGTCCTGGTCACCCACGACCCGCTGGACGCGATGGTGCTGGCCGACCGGCTGGTCGTCGTCGAGCACGGCCGGGTCGTCCAGGAGGGCACCCCGTCCGACATCGCCCGCCGCCCGCGCACGGACTACATCGCGCAACTGGTCGGCCTCAACCTCTACCGCGGCCGGGCCGACGGGCACACCGTCCGGCTGGAGGACGGCCCCGCGCTCACCACCACCGAGGACCTGTCCGGACCGGTGTTCGTGGCCTTCCCGCCGGGCGCGGTCACCCTCCACCGGGACCGCCCCACCGGCTCCAGCGCGCGCAACCTGTGGCGCTGCGAGGTCGCCGGCCTGGAGACCCACGGCAACCAGATCCGCGCGGACCTCACCGGCGCCCTCCCCCTCGCCGCCGATCTGACCACCGTCGCCGCCGCCGAACTCGACCTGCACCCGGGTGCGGTGGTCTGGGCAGCCGTCAAGGCGGCGCAGACCCACGCCTACCCGGCCTGACCCGCCCGCACAGGACGAGGGCCCCGCCCCGGCCTCGAAACGAAACGGCCGGGGCGGGGCCCCTCACATGTGCCGGGCCCTGTCTTCCCGTTCCCGTCGTCCGCCCGAAGGGCGGGCCGCGCGGCAGGCGGGAATGCGACGACAGGGCCTACGGCGCTCAGTCCTCGTACGCGTCCAGCGGCGGGCAGGAACAGACCAGGTTCCGGTCACCGAAGGCCTGGTCGATACGGCGCACCGGCGGCCAGTACTTGTCGGCGACCGGGACACCGGCCGGGAAGACGGCCTCCTCACGGCTGTAGGCGTGCTCCCACTGGCCGCCGAGCGCGGCGGCGGTGTGCGGGGCGTTCCGCAGCGGGTTGTCGTCCGCGGGCCACTCGCCGGAGGCGACCTTCTCGACCTCGGCGCGGATCGCGATCATCGCCTCGCAGAACCGGTCCAGCTCGGCCAGGTCCTCGGACTCGGTCGGCTCGATCATGAGCGTGCCGGCCACCGGGAAGGACATCGTCGGCGCGTGGAAGCCGTAGTCGATCAACCGCTTGGCGATGTCGTCCACGGTCACGCCGGTCGCCTTGGTCAGCGGCCGCAGGTCGATGATGCACTCGTGCGCGACCAGGCCGCCGGGGCCGGTGTAGAGCACCGGGTAGTGGTGCTCGAGGCGCTTGGCGATGTAGTTGGCGGACAGGACGGCCACCTGCGTGGCCCGCTTGAGGCCCTCGCCGCCCATCAGACGGACGTACGCCCAGGAGATCGGCAGGATGCCCGCCGAGCCCCACGGCGCGGCCGAGACCGGGCCGACTCCGGTGCCGGGACCGGCCTCGGGCTGCATCGGGTGGTTGGGCAGGTACGGCGCCAGGTGGGAGCGTACGGCCACCGGGCCGACGCCCGGACCGCCGCCGCCGTGCGGGATGCAGAACGTCTTGTGCAGGTTCAGGTGGGAGACGTCGCCGCCGAAGTGGCCCGGCTTGGCGAGGCCGACCAGGGCGTTGAGATTGGCGCCGTCGACGTACACCTGGCCGCCGGCCTCGTGGACGGCCGCGCAGATGTCGGCGACATGCTCCTCGAACACGCCGTGCGTGGACGGGTAGGTGATCATCAGCACCGCGAGCTCGTCGCGGTACTGCTCGATCTTCGCCCGCAGGTCCTCGATGTCGATCTCGCCGTCCTCGGCGGTCTTGACCACGACGACCTTCATGCCGGCCATCACGGCGCTGGCTGCGTTGGTGCCGTGCGCGGAGGACGGGATGAGGCAGACCGTGCGCTGCTCGTCGCCGTTCGCGCGGTGGTAGGCACGCACGGCGAGTAGACCGGCCAGCTCGCCCTGGGATCCGGCGTTCGGCTGCAGGGAGACCTTGTCGTAGCCGGTGACCTCGGCGAGACGGTCCTCCAGCTCCCGGATGAGCGTGAGGTAGCCCTGCGCCTGCTCGGCGGGCGCGAAGGGGTGCAGTCCGCCGAACTCCGGCCAGGTGACCGGCTCCATCTCGGTGGTCGCGTTGAGCTTCATGGTGCAGGAGCCCAGCGGGATCATGCCGCGGTCGAGCGCGTAGTCACGGTCGGCGAGCCGGCGCAGGTAGCGCAGCATCGCGGTCTCGGAGCGGTGCTGGTGGAAGACGGGGTGGGTGAGGTAGGCGTCGGTGCGCAGCAGCGCCTCGGGCAGGGCCTCCTCGGCCGCGGCGTCCAGTGCCTCGGTGTCGCCCTCGACTCCGAAGGCGGTCCACACGGCGCTCAGCTGCTCACGCGTGGTGGTCTCGTCGCAGGCGATGGAGACCTGGTCGGCGTCGACGAGTCGCAGGTTGACGCCGCCCTCGCGTGCGGCGGCGACGACCTCGGCGGCCCGCCCCTCGGCCTTGACGGTCAGCGTGTCGAAGTAGGCGCCGTGGACGAGCTCGGCACCACCGGCCTTGAGCCCTTCGGCGAGGATCGTGGCGTAGCGGTGGGTGCGCCGGGCGATGGTCTTCAGGCCCGCGGGGCCGTGGTGGACGGCGTACATGCCGGCCATGACGGCGAGCAGCACCTGGGCGGTGCAGATGTTGCTGGTGGCCCTCTCGCGGCGGATGTGCTGCTCGCGCGTCTGCAGGGCGAGGCGGTAGGCCTGGTCGCCGTCGGCGTCGACCGAGACGCCGACCAGGCGGCCGGGCAGGCTGCGGGCGAACTTCTCGCGCACCGCCATGTAGCCGGCGTGCGGACCGCCGAAGCCCATCGGCACGCCGAAGCGCTGGGTGGTGCCGACCGCGATGTCCGCGCCCAGCTCGCCCGGCGACTTCAGCAGCGTGAGGGCGAGCAGGTCGGCGGCGACGGTGACCAGGGCGCCCAGTTCGTGCGCCTGGTCGATGACGGGCTTCAGGTCGCGTACGGCACCGGAGGCGCCCGGGTACTGCAGGAGTACGCCGTTGATCTCGCGTTCGGCGATGTCCGCCGGGATGCCCTCGGTCAGGTCGGCGACGACGACCTCGACGCCGGTCGGCTCGGCGCGGGTCTGGATGACGGCGATGGTCTGCGGCAGCGCGTCCGCGTCGACCAGGAACAGGCCCTTCTTGTTCCTGCCCATGCGCCGGGACAGCGCCATGGCCTCGGCGGCGGCGGTGCCCTCGTCGAGCAGGGAGGCGCCGGAGGTCGGCAGGCCGGTGAGGTCGGCGACCATGGTCTGGAAGTTCAGCAGCGCCTCGAGGCGGCCCTGGGAGATCTCCGGCTGGTACGGGGTGTAGGCGGTGTACCAGGCCGGGTTCTCCATGACGTTGCGCAGGATGACCGGCGGGGTGAAGGTGCCGTAGTAGCCGAGTCCGATCATCGAGCCGAGGACCTGGTTGCGGTCGGCGAGGGAACGCAGCTCGGCCAGCACCTCGGGCTCGGTGCGGGCACCCGGCAGGTCGAGCGCCTCGGCGCTCTTGATGACATCGGGCACCGCGGCGGTCGTGAGCTCGTCGAGCGAGCCGTAGCCGACCTGCGCGAGCATCTTGGCCCGCGCCTCCTGGTCGGGCCCGATGTGGCGCTGCTCGAAGGGGATGCCCTGTTCGAGCTCGGAGAGCGGAATGCGCTGGGCGGTCATTACGGAGGCCTCCTGGTCTGACACGACCTTCGAGGGACACCACGGCACGGGTGCCCCGACGGCCTCCCCCTCTGTCATCTCAACCTGAGAGCTTCACCGGGCTGCCCGCGGGCTCCCGGTTTTCACCGTCGGTGAGAGCGGACGCCGTCGACACCCGCTCTGCTTTCCAGAGTGACCTCGTCCGTGCGGTACGTGTGCCTGAGAGATTCCGGGGAGGATTTGCTCCTTCGGCGCCTCCGGTGGTGCCGGAGGGCTCTCCCGCACGGGGTCAGCAGCCGCTGCCAGCGTACCAGCGGGGCGGGTGCCGGGGCCTTCGAGTGGCCGTCATACCGATTGTGCTCTTTTGTAGTGGTTACGGATGAATTGCGACCATGTGGAGGGACCGTGCAGACCGAGATCGATCCGCGCAACCTGATCGGCCGCAAGGCGTTCGACCGCAATGGCCACAAGATCGGCACGGTGGACGAGGTCTACCTCGACGACGCGACCGGTGTACCGGAGTGGGCGGCCATACGCACCGGCCTGTTCTCCCGGGACGCCTTCGTGCCCCTGGAACCCAGCGAGCTGGTCGAGGGGACGCTGCGGGTCCCCTTCGACCGCTCCCTGATCAAGGCGGCCCCCGACTTCGGCGTGGGCCGCCACCTCTCGCCCGAGCAGGAACTGCAGCTCTACCACCACTACGGCCTGGACGTCGCCCCTTCCCCCGCCTCCCCGGACCGCGACTTCGGCAACCTGGCGGGCTCCGGCTCGGGCCCGGACGAGACCTGACCCCCGGGCAGCGTCAGCCCCCTTCGACGGCAGCCTGCGAGGACACGCGACCGTCCGCCCCGGCCCCCGACAGCGCCGTGTCCTCGGGGCCTGGGAGTATGCGGTGCACCAGGGGGAGAGGGTCCGCCGGTTCCAGGTCCGGGTCGTCGGTGGGAAAGGTGCGTATCCGGCCCGGTGGGGAACCGGGGGTCTCGAAGCGGACGGTGACGCGGCCGAGCCCGCTGCCCTGGACCCAGCCGTGACCGTACTCGGCGTGCCGCACGTCGTGGCCGGCGGGCCAGCGCCGCTCGGCGGGGGCCGGCTGGTCCGCGGCCGGCCCCCGCACCGGCTCTTCGACAAGGCTCTCGGTCTCCGCGCCCGCCGCCTGGGCGAACAGGTCCTCCTGGGTGTAGTCGGCGAGTCCGGACACGCCCACGCCGAGCAGCCGTACGCCGCCCGTGGTGTCCACGGAGCCCAGCAGCCGGGCAGCCGCCTCCCGCACCACCGCGGGGTCGTCCGTGGGCCCGCGCAGGGTCTCGGACCGGGTCAGGGTGGAGAAGTCGTAGCGGCGCACTTTCAGCACGATGGTCCGTCCCGACAGCCCGGCCGCGCGCAGCCGCCGTACGCACCGGTCGGCGAGCCGCCGCACCTCCATGCCAACCCGGACGCGGTCGTGGATGTCCACGTCGTAGGTGTCCTCGACCGACACCGACTTGGCCTCGCGCTCGGCGACGACGGACCGCTCGTCGTGGGCCATCGCCATGGCGTACAGCGCGTGGCCGTGCGCCTTGCCCAGCAGCCGTACGAGCTCGTCCTCACCCGCTTCGGCGAGCTCGTCGACGGTGTGGATCCCGGCCCGCCGCAGATGGTCGCCCGTCGCCGGCCCGACGCCCGGCAGGGTCCGCACGGGCATGGGCCCGAGCAGGGCCCGCTCGGTGCCGGGCTCGATGAGCACCAGCCCGTCGGGCTTGGCCTTCTCGGAGGCGACCTTGGCGAGCATCTTGGAGGCGGCCAGCCCCACGGAGCCGGTCAGCCCCGTGACGGCCCGGATGTCGGCACGCAGCCTGGCCCCCGCCAGCCGGGCCGAGTCCGCGTCCCAGGCCGCTCCCCCGGCCTCCAGGTCCACGAACGCCTCGTCCAGGCTCAGTGGCTCCACCAGCGGCGACAGGGCCCTCAGCAACCCCAGCACCTGCTCGCTGATGGACCGGTAGAAGGCGAAGCGCGGCGTCAGGTACGCGGCGTTCGGCGCCAGCCGCCGTGCCTGGGCCATCGGCATCGCCGAGTGGACGCCGAAGACCCGCGCCTCGTACGACGCGGTGGCCACCACTCCGCGCGGTCCGAGCCCGCCCACGACGACGGCCTTCCCGCGCAGGCTCGGTTTGGACGCCTGCTCCACCGACGCGAAGAAGGCATCCATGTCGAGATGCAGGATCGTGGGCGCGTTTCTCACATCCACGATGCTGCACCACGCCACTGACAACGGACCCCGCGCGGAGCCGTTCCGAGGGCCCCGAGGCGTGAGCGCCGATCCGCGGGCCGTCAGACCGCGCGGTTGCGGCGCCGGGCGAGCTCGTCGCCGGGGTTGTGCCCCACCAGGGTCTCCCCGGTGTCGATGCGCTCACCGTGCAACTGCGACAGCGCGCTCTCCACATCGCGCCACACCACGCCGACCGCGATGCCGAAGATCCCCTGGCCCCCCTGGAGCAGGGCGTGCACCTCGTCGGGCGACGTGCACTCGTAGACCGTGGCGCCGTCGCTCATCAGCGTCATCCGCTCCAGGTCGCGAAAGCCGCGCTCCCGCAGGTGCTGGACGGCCGTACGGATGTTCTGCAGCGAGACGCCGGTGTCGAGGAACCGCTTGACGATCTTCAGGACGACGACGTCGCGGAAGCTGTACAGGCGCTGCGTGCCGGAGCCGTAGGCGGGCCTCACACTCGGCTCCACCAGGCCGGTGCGCGCCCAGTAGTCCAGTTGCCGGTAGGTGATGCCGGCGGCGGCGCAGGCCGTCGGGCCGCGGTAGCCGATCTGCTCGGACGTCATGGACGTCGCCCCTCCGCTGCTCGGCACGGCCGTCGGTCGCAGCGGAGCGAGATCGGCCGCGCTGCCCTGCTGGGGGTGACTTCCCCGGACACCGCGTCCGGGGGCACCCCCAGCCGTACCGTCGCCGCTGCTTCTCACGCCGACCTCCGTCCTCGACCTGCCTCCTCGACGGTAGGCAGTCACCAGGGGTGCGTCAACGATCGCCACACTCGGCACGCCGAGTGATAATCACCCTAAGAGTGGTTTCGCGTACCCCAATGCCGGGAAAGGCTAGCCGAATGCCCGGGCGGCAGGCCTCAGGACTCCATACGGCCGACGGCACACGGGGACGTTTCACCGGCTGCTGGTTCTCACTGGCTGCTGCTGCCGAAGTCCTCCGGCGAGATCTGGTCGAGGAACTCGCGGAACTTCTCCACCTCGTCCTCCTGCTCGTCCGGAATCGCGATACCCGCGTCGTCGAGCACCGTGTCGCTGCCGAAGATCGGCGTTCCGGTACGCAGCGCCAGAGCTATGGCGTCGGACGGCCGGGCGCTCACTTCGACCCCGCTGGCGAAGACCAGCTCCGCGTAGAAGACGCCCTCACGCAGATCCGTGATGCGCACTTCCGTGAGCTCCTGGCCGACGGCCTCCAGCACGTCCTTGAACAGGTCGTGGGTCAGCGGCCTGGCAGGGGCCATGCCCTGCTGGGCGAAGGCGATCGCCGTCGCCTCCCCCGGCCCGATCCAGATGGGGAGGTAACGGTCGCCTCCCACTTCACGCAGGAGCACGATCGGTTGGTTGGAGGGCATCTCGACCCGGACACCTACGACATCGAGCTCGTTCACACAGCAACCCTAGGCCGTGCCCGGGACGTTTGGGTAGTCGGGCCGGGAACGGGGGGACGATCCGGCCGCCGCGACCGGCCCGGTCAGGGCAGCCGCACCCCGAGCGCCGTCTGCACCAGGGCCGCGTGCAGCCGCACCGTGAGCGCCGCCAGCTCCTTCGTGCGGGCTTCGGCATGAGCCCTGGTCTGCGGATTGCGGTGCCTCTTGAGCGGGGCCACCACCTGGTCGACCAGCCCGGCCTCCCGGTCGGCGGCCGCCTTCATCACCCGCAGGTGACGTGGCTCGATTCCGAAGCGTCCCAGCTCACAGACGAGCGAGGCCACGGTCACCGCCTCGGCGTCGTAGGAACCGTCCGCCAACGGGGTGAGGAGCCCGTACGACTCCCACTCCTGAAGCGCCGCTTCCTCGATCCCGGCGGCCACGAGCAGCTCGGCCCGCCCGATCCGGGCCGCCGTGGGCGCTTCGACGACCGGCGCCCCGGCCTCGCCGTCGCGCTGCCGGCCGAGCACCGGCAGCTGGACCGCCTCGCCGCGCTCCATCGCCTCCAGGTACTCGCGGATCACCTTCAGCGGCAGGTAGTGGTCACGCTGCATCCTCAGAACCAGGGCGAGTCGCTCGACGTCGTCCGCGCTGAACTTGCGATACCCCGAGGGGGTCCGCCGCGGCTCGACGAGCCCCTCCGACTCCAGGAAACGGATCTTGGAGATGGTGACCTCGGGGAACTCTGCACGCAGCACGTTCAGCACCGTGCCGATGCTGATCAGCCCACTGTCCGCGGCGGCGGTGCCGTGTCCCGCACCGCCGCTCGATGTTCGAAGCATGGACCTTCCCTGGGATCCCCCGGACTGCGGTCCGGGGGGTCAGATGCCCTGCCGGCTCGAGTAGAACACCAGCCGGTACTTTCCGATCTGCACCTCGTCGCCGTTGGACAGGGCGACCTGGTCGATCCGCTCCCGGTTGACGTACGTGCCGTTCAGACTGCCGACGTCGGCCACCGTGAACGAGCCGTCCGGGCTGCGGCGGAACTCCACGTGGCGGCGCGAGACCGTCACGTCGTCCAGGAAGATGTCGCTCTGCGGATGACGCCCGGCCGTGGTCAGATCGCCGTCCAGCAGGAAGCGGCTGCCGGAGTTCGGCCCGCGGCGCACGACCAGCAGGGCCGAGCCGAGCGGCAGCGCGTCGACGGCCGCCTGTGCCTCCGGGGAGAGCATCGGCGTCTGGCCGGTGGTCTCGGCGTCGTACGCCTCCAGGCCGGAGATGGAGATCGTGGACGTCGTCTCCGAGGGACGCTCCGGTGTCGCACCGGCCCGCAACGGCGCACCGCAGTTGGAGCAGAAGCGGCTGTTCTGCGCGTTGCGGTTACCGCACCTCGTACACACCAGGGCCGACATGGGCGGATCCTCCTGCTGCGGCTGTCCCGCCGGGGCATCGGACGCGTACGGGTCGGCGGCAAACCCTCCGCCCGTGCCTGAGGTTGGCGGTTGCCCGAAACCTATGCCGCCCGACTGGGCAGGGTCAACCGACGGCGCGCCCTGACCACCTGGAATGTCACTTCCCTGACCGGCCACCTGGTCCCGGAACAGCGGACGCCGGTCCTCGGCCTCGGACTGTGCGCGATGGCGGGCCGTCGCGTTGTCGCTGCCCTCTCGCGCGCTCTTGCCGAACAACTTCGCAAACAACTTCACGGGCGATTCCCCTTGACCGAAACAGACCCGCCCGTGGGGCAGGACGAACCCTGACTGCGTACACCGGTCGACCCGGACATCCTCACAACGTCCGTATCCACCAAACAGTTTCCACCACGCACCACCCAATCGGTGCGTCGACCCCCCGCAACCTCATGCCCCTGCCGGACAGCCGCCATGCACCGCCGGTTCACTGCGGGGACGACCGAGCGTAGTCAGGGCGCTTCGCTGCCCGCAAGGCGTCCACGACGATCTTGTCCGACTGCTCGACGGTCACGGTGGCCTGCTCCTTCTCGAGAGTCTGTACCACGCCGCCAGGAATGTTGAGCGCCGGCTCGAGATCCTGCGGCTTGCCGATGACCTGGAAACGATAGGGCGCTCCGATCTTGTTCCCGTCGACGGCAACACTCTTGCCGGAGTCGGTCAGATAGGTACCCGCGACCACCCGTACCCCGTTGATCTGGATCGCCTCCGCACCAGCCGCGCGCAGCTCCTGTATCGCGTCGAGCAGCATGTCCGCCTGGACCATCCCCTTCGTGTCCTCGATCGTCATCGTTATGCCGGGCCCCTGCGCGCCCACCGTGCCCGCCAGGATGCCGAGTTGCTTCTCCTTCTCGGCCGTCTGCCTGCGGGCCTCCTCGGCCTGGTCCGAACTGTTCTCCAGCTCCTGTCGCTGCTTCTCGAGGCCCTGCTTCTCGTCCTCAAGACGCTGATTACGGTCGTCCAGTTCATCGAGGATGCGAACAAGATCTTCCTGTCGGGCGCCGCGCAGCGCGCTGTCACCGTCGCTGTTGGAGGCGACCTGGACGGCGAGCCCGAACCCGAGGCCGAACAGCAGTAGGGCGACGACGAGTTGGGCCCGGGTGAAGCGCGGCGGCCACAGGCCCTTCACCAGCCGCTGGCGGCCCGTCAGCGCGGGCTCGGAGACCTCCTCGGCGCCTTGGCCGTCGGCAGCGGTCGCCTCCGCCACGGAGGCGGCATCGGTCTCGACGGCCGCCGGCGGGGGCACTTCCTCGGGCAACTCCCTGCGCAGCGACCGCGGCTCGGGCCGTTCGTCGCGGATGTCCGCGCTCCGCCCGGTCTCGGGCAGTTCGTCCTGGTTGTTCATCGCTCTCACGCCCGGAACACGTGCCGTCGGATCGCCGCGGCGTTGGAGAAGATACGGATGCCGAGGACGACCACGACCCCCGTGGACAGCTGAGCACCCACGCCCAACTCGTCGCCCAGGAACACGATCAGCGCGGCGACGACCACGTTCGACAGGAACGACACGACGAACACCTTGTCGTCGAAGATGCCGTCGAGCATGGCCCGCAGACCACCGAAGACGGCGTCCAGCGCCGCCACCACGGCGATCGGCAGATAAGGCTCGACGACCGCCGGAACCTCGGGCCGGACCAACAGGCCGGCCACCACTCCCACGACGAGGCCCAGTACGGCGATCACGATGTGCCCTTCTCAGTGCTCGGCTGTGCTGTACGTACGATCACACTCGGTGCGGCGGGCAGCCGGAGGTCGCTCTCCACGGAGATGCTGGTCCGGATGCCGTAGTTGTTCCGCAAAGCATCCAGGTACAGCCCGTCGGGGCTGTCCTGGAAGCGGGAGCTCAGCCTGTTCCCGTCCCCCACCGCGAGCACCGTGTACGGCGGCACCAGCGGCCTGTTGTCGACCAGTATGGCGTCACCCGCGGCCCTGATCGCCGACAGGGCGGTCAGTCGCTGCCCGTTGATCGCGACGGCCTCGGCCCCCGACTGCCACAACCCGTTGACCACCCGCTGCATGTCCCGGTCGCGCACCCGCCCGGTGTCGGAGAAACCCGATGCCCCGCGCGGGCCGCCGCTGCCGCCGCTGCCGACTTCCCTGGCGTCGTTCACGACGAGCTTCACACCGGGCCCGTGCACTTCGGTGGCGCCCGCCAGCACACCCACCAGGTCGGCCTGGGCGTCGCCGCCGCTGTGCCGGAGCGCCCGGCGCTGCCGCGCGCTCACATCGTCGCGCAGCTTGTCGACGGTGTCCTCGAGCCTGTCGGCCGCCGCCGTCTCGCGGTCGATGCGGTCGATCAACTCCTGGCGCTCCTTGGCGACGACCGGGGCCGCCACGCGCGCCTGTGCCGCTCCCACTGTCACGACCAGCGCGGCCAGCACCAGGCCGGCCGCCAGCCCCAGTTTCGCTCCGACGGTTTTCGGCACGCCGCTCTCGCCCGCGGCCTTCTTCCGCGCGGCGGCCTCGGCGTAGCCGTCGTCGAGGCTGTGATCCATGACATTGGTGATCAACGACATGGAAGCATCCGGACGGGAGGGCCGCGCGGGGTTGCTCCGAATGGGGGGTTGCTGCGGCATGCCGCACATCGTCGCACGTCGCGACCGAGACCTATGAACGGCCCCACCGGCATGCCGGACAGGCCCCCTTGGGGGACACTTGTCCGGCACGCGCGCGTGCTGTCCATTTTACCGGTCGGCTTGTCGGTTTTACCGGCCGATGCCGTGTTCTACCTGTTCTACCGGCCGGCGCTGTCCACCACCGCCGACCACTCGTCCAGCAGTGCCTGGGCGGAGGCGTCGTCGGGCCCCTCGGCCCACAGGTGGGTGACCGCCTCGGCCGGGTCCGGCAGGACCATCACCCAGCGCCCGTCGGCCTCCACGACCCGCACCCCGTCCGTGGTGTCCACGAAGCGGTCTCCGGCCTCCTCGACGACCCGGCGCATCACCAGGCCCTTGACCGCCCACGGAGTCGCCAGGTCCCGCTTGAGGACGTGCGCCCGCGGGATCCGGGCGTCGATCTGGCTGAGAGTGAGCTGCGTGCGCGCCACCAACCCGATGAGCCGTACGAAGGCCGCCGTACCGTCGTAGACACTGCCGAACTCCGGGACGATGAACCCGCCCTTGCCATCACCGCCGAAGATCGTCCCCTCCTCGCCACCGACCCGCGTGAGGTCGTCCGGAGAGGTCGTCGTCCACTCGACCTGGGTGCCGTGGTAGGCGGCCACCTGCTCGGCGATGCGCGTGGTGGTCACCGGAAGCGCCACCCGGCCGCTGCGCCGCTCGGCGGCCACGAGGTCGAGCATCACCAGCAGCGCCCGGTCGTCCTCGATGATGCGGCCCTTCTCGTCGACGAGTGACAGCCGCTCGCCCACCGGGTCGAACCGCACACCGAACGCGGCCCCGGAGGACGCCACGATCTCGCCCAGCCGCACCAGGCCCGAGCGCCGCATCTCGGCGGTCTCCGTCGGCCGGCTCTCGTCGAGGCCGGGATTGATCGTCAGCGAGTCCACGCCGAGCTTGCCGAGCAGGCTGGGCAGGACAAGACCGGAGCTGCCGTTCGAGGCGTCCACGACGACCTTCAGCCCCGACTCGGCGATCCCGGTGGTGTCGACGTTACGCAGCAGCGAACCGGTGTACGCGTCAAAGACGCTGGCCGGGAAGTAGAGGTCACCGATCTCGCCCGGGAACGCGCGCCGGTACTCCTGGCGGGCGAAGATCCGGTCCAGCTTCCGCTGACCGCCCTGGGACAAATCGGCGCCCTGGCTGTCGAAGAACATGATGTCGACCGAGTCCGGCACCCCGGGCGTGGTCCGGATCATGATGCCGCCGGCGCTGCCGCGCGCGGTCTGCTGCCGGGCGACGGGCAACGGTACGTTCTCCAGGTCCCGTACGTCGATCGCGCTGGCCTGGAGGGCCGAGATGACCGCCCGTTTGAGCGCGCGGGCACCACGGGAGTGGTCGCGGGCCGTGGTGACCGTGGAGCCCTTCTTGAGCGTGGTCGCATAGGCACCGGCGAGGCGTACGGCCAGCTCCGGGGTGATCTCCACGTTCAGGATGCCGGACACTCCACGCGCCCCGAAGAGGTGCGCCTGGCCCCGCGACTCCCAGATGACCGAGGTGTTGACGAAGGCGCCCGCCTCGATCGTCTTGAACGGGTAGACCCGCACATTGCCCTGCACGATCGATTCTTCGCCGATCAGGCACTCGTCACCGATGACCGCGCCGTCCTCGATCCGCGCCGCGCGCATGATGTCGGTGTTCTTGCCGACCACACAGCCGCGCAGATTGCTGTGCTGTCCGATGTACACATTGTCGTGCACCACGGCCTTGTGCAGGAAGGCGCCGCTCTTCACGACGACGTTGGAGCCGACGACGCTGTGTTCCCGGATTTCGGCGCCGGCCTCCACCTTGGCGTAGTCGCCGATGTACAGCGGCCCGCGCAGATCCGCGTCCGGGTGCACCTCGGCGCCCTCGGCGACCCAGACGCCCGGGGAGATCTCGAAGCCGTCGATCTCGACGTCGACCTTGCCTTCCAGGACGTCGGCCTGCGCCTTCACATAGCTCTCGTGGGTGCCGACGTCCTCCCAGTAGCCCTCGGCGACATAGCCGTAAATCGGCTTGCCTTCCTTCATCAGCTGCGGGAAGACATCGCCGGACCAGTCGACCGGGACATCCGGCTCGACATAGTTGAACACCTCGGGCTCCATCACATAGATGCCCGTGTTCACGGTGTCGGAGAAGACCTGACCCCAGGTCGGCTTCTCCAGGAAACGCTCGACCTTGCCCTCTTCGTCGACGATGGTGATGCCGAATTCCAACGGATTGGGCACGCGCGTGAGACACACGGTCACCAGCGCACCCTTTTCCTTGTGGAAATTGATCAGCTCGGTGAGGTCGAAGTCGGTCAGGGCATCACCGGAGATGACGAGGAAGGCATCGTCCTTCAATGCCTCCTCGGCGTTCTTGACGCTTCCGGCGGTACCGAGTGGCTTCTCCTCATTGGCATAGCTGAGCTCCATCCCGAGCTCCTCGCCGTCACCGAAGTAGTTCTTGACCAGCGAAGCCAGGAACTGGACCGTGACGACGGTCTCGTTCAGCCCATGCCTTTTGAGCAGCCTCAGCACGTGCTCCATGATCGGCCGGTTGACCACCGGCAGGAGCGGTTTGGGCATACTCGAGGTCATCGGGCGAAGGCGTGTGCCTTCGCCTCCGGCCATCACGACGGCCTTCATGTCGGAAGCGTCCTCCTCCAGAGACGACGATCTGGCCGACTTCACCCGTCCTGATTGTCCCGCACTTTTCCGAAGCGGGCCATCGGAGCCACTGCGGCTGCCTCAATGGGCGAACTCAGTCGGCCATGGCGTCCGCACGAACCAAGCGGCGGACTTGTACCACGTAGAGGACTCCTGCCCACCAATAGAGCGTTGTACCCCATCCGGCGAACGCCCATCCGAAAATAGCTGCGAGTGACGCGATCCAACCGCTGCCGTCACTGAGCAGCAGCAGCGGGAAAGCGTACATCAGGTTGAACGTCGCCGCCTTCCCAAGGAAGTTGACCTGCGGCGGCGGGTAGCCGTGGCGCCTGAGGACGCCCACTGCCACCAGCAACATCAATTCTCGGGCCAGGAGCAGCGCGGTCAGCCAGAGCGGCAGGATCTCGCGCCAGGTGAGGCCGAGGAGTGTGGAGAGAACATAGAGCCGGTCAGCCGCGGGGTCGAGCAGCCGGCCGAGGCTGCTGACCTGGTTCCACCGCCTCGCGAGCTTGCCGTCCAGGTAGTCACTGACCCCGCTCAGCGCCAGTACCAGCAGGGCCCAGCCGTCGCTCTTGGGTCCGCCGAACTCCGGCCTGAGAATCAGCCACAGGAAGAGAGGCACGCCCAGCAGCCGTGCCATGCTGAGGATGTTCGGGATGGTGAGGACCCTGTCCGTCTGGACCTGGGTCTCCTGGACCTCCACCCGGGGGCCTCCTGGGGAAAACGTGCCGACGATGCCTCCTGACTTTACCTCAATGCAAAAAAGCTCTGGCTCTTGGGCTGTGTTGCCCAAGAGCCAGAGCTCTAAAAGGAGTTCGGCGGCGTCCTACTCTCCCACAGGGTCCCCCCTGCAGTACCATCGGCGCGGTGAGGCTTAGCTTCCGGGTTCGGAATGT
>NZ_QFDQ01000245.1 GCF_003270085.1 Streptomyces triticisoli | reverse complement strand
GGGCGGTGCGGGCAGCAGCCGGGCCAGCCGGTCCCGGCCGGGGCGGGGCGGGCGGGTGCCGGGTGCGGAGGGACGGCGCGGGCGGCGCGGGAGGCGCGGGAGGGTCATCGTCCCGCCTCCTTCGTGCCGGCCTGCGGGCGGCGGGCGACGACGGTGTGGGTGATGCCGGTCTGCCAGCCCGGCAACGGCAGCACCCGCACCCGTTCGAACCCGGCCCGCCGCACGCGCTCCGCGAGCTGTCCGGCCGTGTCGAAGGTGACGACACCGCGCCACAGGTGCCGGTAGAGCGGACCGTCGCCGAGCAGCGTCGCGACCGGCAGGACGAGTCCGCCGCACACCGCGTTCCACACCGCCCGGTGCGCCGCCCGCCCGCTCAGCGCGTACTCGTGCACCGCCAGCCGGCCGTACGGCGTGAGCAGCCGCGACGCGGAGGCGAGCACGGCGTCCGGGTCGGCGGTATTGCGCAGCAGGTACGCGGCGAAGACCGCGTCGAACGGGCCGCGCACCCCGGCTTCGGTCAGGCGTTCCACCGGGGTGTGCACGAAGCGCACGGGCCGGGGCCACGGCCGGTGGGCGGCCCGCCGCAGCATGCCGGCCGAGGCGTCGACGGCGGTGATGTCCGCGCCGGGCAGCACGGCGGCCAGGGCCGCCGTCGAGGCGCCCGTGCCGCATCCGAGGTCCAGCACTCTCAGGCCCGCACCGCCGCGGGTCAGGCCGAGGCGCCGGGCGGAGCGCCGCAGGTGGGCGTGGTAGCCGGGATTGGCCGCCACCAGCGTGTCGTAGCCGCGGGCGGCGTGATCGAACGCGGCGGCCAGGTCGGCGTCGCGCAGCACAGGCATGCCATCTCCGTAAGTGAGGGGGTACGGGACACGGGGCGTCAGGCGGTGGGGGCGTGGGGTACGGGGCGTCAGTCGGCCGGAGAACTCCGGCGCGGCACGAAGGGCAGGGCGAGAGCGGAGCCGAGTATCGCGGTGACGGGCACGTGCAGGCCGATGGACAGGTCCTCCGGCAGGCTGGTGCGGCCGTCCAGGAAGCGCAGCAGGCGGGGCGCGGGGACGCGGGTGAACAGGCGGGTGAAGAAGGCCGGGCCGTCCACCCGGCCGTGGTCGAGGGCGTGCAGCAGCACGGCGTCCATGAGCCGGGAGCGGGCGGAGTGGGCGCGCGGGGGGAGGGGCCGGCGCCCGGCGTGCAGCGCGGCGGCCACGGCGCGGGTCTGGCGTTGCACGGCGCTGAAGGTGTAGCCCGTCGCGGGCCGGGTGGCCCCGGCCGCGGCCCCGATCCGGAACACGGACGCGGCGGCTTGCCGGGGGAAGTCCGCGTCCGTCATCGGGATCACGCCCTGTTCGCACGCGGTGACCTCGTGGCCGCCGACGCCCAGGATCCGGGTGGTGTAGTGCCGCAGCGCGCGGTCGTACGCATTCCGGTCGAGCACGCGGCGGGAGAACTCCGTGTACTCGACGAGCGCCTCGTGCGGCCCGGTCGGCAGGACGTAACCGAAGGACAGGCCGTGCGTGGGCTGGGGGGTGCGGAAGTCCATCAGCTCCACGGTGGCGGCATCGAACACCGGCCGGCGGGTGCGGACGAACCAGCCGCGGAAGTGCTGCAGCAGCGTGGTGCGGGCCGGTGGCAGGCGCCCGGGCGGCCGGGAGTCGAACACCCAGCGGGCGCGTACGGTCACCCGGCCGCCGTCGGCCCGGCGGGCGTGCACCAGGGCGCCGCCCCGCGCGGACTCGACCCGGTCCACGACGGCCTCGACGCGTGTCACGCACGGGCTCGCCGCGATCTCCCGGCCGACCAGCGCCTCGAAGGCGTCGGAGCGCAGCATCTTGTAGCGCAGCGGTGCGATGGCGGCGTCCACCGTCCGGCCGTCGCCGGAGCGTACCCGCAGCCGCTGCCAGGAGGTCGTCAGCGCCTCGTCGTACGGCCCCGCCCCCGCCTCCCAGTAGCACCAGGTGCGCCGTGCCGCGCGGAACGGGCCCGGCGGTGCCGCCAGCAGTACCGCCGTCACCCGGTGCGCGCCCGCGGGCGGGCGGGCCAGCCGCAGGGCCAGCGACAGCCCGGCGGCCCCGGCGCCCACGACGGCGACGTCCGACTCCACATCCACGGCGCGGTCCGGTCCCACGCCCACGGCGGCGTCCGGCTCCACACCCACGGCGGCTCCCTTCCCAGGCCTGCTGATCCGGTCGGTCTTCCGGCCAGTCTTCCGGCCCGCCGGCCGTGGCGGACGCAGCCGGGAGCGTGTCGGGCGGACGGGGGCCCGCCGTGTCGGCATGTCCACCGAACGGCGCATCCGGTGGGGCGTCCCGCGCGGAATGTGTCCTGGGGAACCGCGAAGTACGACGTGCGAGGGGCGGGTGGAGCACGGGGCACCCGGCCCGGCTTTCCCGACCGGCGAGAGGATCCGTGATGCGTTCCACCCAGGCGATCGGCCGTCCCACGGCCGGCCCACCGCGCAGGCCGCCCGCCGGGCCGGCCGGCCACCAGGAAACAGGAGAACCGGTCGGCACGGCCGACCGCGGTCCCAGGTCCTGCGCTCCCGCGGCCCACCGGGCCTGGGCGGCCTGTCCGGCCCACTCGGTCCATCCGACCCGTCCGACCCATCCGGTCTATCGGGTCCGTCCGGTCTATCGGGTCCGTCCGGTCCGTCCGGTCTATCGGGTCCGTCCGGTCCGTCCGGTCCGTCCGGCCCATCGGGCCCATCCGACCCGTCCGACCCGTCCGACCCGTCCGACCCGTCCGGCCCATCGAGTCCGTCCGACCCATCGGGCCTGGGAGGCCCACTCGGCCTACCCGACCCGTCCGGCCCATCCGGCCCGAGCGTCCCGCGCGGGTGATGTACGCGCCGTCGACGCCGGCGTGCCGGGCGCCGACGTGCCGGGCGCCGTCGGCCGGGTGCCCCGGCCCGGCGGTCCGTCGCTCGGCGCC
>NZ_QFDQ01000244.1 GCF_003270085.1 Streptomyces triticisoli | reverse complement strand
TGTGGAGCGTGCGGGGATGCACCGGCCGGGCGGGCAGCCGCCGGTGGTGGTGGTCGGCGTGGCGGGCGGCTGGGCGGCGGCCTCGGCGGGCCTGCGGCACGCGGCCGAGACGGCGACGGCGGCGCAGGGACTGCCGGACCGGCCCTGGTACGACGCCCGCCGTCTGGACATCGACCTGCTGCTGTGGCGGCTGCGCGACCACCCGGACCTGGCGGCCTTCGTGGACCGCGCGATCGGCCCGCTGGTGGACCACGACCGCCGGTCGAAGCCGCCGCTGCTGCCCACCCTGCAGACGTATCTGGCGAACGCGGGCCGCAAGGCGGAGACGGCGCGCGAGCTGCATCTGAACCGGCAGACGCTCTACAACCGCCTCGCCCGGATCGGGGAGTTGCTGGGCACCGACCTCGACGACCCGCAGACGGTGCTGGCGTTGAGCCTGGCCCTGCGGGCCCGTCGGCACGTCCCTTGACGGGCCGTCAGCTCAGTGGTCTGAGCTGGGTCAGCTCGTCGTAGACACTGAGCACTTGGGCGACCGTCTCGTCCTCGGTGGGCCAGGTCGCGGCCTGCCGTGCGCCCATCTCCCGCAGTGTCTCCCGGCGTTCGGGATCGCCGAGCAGCCGTACGACGGCACCGGCGAAGGCCTCCGTGTCCTGCTCCGGGACCAGTTCGGCCGCGTCGCCCACCAGTTCGGGGATACCGCCCGTGCGCGCGGCGACGAGCGGCACGCGCGCGTGCAGTGCCTCCTGGGCGAGGACCGAGCGGGCCTCCCAGCTCCTGGGGAGCAGCGCCACGTCGGCCGCCGCCAGCAGCTCGCCGACGTCCTCCCGCCGCCCGAGGAGCCGGACGGGCAGCTCCTCGTCCTCGATCCGCCGCTGCAGCTGGGCACGCAACGGGCCCTCGCCCGCGACGAGGAGCAGCGGTACGGGGTCCAGCAGACGCCAGGCGCGGGCGGCGTCCAGCAGCAGCTCGTGGCCGCGGCCCGGGTCCAGGGAGGCGACCGCGAGGAGCAACGGCCGGTCCATGGCGCCGAGTTCGGCCCGCACCTTGGAGCGCGGGCGGTCCGGGTGCTCGTACCCGGCGGCCGGCGGGGGCACCGCGACGGCGGCGAGCCTCGCGTCCCGGGCGCCCCGGCGGCGGGCCCGGTCGACGAGTCCGGAGGTGGTGCCGAGCACGACGGTGGCGGCCTTCACCACCCGGCGTTCCAGCAGCCGCAGCAGATGCGCGCGGGCTCCTTCGGCGTGCGCGTGGTTGTGCCAGGTGACCACCAGGGGCGTGGTCCGGCCGCTGAGCGCGAGTGCCGCGCGGAAGGAGGCGTGCAGACCGTGCGCGTGCACCAGGTCGGCGTCCGCGCAGACCGTGCGCAGCGCGGCCACGGACACCGGGTCACTGCTGCGGGGCACGTGCACGTGCTGGGCGCCGACGTCGGTGAAGCCGTAGGCGCGGTCGGCCTCGGCGGGGGCGCACACCGTGACCCGTACGCCCCTCGCGACCAGCCCGGCGGCCAGCGACCGTACATGCGTGCTACTGCCGGCGTTGCCTCCGCCCAGCACCTGCACGGTGCGCAGCGGAGACTGACCGTGCGATACGTGGCTGCTCACGGGGCTCACGGGGCCGGGGCTCCTGGTTCGGCGTTCGGGCGATCACGGGAAACGGATCACGAGGAAACGTACAGAAGGTATCGAGCCGAGGGACTGAACCGCGCGCGCCCTTGCCAGGCCTCCCGCCCCGGCTCCAAGGATGCCAGTACGTACGGGTCACTCGGACGAGTGCGGTCGAGGGCTCGGCGCCCCCTGCTGCCCGCTCACCTTTTCGCCGTACACGGCGGCGGTGACCACCGCGAGGGAGTGTGCGATCAGTCCGGCGCGCCCGTTGCACGCGACGGCGGCCACGCCGAGGGCCGCGCCCAGGGCGTGCGCCCCCGTGTCGCCGAGCATCACGCGCTCCCCCAGGTCCTCGGGCAGAACGGCCGCGGCGGCCCCGGTGGTGGCGGCGGCCAGTTCCGCGCCCGGTCCGCCGCGCAGCAGCCCGGGCGCCGCGAGTGCGAGCACCGCGCCGGCGGCTCTGCCGGGCCGTACGTCCAGGAGGTTGACGGCGTGCGCGGCCCCGGCGATCACGATCCCGGCGAGGACCTTGTCCAGCGGCCGTTCCTTCAGCAGCGCCCCGGCGACGAGCCCGGCGGCCGGGATCCCGAACAACTTGACCGCCCCGCTGGTGACCTCACCGCCCCGCAGCGCGGCCAGATGCGCCCGGAACCCACGCCGCGGGTCACCGGCCCCGGCGATGTCGTCATAGGCCCCGCAGAACCCTGCGGCCAGTACCGCCGCCCCGGCCGCGGGCCGCACCCGCCCGACCGCCGCGGCGACTGCCGCGGCCGTCGCG
>NZ_QFDQ01000243.1 GCF_003270085.1 Streptomyces triticisoli | reverse complement strand
GTACCGGGCGCGGCGCCCGCAGACGGACCGCCCGCCGGACGCCGACACCCCCACGGGCCCGACGCCCACGGGCGGCGCCACGGCGCCCCTGCCCGTCCCCTCCCACCGCCACCCGGAGAGCCAGGTCCCCCACCAGGCCCGCCGGGCGCCGGCGGCGCTGTCGGCGAGCGTGCCGGGGCAGCGGAGCGGGTAGCTGCCGCCGGGTGGGCGGGACTTCCTTTCCCGCCCACCCGCCCGACTCGGTGGGCTGCAAGGTCCCGCCTCGGGGCTGCGCGCCCCGAGGCTGCGCCCCGGACCCCGTCGGAGACAACCACGCCGCACGGTCGGTTCGGCTCGGGCCGGCTCCCCGTATGGTTAGACATATGAACGATCGCATGGTGTGGATCGACTGCGAGATGACCGGCCTCTCGCTGTCCGACGACGCGCTCATCGAGGTGGCCGCCCTCGTCACCGACTCCGAGCTGAACGTGCTCGGTGAGGGAATCGACATCGTCATCCGGCCGCCGGACTCCGCGCTGGAGACGATGCCCGAGGTGGTGCGTGAGATGCACACCGCGTCCGGCCTGCTCGCCCAGCTGGCCGGCGGTACGACGCTGAAGGACGCCGAGGAACAGGTCCTGGCGTACGTACGGGAGTACGTGAAGGAACCCGGCAAGGCCCCCCTGTGCGGCAACTCGGTCGGCACCGACCGCGGTTTCCTGCTGCGCGACATGCCGACGCTGGAGGCGTACCTCCACTACCGGATCGTCGACGTGTCCTCGGTCAAGGAACTCGCCCGCCGCTGGTACCCGAAGGCCTACTTCAACAGCCCGCAGAAGAACGGCAACCACCGCGCCCTCGCCGACATCCGCGAGTCCATCGCGGAGTTGCGCTACTACCGCGAGGCCGTCTTCGTGCCGCCGCCCGGCCCCGACTCCGACACCGCCAAGGCGATCGCCGCGAAGCACATCCTGCCTGCTCAGGAAGGCTGACCCGGCCCCACGAGGGGGCGCCGCGAAACCCGTGCGCGAGCACCCCGCCGGACCCTGTACACTCTTTCTCGGCTGGTCAGGGAAACCACAAGGTCCCCTCCGACCGGTCATGGTGGGTGTAGCTCAGCTGGTAGAGCACCTGGTTGTGGTCCAGGATGTCGCGGGTTCGAGTCCCGTCACTCACCCTTCGCCAGGAGGCCGGTGCCCTGCAGCAGGGTCACCGGCCTCTTGCGTACCCCCGCAGGGTGCGGGGCCCACTCCGGGCTCTTCCAGCGGTACCCGGGCCCGCCCCTCGCCTCGGCCGGCCCGTGCCGGGCGCGGCACAGGCCCGTGGATCCGCTGCGACCGCCCGCCGGTCGGGATCACGCTCTCCGCCCATCGCGACCGGCTGCGCCTCGCCCGGGTCCTGGACCGCCTCAGCGAGGGCGAACGCGACCTGGCGGGACTGGCGCGGGAACTCGGTTGCACCGACCAGTCCCACATGACCCGCGCGGTCCGCCGGACAGCGGGGCTCCCTCCCGGACGCCTGCGCACCCTGCCGGCGTCAGCGGAAGCTGACCTCACGCTTACCGCACCGTGACAACAGTTGCCGCGCCTATGGAGCCCTCCGTCGGGATGCGTCGGACGTCCGTGTCGCGACCTGCGATGAGCCGCTTCAGTTCAACAGGACCGGGCTGCAGGCGCCCGCGCTCGAAGAGCACGAAGCTCGTCCTTACTTCAGGAGGGCGTTTCATTTCGCGGTACTGCGCGTAAGTGACGGCGTCGCATCCGGAGTACCAGCCCATTTCGGGCTCATAACCGGTGACCAGGAGACATGGGCCGTCGGCGGAGAGCTGCTGAGCGACCGGAACGGTGGAGCGGCTGAGGTCGGTCGGTCCTGACATGGCTCCGTGGGCCACGACCTGAGCGGTTCCCGCGACGGTCACGGTGGCCAGGGCGGCCACGGCGGCGAGAACCCGTGAGGACCAGCGGCCGGTCGCTTCGGCCACGGCTTGCACACCCAATATGGTGAGGAGCACGACGGGGAGGTAGACGAAACGCGGCTCACCGTGACTGGTGAGACCCAGGACGCAGAAGATGAGTACGGCGGCGCTCCCCAGGAACATACGTCGCCGATCCTCCACCCGCGTTCGGTTCCCTCCTGCGCGGCGGTTGCGGCAGGCGCCACGGAAAGCGGCCCACGCGGAGAACAAACCGACGGCCATGATGACCGCACCCAGGTCGCCGGCCAGGCGGTACGGGAATATCAGCAGGTAGTAAACAAGTCCGTCGCCCATGTAGGCACGGTTGGCCTGGCCGGTAGCCGAAAGCATCACCCCGAGCGGCTGCCCGGTGCTCTGCACGGCGTGGAGGAGATGCGGTATCAGGCCCGCGAAGAGGACGACGGCGGCGAAGGAGAGGTGCCGCCACCGGGCGAGCCATGCGCGTGGGCCATAGGCGAGGACTGCCGCAAGAGTGATCGCCACGAGATTCGCGACCACACCGTAACGCAGATAGAACGCGGCGAGCACGACGAAGGGCACGCCGAGCAGTGCCCGCGAATTCTCCTTCTCCTGTGCGTGCACGAGCAGAAAGACAACAATCAGGAGAAGACCGGTGCTGCCTATGTCGTTGAGGAACTCCGGAAACCGGCGCAGGAAGCCGAGTCCGCTCAGCACCAGCAGCAGGACCACGACGGCCCTCCGTGGTGTGGTCCACCGAGCGGCGATGACGTAGGTGACGATGAGCGTGAACAGACCGAGGAGCAACGCGACCACCCGCAGGGAACCCACGTCTTCGTGCAGGGCGAGCGCGATGCGCCCCAGGGCGGGGAGCCCGAAGGGCCGGTAGATGCCCCAGCCGGCATCGGGACTGCCGTCCAGCCAGGAGCGGGCCTTGTTGGCGTAAACCGCTTCCTCATGGCCGATGTACGGTTCGTGATCCTGCAGAGCGGCCCACACACCGGTAGCCAGGGACAACACTCCGAGGACATACGCCCATACGGGAATGCGCCGCAGCCGGCCAATCCACTTGAGCCACACCGAGCTGTCGGCCCGCTGCCAGTAAGGGCGTGCGAGGAGCCACGCAGGAGCGGCCCCCAGCAGGTAGGGCCACGGTTGCCAGCCCGGCAGCCGGCCGCCCATTCCGGCAGCGATGAGCAGTTGTTGCACGGCTGCCACCGCCGTCAGTGCGACAGCAACGACAAACGCTCTGCGCGCCACCGGCTGAGCAGGCATGGGCGGTTGGCCGTCTGAGCTCACGGTCTCTCCTTGATCGCCCGGTCGCCCGCACGGCCACCGGTCACTCACCGTGCGGGCGTCACAGCGGCGACCGGCGGTGCGCCGCACGTGAACCCCATCGGCAACCCCGTCGCCGGAACGCCTGCTTGGTCGAGCCACAAGGTAGGGACCCCGCACGGTGACGATCAAGCGTTCGATCACCCTGCGCGGCCGGAACCTTTCGACGGGCTCCGGCGGGGGATGGTGCTCAAGCCCGATGCGGCATGACGGACGAACCTTACGAACAGGGAGCGTCGGGTGGAGAGTTGGCTGATTCGATCAGCAAACGAGACCACCTCGCCCCATGGGTCCCGCCCCGAAGCCGTCGCTCTTCTGTCAGGGTCGCTTGGTCCGCATGACGGCCAGCAGCACCACGGCGAGGGCCTGGATCGCCACGACCACCGTGATCAGCATGGGGATCGAGTAGCCGTACAGGCCGCCGGTCAGCGCGCCGCCGGTCAGGCTCGCCGCGCCGACGACACCGGCGAACAGCCCGTACGCGGTCGCCCGCCGCCCGCTGGGCACCAGATCCGCGACCGTGGCGCGCAGGGTGGACTCCTGGATGCCCATGGCCGCCCCCCACACCAGCGACCCGGCCACCGCCACCGCGACCGTGTTGCTGAACGCCAGCCCCGCCACCCCCGCGGTCAGCACGGGCAGGGCGATCAGCACCCGGGGACCGTGCCGGTCGTACAGCCAGCCCGTGGCCAGTGCGGCGACGGCGTCCACGGCCATCGCCCCCGCGTACAGCACCGGCACCCACGCGGCGGCGAGCAGGTGCCGCTCGACCAGGTGGTAGGAGAGCACGCCGAAGGTGGCGAACCCGGTCGTGGTGACCGCGGTGAAGGCGGCGTAGGTCCAGAACACCGCCGGGAGACGTCCGCCCGGGGCGTCCGGCGGCACCGGCGACGTGGCCGGCGCGTCTCGCTCGTAGGCCTCCGGGTCCGGCACCCGGGCGCGCAGCCACACCAGCAGTCCGAGCACCGCGACGCCGGGTACGGCGAGCATGCCGAGCGCCGGCCCGTACTCGCCCCCGGTCAGCGCGAGCACGCCGGCCACGAGCAGCGGGCCGACCAGGGCGCCGACCTGGTCCAGCGCCTCGTGCACGGCGAAACCGCGGCCGCGCCCGGTGGCGGCCGTGGCGTGCGAGAGGAGTGTGTCCTTCGCCGGGGAGCGCACCGCCTTGCCGACCCGCTCGGCGATCACCAGGACGCAGGCCGCCCACAGCGTGCCGACCACGCCCAGCAGCGGCACGGACACCACGGTGAGGGCGTATCCGGCGATCGCCAGGCCCCAGAAGCGGCGGGTGCGGTCGGCCAGGGGGCCGGAGACCAGGCGCAGCCCCAGCGCCGCCGCCTCACCGGCACCGGTGACGAGCCCGACGACCAGGGAGGACGCTCCCAGCGAGGCCAGCAGCGGCCCGGTGACCGAGCGGGCGCCCTCGTAGACGAAGTCGGCGAGCATGCTGACCGTGCCGAACCACACCACGAACCGCCACGGCCGCATGCCGGACGACGCCCCGGCCGCCGTTTGGTCAGTCGTCACCGCATCAGGGTGCCTCCAAATGCCGGGGGAATCACTTGCGGGTTCAGAGGCCTGCGGAACCGGGCCTCCGGGGGCGACATCGACCCCGGGAACCCGCTGTTGAGAGAGACCGTTGAGAGAGACCGTTGAGAGGGGCCGTCGAGAAGGGCCGTCGAGAGACGGCCCGGCAAACGGGGACGGAGACGGAGACGGAGAGCGGGAGGACAGCAGACCGCCCGTCCCTCGCCGCGCCCGGTCGCCCCCTACGACGACGCCCGCACCACCAGCTCCGTGGGCAGTACCGCCTGCCGCCGTTCCAGACCGCGGGACGCGGCCGGGCGGCGGTCCGCGATCTCCGTCAGGAGGAGGTCGATCATCGCACGGCCCATCTCCTCTATGGGCTGGCGGACGCTGGTCAGGGGCGGGTCCATGTGGCGGGCGATGGCGGAGTCGTCGTAGCCGACGAGGGACACGTCGTCGGGGATGCGGCGGCCCGCCTCGCGCAGTACCTGCCGGGCGCCGGCCGCCGTGACGTCGGAGGCGGCGAAGACCGCGTCCAGGTCGGGGCGGTGGGCGAGCAGGCGGGCCATCGCGCGGCGGCCGCCCTCCTCGGTGAAGTCACCCTCGGCCACGAGGAGTTCGTCGTCCTCCCGGCCCGCGTCCCGCAACGCGTCGCGGTAGCCGTCCACACGGCGCTGGGCGCCGTAGACGTCCAGGTGCCCGGTGATGTGGGCGATGGTGCGGCGCCCCCGGGCCATCAGGTGCTCCACCGCCGAGCGGGCGCCGCCGTAGTTGTCGGAGTCCACCGAGGTCAGGGTCTCCCCCGCCGAGCGCGGGCCGCTGATCACCGCCGGGATCTCCAGCTGGTCCAGCATCTCCGGCAGGGGGTCGTCCGCGTGCACCGAGACCAGCAGGACGCCGTCCACTCGATGGGCCGCCAGGTACTGGGCCAGCCGCTGCCGCTTCCGGTCGCTGCCGGCGAAGGTCAGCAGCAGCTGCATCTCCGTGTCCGACAGTCCGGCGCCGACGCCCCGCAGCATGTCCGAGAAGTACGGCTCGGCGAAGAAGCGGGTCTCCGGCTCGGGGACGACCAGGGCGATCGCGTTCGTGCGGTTGGCGGCCAGGGCGCGGGCGGCCGTGTTGGGGACGTAGCCGAGTTCGGCGACCGCCGCCTCCACCGCGGCGCGGGTGGCGTCGCTGACCCGGGGTGAGCCGTTGATCACCCGGGAGACGGTCCCGCGGCCGACGCCGGCCCGCGCGGCGACCTCTTCGAGGGTCGGCCGACCGCCGCTCCGGCCCCGCGCTCCGTGGCCTGCGCCTGCCATTGGCTCCGCCCTTCCGCTGTCAAAACCGCCTTGGCCTGGAATCTAACAGTCGCCCTGGGACGGGGGTCGTCCCCGAAGGCCGTCGTTCCGGTTCCGCGGACGGCCGCGCGGGGGTCCCCCGGGCGGCCTCGCGCGGCCGTCCGGACGGGCCGGCCCCTCCCTCCCGGGACGGCGATCTCCCGGCTCCCCGCGTTGGTTAACAGGACGATAACTGAACGCATTTGTCCTCGCTCACACCCTTGACACCCCCGCCCGAACCCGCAACTCTTCAACACATCACCTGTGGGAGCGCTCCCACAGTACCTGACACATACACAACCCGCACGTTCCCCGCCCGAGCCGCAGCGCACACACGACGGGCCCAACCATGCAGTTGGCCGGGGGGTCGGCACGTCAGGGCAACAGGAGGACGCAATGCGAGCACGATTTTCCCCCGCCCGCAAGGCGGTGGTCCTGGCGGCAGCCGCGTCGCTGGGCGCCGGGCTGCTGGCCGGCTGCTCCAAGGACAGCGGAGACAAGTCCGGCTCGTCGGGCGGCGGCAGTGGCAGCGGCAAGACCACGATCACGCTGGGCCTCTTCGGCACCCAGGGCTTCAAGGAGGCCGGCCTCTACGCCGAGTACGAGAAGCTGCACCCGGACATCAAGATCCAGGAAAACGTCGTCGAGCGGAACGAGAACTACTACCCGGCGCTCGTCAACCACCTCACCACCAACAGCGGTCTGATGGACGTCCAGGCCGTCGAGGTCGGCAACATCGCCGAGGTCGTCACCACCCAGGCGGACAAGTTCGAGGACCTCTCCAAGGCCCCGGGCGTGGACAAGAACAACTGGCTGGGCTGGAAGTGGCAGCAGGCCGCCACCCAGGACGGCCAGGTCATCGGCCTCGGTACCGACATCGGCCCGATGGCGGTCTGCTACCGCAAGGACTTCTTCCAGCAGGCCGGGCTGCCCACCGACCGCGAGGAGGTCGGCAAGCTGTGGGCGGGCGACTGGCGCAAGTTCGTCGAGGTGGGCAAGGACTTCAAGAAGAAGGCACCCCAGGGCACCTACTTCATGGACTCTCCCGGTGGCCTGATCAACGCGATCCTCAGCAGTGAGGAGGACAAGTTCTACGACTCCTCCGGCAACGTCGTCTACAAGACGAACCCCGCCGTCAAGGCCGCCTTCGACCTGACCGCCAAGGCCGCCCAGGCGGGACTGCTCCAGTCGCAGACGCAGTTCCAGCCGGCCTGGGACCAGACGATCGCGAACAACAAGTTCGCCACCATCGCCTGCCCGCCCTGGATGCTCGGCTACCTCAAGGGCAAGTCGCAGCCGGACGCGGTCGGCAAGTGGGACGTCGCCGCCGCGCCGAAGGCCGGAAACTGGGGCGGCACCTTCCTGACCGTGCCCAAGAGCGCCAAGCACGCCAAGGAAGCGACGGCGTTCATCACCTGGCTGACGGCTCCCGAACAGCAGGCGAAGCTGTTCGCCGTCCAGGGCAGCTTCCCGAGCGCGCCGGCCGCCTACAGCAGCTCGGGGGTCACCAGCGCGAAGAACGAGATGACCGGTGACGCGCCCATCGGCAAGATCTTCGCCGAGGCCGCCAACTCCATCCCGGTCCAGTCGATCGGCCCGAAGGACCAGATCATCCAGCAGGGCCTGACCGACAACGGGGTCATCCTGGTGGCCAAGGGCAAGTCCCCTGAGGCGGCTTGGGCCACGGCCACCAAGACCATCGACAACAACCTGGAGAAGTGACCGGTATGGCCACCCGGCACGACACCGCCGCGCCCTCCGCCGAGGGGGGCGCGGCCCCGGGCCGCCCGGCCGCGGACGCCGGACCCGACCCGGCGGAGCAGCGTC
>NZ_QFDQ01000242.1 GCF_003270085.1 Streptomyces triticisoli | reverse complement strand
CCGCCGCCGGTCGCCCGACCGGCGGCGGCGGAGGCCGCAGGGTCGTCCTCCCCCCGCTCCTCCTCGGCCCCTTCGGCTTCCGCGAAGGTGCGGAGAACTGCACGGAGGGTTCCTCTACCGGACGGCCCCGGCTGCAGTCATCCCACACGGAGGCACCCATGGGGCGTTATGTCGCACGACGACTGCTCCAGATGATCCCGGTATTCCTCGGATCAACTTTCCTGATCTTCATGATGATGTACGTCCTGCCCGGTGACCCCGTGAGGGCGCTCATGGGGGACCAGGCGTACGACCCGACCGTGGTCGCGAACATCAGACACGACCTCGGACTCGACCGTCCTTGGTGGTGGCAGTACGGCCATTACCTGGGCGGCATGTTCCAGGGCGACTTCGGCACCGAGATCGCGAGCAAGCGTGAGGTCGCGGAGATCATCGTCGACGCGTTCCCGGTGACCATCCGTCTCACCCTGTTCGCCTTCACCTTCATGGTGGTCGTCGGAATCAGCCTGGGTGTCATCGCCGGCCTCCGTCCGGACTCCGTCCAGGACCGCGGGCTGCTGACCCTCACGCTGATCCTGATCTCGATGCCCTCCTTCGTGCTGGGTTACCTGCTGCAGTACATCTTCGCCTTCCAGCTGCAGATGATCACCCCGACCGTGCAGGACTCCGAGAACTTCGGCGACCTCTTCCTGCCCGCGCTCGTCCTGGGATCCCTCTCGCTGGCGTACGTGGCCCGGCTGACCCGTACGTCGATGGCGGAGAACCTGCGAGCCGACTACATGCGCACCGCCGTGGCCAAGGGACTGCCGCGCCGCAGGGTCGTCGGCGTGCACCTCATGCGCAACTCCCTGATCCCCGTCGTCACCTTCCTCGGCACCGACATCGGCAACCTGATGACCGGCGCCATCGTGACCGAGGGCATCTTCAACGTGCAGGGCGTCGGCAACGCCATCTACGAGGCCCTCACCCGCAGGGAGGGCGCCACGGTCGTCGGCATCGCCTCGCTGATCGTGATCGTCTACCTGCTCACCAGCCTGCTCGTCGACCTGCTCTACGCGGTCCTGGACCCGAGGATCCGGTATGCCTGAGAAGACCGCTGACAAGGTCGAGCTGCCCGAGGCGACCGGTACGGCGTCCGAGGCCACCGCTCCCGAGGCCGGGGTGCCCGCCTCGGCGAAGGCGCGCAGCCTCTGGTCCGACGCCTGGCACGACCTGCGCCGCAACCCGCTCTTCCTGGTCTCGGCCGTACTGATCGTGCTGCTGCTCGTGATGGCGACCGCGCCGTCGCTGTTCACCAGCGCCTCGCCGCGCGACGCCGATCTGGCCAAGCACTACCTCCAGCCCCCGAACTGGAGCCACTTCTTCGCGGCCGACTGGTTCGGGTACGACGGCCAGGGGCGCTCCATCTACGCCCGGGTCATTTACGGGGCCCGCGCCTCGATTCTGGTGGGCGTCGGTGTGACCGTGGCGGTGGCCATCCTCGGCACCCTGGTCGGCATGATCGCCGGCTACTTCGGGGGTCTGGTCGACACCCTGCTCTCCCGGATCACCGACATCTTCATGGGTATCCCGTACCTGCTCGGCGCCCTGGTCGTCCTCACCACCTTCACCGAGCGCAAGATCTGGGTCGTCATCCTGGCCATGGCCTTCCTCGGCTGGACGACGATCGCCCGCGTTGCCCGCGGTGCCGTGGTCACCATCAAGCAGTCCGACTACGTCGTCGCGGCCAAGGCGCTCGGCGCCTCCACCTCGCGCATCCTGTTCAGGCACATCCTGCCCAACGCGCTCGCCCCCATCATCGTCGTGGCGACCATCGCACTGGGCGGCTACATCGTGGCCGAGGCCACGCTGTCCTTCCTCGGCGTCGGTCTCGCCGAGCCCACGGTGTCCTGGGGTGTGGACGTGTCCACGGGGCGGCAGCAGCTGCGCAACGCGCCGTACGTCCTGATCGTTCCCTCGGTCATGATCTCGATCACGGTGCTCTCGTTCCTCATGTTCGGCGATGCGGTACGCAACGCCCTCGACCCCAAGCTGCGCTGAGGGAGGCGTACGTGACCATCATCGACAAGCCCGCGGACGTTCCCGCGCCCCGTCCGGACGCCGACTCCGGCGGTCCGCTCCTCGAAGTCCGCGACCTGCACGTGGAGTTCAGGACCCGGGACGGCGTCGCCAAGGCCGTCAACGGGGTCAACTACACGGTCAGCGCCGGTGAGACGCTCGCCGTGCTCGGCGAGTCCGGTTCCGGCAAGTCCGTGACCGCGCAGGCGATCATGGGCATCCTCGACATGCCGCCCGGACGGATCCCCAAGGGGGAGATCCTCTTCCGCGGCGAGGACATGCTGAAGATGTCCGAGGACGAGCGGCGGAAGATCCGCGGCCGGAAGATCGCCATGATCTTCCAGGACGCGCTGTCCTCGCTGAACCCGGTGCTCTCCGTGGGCTACCAGCTCGGCGAGATGTTCCGGGTCCACCTGGGCCTGTCCAAGAAGGAGGCCAAGGCCAGGTCCATCGAGCTGATGGACCAGGTCAAGATCCCCGCGGCGGCGGCACGGGTGGGGGACTACCCGCACCAGTTCTCCGGCGGTATGCGCCAGCGCATCATGATCGCCATGGCGCTGGCCCTGGAGCCGGACCTGATCATCGCCGACGAGCCCACCACGGCGCTCGACGTGACGGTGCAGGCCCAGGTGATGGACCTGCTCGCGGAACTGCAGCGCGAGTACAACATGGGCCTGATCCTGATCACCCACGACCTGGGCGTGGTCGCGGACGTCGCCGACAAGATCGCGGTGATGTACGCCGGCCGCATCGTCGAGACCGCCCCCGTGCACGAGCTGTACAAGCGACCTTCGCACCCCTACACGCAGGGCCTGCTCGACTCGATCCCGCGCCTGGACCAGAAGGGTCAGGAGCTCTACGCGATCAAGGGCCTGCCGCCCAACCTCACCCGTATCCCGTCCGGCTGCGCCTTCAACCCGCGCTGCCCCAAGGCGCAGGACATCTGCCGTACGGAGATCCCGGCCCTGCACCCGGTCACCGAGCAGGACGGCACCGAACTGCCCGGGCGGGGTTCGGCGTGCCACTTCTGGAAGGAGACGATCCATGGCTGAGCCCTCGAAGCTCGCGAAGGACGACGAGCCGAAGGACGACGCCACGCCGAACGTCTCCGAGGTGGAAACCGTCGACGTGACCACCGAGGAGGAGGCGGTCGCCGCCCTCGACGCGACCGTCGAGCGAGGCGAGCCCATCCTCCAGGTGCGCAACCTGGTCAAGCACTTCCCGCTGACCCAGGGCATCTTGTTCAAGAAGCAGATCGGCGCGGTCAAGGCGGTCGACGGGGTCTCCTTCGACCTGTACCAGGGCGAGACCCTCGGCATCGTGGGCGAGTCCGGCTGCGGCAAGTCCACCGTCGCCAAGCTGCTGATGAACCTGGAGCAGGCGACCGCCGGCGAGATCTTCTACAAGGGCCAGGACATCACCCGGCTGTCCGGGCGCGCGCTGAAGGCGGTGCGCCGCAACATCCAGATGGTGTTCCAGGACCCGTACACCTCGCTGAACCCCCGGATGACGGTGGGCGACATCATCGGCGAGCCCTTCGACATCCACCCCGAGGTGGCCCCGAAGGGCGACCGGCGCCGCAAGGTGCAGGAGCTGCTGGACGTCGTCGGTCTCAACCCGGAGTACATCAACCGCTACCCGCACCAGTTCTCCGGCGGTCAGCGCCAGCGCATCGGCATCGCCCGCGGCCTCGCGCTCAACCCCGAGATCATCATCTGCGACGAGCCGGTCTCGGCGCTGGACGTCTCCGTCCAGGCGCAGGTCATCAACCTGATGGAGAGGCTGCAGGACGAGTTCAACCTGTCCTACCTCTTCATCGCGCACGACCTGTCGATCGTCCGGCACATCTCGGACCGCGTGGGCGTGATGTACCTCGGCAAGATCGCCGAGATCGGCACGGACGAGCAGATCTACGAGCACCCGACGCACCCCTACACCCAGGCGCTGCTGTCGGCGGTCCCCGTGCCGGACCCGGACGCCCGCGAGGGACGTGAGCGGATCATCCTCACCGGCGACGTGCCGTCCCCGGCCAACCCGCCCTCGGGCTGCCGCTTCCGCACCCGCTGCTGGAAGGCCCAGGACAAGTGCGCCGAGGAGGTCCCGCTCCTCGCCATCCCCGAGCGCTTCAAGGGCACGGACTCCCCGGCGGCCCACGAGTCGGCCTGCCACTTCGCCGAGGAGAAGGACGTCGTCCACGCGGCGTGAGGTCCGTACGGCCGTTTTCGGTTCCCGGCGTCCCCCAGGGGCGCCGGGAACCGGCGTTTTCCGGAAGAAGCCGCGAAGGAACCGGATGCTGCACCACGTCGAACTCTGGGTCCCCGACCTGCTCCGCGCGGTCCGCTCCTGGGGCTGGCTGCTCGGCCGCCTCGGCTACCGGCCGCACCAGGAGTGGGAGCACGGTCGCAGCTGGCGACAGGGGGCGACCTACCTCGTGGTCGAGCAGTCCCCGGCGATGAGGGACGGCGGCCACGACCGGACGCGCCCCGGCCTCAACCACCTCGCCTTCCACGCCGGCACTCCGGCCCAGGTCGACGCGCTGATGCGGGACGCGCCCGCGTACGGCTGGTCCCCGCTCTTCACCGACCGCTACCCGCACGCCGGAGGCCCCGAGCACTACGCCGGCTATCTCGCCGACGCCGACGGGTTCGAGGTGGAGCTGGTGGCCACCTCCGGCACCGAGCAGCACTGAGCCGGAAGCCGGAAGCCGGACGGCCGGACCGGGCCCGCGGTGGGGTGAGCCCGCGGTGCGGTGGAGCCGTCCGGCTGGAGCGGTGGGCCCGGCGGTGCGGCAAGTGTGCGATATGCGGGTAATGTGCTGATATGTCCTCAGGTCATCGCACCCCGAGGAGGCACACCCATGCGTGGAGTCGCACGCACCCGGTGGGTCGCGGGTGCGGCGGTGGTCCTGCTCGCCCTCGCCGCCTGCGGAGGCGGGGCGAGCGGCAGCAGTGGCGGCAGGGTGCTCAGCTCCTCCTGGGGCGACCCGCAGAACCCGCTGGAGCCGTCCAACACCAACGAGGTGCAGGGCGGCAAGGTCCTCGACATGATCTTTCGGGGGCTGAAGCGGTACGACCCGAAGACCGGCAAGGCCGAGAACATGCTCGCCGAGCGGATCGACACCACCGATTCCCGGCACTTCACCATCACCGTCAAGAACGGCTGGAAGTTCAGCAACGGCGAGCCGGTCACCGCCAGGTCCTTCGTCGACGCCTGGAACTACGGCGCGAGCCTCAGGAACAACCAGAAGAACGCGTACTTCTTCGGCTACATCCAGGGCTACGACAAGGTCCACCCCGAAACCGGCACCCAGACCGCCGACACCCTCTCCGGGCTGAAGGTCACCGGCCCGCGCACCTTCACCGTCACCCTCGGCCAGAAGTTCTCCACCTTCCCCGACACCCTCGGCTACGCAGCCTTCGCCCCACTGCCCCGCACCTTCTTCACCCACCACTCCGCCTGGCTGGACAAGCCCGTCGGCAACGGCCCGTACACCATCGAGTCGTACACCAAGGGTTCCCAGATGACCCTGCGGAGGTGGGCCGGCTACCCGGGCCCCGACAAGGCCCGCAACGACGGCGTGACCCTGGTCGTCTACACCGACAACAACACCGCGTACACCGACGTCCTGGCCGGCAACCTCGACCTCGTCGACGACATCCCCGCCAGCCAGCTCAAGAACGTCAGGACCGATCTGGGCGGCCGCTACATCAACACCCCGGCCGGCATCCTGCAGACCCTCGCCTTCCCGTTCTACGACCCGAAGTGGAACACCAGCGGGGCCAAGAAGGTCCGCACCGGCCTGTCCATGGCCATCAACCGCGAGCAGATCACCCGGACCATCTTCCGGGGCACCCGCACCCCCGCCACCGACTGGACCTCCCCGGTCCTCGGCACCGACGGCGGCTACAAGCCGGGCCTGTGCGGCAGGGCCTGCGCGTACGACCCCGCGGCGGCCAGGAAGCTGGTCCAGGAGGGCGGCGGGATCCCCGGCGGCCGGCTGAGCATCACGTACAACGCGGACACGGGCTCGCACAAGCAGTGGGTGGACGCCGTGTGCAACTCCATCAACAACGCGCTCGGCAACGACAGGGTCTGCGTCGGCAACCCGGTCGGAACCTTCGCCGACTTCCGCAACCAGATCGGCCGGCACAAGATGACCGGACCCTTCCGGGCCGGCTGGCAGATGGACTACCCGCTCATCCAGAACTTCCTCCAGCCGCTCTACTACACGGGCGCCTCCTCCAACGACGGCAAGTGGTCCAACAGGCAGTTCGACCACCTCGTCGACCGGGCCAACGCCGAGAGTGACAAGAACAGGGCGATCCGGCTGTTCCAGCAGGCCGAGGGCGTCGTACGCGACAACATGGCCGCCATCCCGCTCTGGTACCAGAACGGCAGCGCCGGCTACACCGACCGGCTGCACGACGTCGCGCTCAACCCCTTCAGCGTCCCCGTCTACGACGAGATCAGGGTCGGCTGATCCACATGGGACGCTACGTCGCGCGCCGGCTGCTCCAGATGATCCCCGTCTTCTTCGGGGCCACTCTGCTGATCTTCCTCATGGTCAACGTGATGGGCGACCCCATCGCCGGACTGTGCGGCGAACGCGCCTGCGACACCGCCACCGCCGCCCAGCTCAGGCGGCAGTTCGGCCTCGACCAGCCGCTGTGGCAGCAATACACGACCTACATGGGCAACGTCTTCACCGGCGACTTCGGGTCGGCGTTCAACGGCCAGCCCGTCACCCAGCTGATGGCGTCGGCGTTTCCCGTCACCATCCGGCTGACCGTCGTCGCGATCCTCTTCGAGATCGTCATCGGCATCGCGCTCGGCGTGGTGAGCGGACTGCGCCGCGGCCGGCCCGTGGACACCTCGGTCCTCGTCCTCACCCTCGTCGTCATCTCCGTCCCCACCTTCGTCACCGGCCTGCTCCTGCAACTGCTCCTCGGCGTCCAGTGGGCCTGGATCAAACCCTCCGTCTCCCCGGAGGCCTCCTTCGGCGAGCTGATCGTGCCCGGCCTGGTCCTCGCCTCCGTCTCCCTCGCCTACGTCACCCGCCTGACCCGCACCTCCCTCGCCGAGAACCAGCGCTCCGACTACCTCCGCACGGCCGTCGCCAAGGGCCTGCCCCGCCGCCGGATCGTCGTCCGGCACCTGCTGCGCAACTCGCTCATCCCGGTGGTCACCTTCATCGGCACCGACATCGGCGCCCTGATGGGCGGCGCCATCGTCACCGAGCGCATCTTCAACATCCACGGCGTCGGCTACCAGCTCTACCAGGGCATCCTCCGCCAGAACACCCAGACCGTCGTCGGCTTCGTCACCGTCCTCGTCCTGGTCTTCCTGGTCGCCAACCTGCTCGTGGACCTGCTGTACGCCGTACTCGACCCGAGGATCCGCTATGCCTGAGCAGCCGCCGCCCCACGAGCCCGAGCGCGCCGTGGCCGGCACCGGCATGGGCGGCGCGATGGACCTCGGGGCGAGGGAGGCGAGCACCCTGGAGGGGGCGCCCGGCGGCCCCGAGAGCACCGGCCCCGTCGCGCTGCGTTCATCAGCCGCCTCCGGCGGACGGGCCCGTTCCCTGTGGTCCGACGCCTGGCGCGACCTGCGCCGCAACCCCGTCTTCCTGGTCTCCGCGCTGGTGATCTGCTTCCTGGTCGTCATCGCGATCCGGCCGTCCCTGATCGCCCCGGGCAACCCCCTCACCTGCGACCTGGCCAGGGCTCAGGACGGCCCGGCGCCCGGCCACCCCTTCGGCTTCGACGGCCAGGGCTGCGACGTCTACACCCGCACCGTCCACGGCGCCCGCGCCTCCGTCACGGTCGGCGTGTGCGCCACGCTCGGGGTCGCGCTCCTCGGTTCGGTGCTGGGCGGACTCGCCGGGTACTTCGGCGGGGCCTCGGACGCCCTCCTGTCCCGGGCCACCGACATCTTCTTCGCCATCCCCGTCGTCCTCGGCGGCCTCGTCCTGCTGTCCGTCGTCACCAGCAACACCGTCTGGCCGGTCGTCGGGTTCATCGTGCTGCTGGGCTGGCCGCAGATCTTCCGCATCGCGCGCGGCTCGGTCATCGCCGCCAAACAGCAGGACTACGTCCAGGCCGCCCGCGCCCTCGGCGCCTCCCACTCCCGCATCCTGCTGCGCCACATCGCGCCCAACGCCGTCGCCCCGGTGATCGTCGTCGCCACCATCGCGCTCGGCACGTACATCGCGCTGGAGGCCACCCTGTCCTACCTCGGCGTCGGACTGAAGCCGCCCAGCGTCTCCTGGGGCATCGACATCTCCGCCGCCTCCCCCTACGTCCGCAACGCCCCGCACGCCCTGCTGTGGCCCGCCGGCGCCCTCGCGATCACGGTCCTGGCCTTCATCATGCTCGGCGACGCGGTGCGCGACGCCCTCGACCCGAGGCTGAGGTGAGGGCGTCGTGCTGCTCGAAGTCCGTGATCTGCGGGTGGAGTTCCGCACCCGGGACGGGGTGGTCCACGCCGTCAACGGGGTCACGTGCGAGGTGGACGCGGGCGAGACTCTCGCCGTGCTGGGGGAGTCCGGCTCCGGCAAGTCCGTCACCGCGCAGGCGATCATGGGCATCCTCGACATCCCGCCCGGCCGGATCGGCGGCGGCCAGGTCCTCTTCCGCGGCACGGACCTGCTGACGCTGAAGGAGGAGGAGCGGCGCAGGATCCGGGGCGCCGAGATGGCGATGATCTTCCAGGACTCCCTGTCCGCCCTGAACCCCGTGATGACGGTCGGCGCCCAGCTCGGCGAGATGTTCACCGTGCACCGGGGCATGTCCCGCAAGGACGCCCGCGCCAGGGCGGTGGAGCTGATGGACCGGGTCCGCATCCCGGCCGCCTCCCAGCGGGTGCGCGACTACCCCCACCAGTTCTCCGGCGGCATGCGCCAGCGCATCATGATCGCCATGGCGCTGGCCCTGGAACCCGCGCTCATCATCGCCGACGAGCCCACCACCGCCCTCGACGTCACCGTCCAGGCCCAGGTGATGGACCTGCTCGCCGAGCTCCGGAGCGAGTACGGGATGGGCCTCCTCCTCATCACCCACGACCTGGGCGTGGTCGCCGACGTCGCCGACCGGATCGCGGTGATGTACGCGGGCCGGATCGTGGAGTCGGCGCCGGTCCACGACATCTACAAGGCACCCGCGCACCCTTACACGAGGGGCCTGCTGGACTCGATCCCCCGCCTGGACCACAAGGGCCGGGAGCTCTACGCCATCAGGGGCCTGCCGCCCAACCTCCAGGCCATCCCGCCCGGTTGCGCCTTCCATCCCCGCTGCCCCCTGGCCCGGGACGTGTGCCGGAAGGACGTACCGCCCCTGTACGAGGTCTCCGGAACCCGCACGAGCGCCTGCCACTTCTGGAGGGAGTGCCTGGATGGCCGAGCCGATTCTTGAGGTGCGCGGGCTCGTCAAGCACTACCCGCTCACCCGGGGCGTCCTGTTCAAGAAGCAGATCGGCGAGGTCAGGGCGGTCGACGGCGTGGACTTCACCCTCGACAGGGGCGAGACCCTCGGCATCGTCGGGGAGTCCGGCTGCGGCAAGTCGACGGTCGCGAAGACGCTGTGCAACCTGGAGCGGCCCACGGCCGGCGAGATCCGTTACCGCGGCGAGGACATCACCCGGCTGTCCGGCAAGGCCCTGAAAGCGGTGCGCCGCAACATCCAGATGGTGTTCCAGGACCCGTACACCTCCCTCAACCCCCGCATGACGGTGGGCGACATCATCGGCGAGCCCTACGAGATCCACCCCGAGGTGGCCCCGAAGGGCGACCGGCACCGCAAGGTGCGGGAGCTGCTGGACGTGGTCGGTCTCGACCCGGAGTACGTCAACCGCTACCCGCACCAGTTCTCCGGCGGCCAGCGCCAGCGCATCGGCATCGCGCGGGCGCTGGCGCTGCGCCCGGAGATCGTCGTCGCCGACGAGCCGGTCTCCGCCCTGGACGTGTCCGTGCAGGCCCAGGTGATCAACCTGATGGAGCGGCTGCAGACGGAGTTCGAGCTGTCCTACGTCTTCATCGCGCACGACCTGTCCGTCGTGCGGCACATCTCCGACCGGGTGGGGGTGATGTACCTCGGGCGGATCGTCGAGATCGGCACGGACGAGCAGATCTACGAGCACCCGACGCACCCCTACACCCAGGCGCTGCTGTCCGCCGTACCCGTGCCGGACCCGGACGCCCGGGAGCGCCGGGAGCGGATCATCCTCTCGGGTGATGTGCCGTCCCCGACGGACATCCCCTCCGGCTGCCGCTTCCGCACCCGCTGCTGGAAGGCGCGGGAGCGCTGCGCGCTGGAGGTGCCGCCGCTGGCGGTGCCCGCGGAGTTCCGCTACGACACCGGGCCGCAGGTGCACGACTCGGCGTGCCACTTCGCGGCGGAGCGGCAGGTGGTACCGCCCAGGGAGCGGGACGCCGGCGGGGACAGCAGCACGAGAGCACACTGAGCGAAGGCTCAGACGAGCCCCAGGGAGCGCTTGAGGAAGTCCACCTGGAGCAGCAGCAGGTTCTCGGCGACCTGCTCCTGCGGGGTCATGTGGGTGACCCCGGACAGCGGCAGCACCTCGTGCGGGCGGCCGGCGGCGAGCAGCGCGGAGGACAGCCGCAGGGCGTGGGCGACCACCACGTTGTCGTCGGCCAGGCCGTGCACGATCATCAGCGGCCGGTGCGGTGCGGCCGGGGCGGACAGCCCGTCGTCGGTGACCAGGGAACTGCGGGCGTACGTCTCCGGGTGCGCGGCCGGGTCGCCCAGGTACCGCTCGGTGTAGTGGGTGTCGTACAGCCGCCAGTCGGTGACCGGGGCGCCCGCGATGCCCGCGTGGAAGACGTCCGGGCGGCGCAGCACGGCCAGGGCGGCCAGATAGCCGCCGTAGGACCAGCCGCGGATCGCCACCCGGTCGAGGTCGAGGGGGTGGGTCTCGGCGAGGTCGTGCAGGGCCTCGATCTGGTCGTCGAGGGAGACCGTGAAGTCGTGGTGGACAGCCTTCTCCCAGGCGGGGGAGCGCCCCGGGGTGCCCCGGCCGTCGGCGACGACCACCGCGAACCCCTGGTCGGCGAACCACTGGGAGGTGAGGTGCGCGTTGTGCGCGGCGACCACGCGGGGGCCGTGCGGACCGCCGTACGGATCCATGAGCACGGGGAGGGGAGTGTCACCGGGGTAGTCCGTAGGCATAAGCACGGCGCACGGAATTCGGCGTGCGCCCCCCTGAGCGAGGGTCACGCGCGGGGACAGACCGGGATCTTCCGCATGGGACCGGACAGTGGCAACGGTCTTGCCCTCGCGCAGCACCCGCACCCGGGCGCCCGGCCGGTCGAGCGTGGCGGAGACGAGCACGGTCACGCCCCCGGCGCGCACGGCGGAGTGCACGCCGGGCTCCTGGCTCACACGCTCCACGCCGAGCTCGTTGACCCGGTAGACGTGCACCTCGCCGGTCTCGGGCGCGGCGGCCTCCTCGCCGGCCGATGCGGAGACCAGCACGTCGTCGTCCGACACGTCCAGTACGGCACGCAGGTGCAACTGCGCGCCGGTGAACATCCGTTCGCCCACCGCCAGCACCCGTGCGCCGCCCTCGTCCTCGATCCGCACGAGCTGTCCGGAGGGGGACCAGCGCGGCACCCCGGGAAAAAGATCAAGCCAATTTGGGTCTTCGTCGGCGTGCACCATGCGGGTGGTCCCGGTGTCGGGGTCCACGGCCAGGTACAGCTGGCTGCGCTGGTCGCGCGCCTGTACGAGCAGCAGCGGCGCCCCGGCCCTTGACCAGTGCACATGAGCCAGATACGGGTAACGGGCCCGATCCCAGACGACCTCCGTACGGGCCCCGTCGAGTCCGAACACGAACAGCCGTACGTCCGCGTTGGCGGTGCCGGCGGCCGGGTAGCGGACCCGGCTCGGCTCCTGCCCCGGGTGCGCCGGATCGGAGATCCACCACTGTCCCACCGGTGTGTCGTCCACCCGCGCCACCAGCAGCCGGTCCGACTCCGGCGCCCACCAGAAGCCCCGGTGGCGCTGCATCTCCTCGGCCGCGATGAACTCCGCGAGACCGTAGGTGACGCCCTCCGACTCCGGCTCGGCGAGCGCCCGGTCGCCCTCCCCCTCGGCGCCCACGACCCGCAGGGCGCCGCCGACGACGTAGGCGACGTGCCGCCCGTCGGGCGCCGGACGGGGGTCGATCACCGGCCCGGGGACAGGCAGTTCACGTGCCGTACCCGCCCGCAGCTCGGCCGTGAAAAGCCGTCCTGACAAGGCGAAAGACGCCAACTCCACGGCCGTGTCGGTGGTGTACCCGACGATGCCGGCGCCGCCCTCACGGGTCCGTTCCCGGCGCGCCCGCTCCTCGGGGGACAGCCGCTCGGAAGCGCCGCCGAGAAGGGCGCGGGGATCGGCGGCCACCCGCTCCTGACCGTCCGCGAGGTCGAGCACCCAGAGGGAGTTGGCCCGGTCGGTTCCGGAGCCGGAGCGCAGGAACACGACGCGGGAGGCGTCGGGCGCCACGGTGAACGCACGCGGCGCGCCGAGCGTGAACCGCTGGGTGCGGGCGTGCCGTCGGGGGAAGGAGGCAGGCTCTGTCGTCATGCCATGACCATATTGGCCATGCGCCCCCTTGTGCGGCCGTGCGCCACTCGATGCGCGCGTGCGGATAGTTATGATCGTTAGCGCAAAGTGGGTATGAACCTGCTGCCCCCTGTGCGGATCCATCTGTTTCCATAGTTCCGACCGTCCTACCGTCCGACCCCCGATACCCCCGACACCCCGAGTCCTGGGGATCTTTGGAGGTGAGCCGCCGTGGCACTCTCGATTTCGGCGGTGGTGCTGCTGGCGATCATCGTCTTCCTGCTGATCAAGAAGTCGGGCCTCAAGGCCGGCCACGCGATCGTGTGCATGCTCCTGGGCTTCTACCTCGCCTCCTCCACGGTCGCCCCGACGATCAGGGACCTGACGACGAACATCGCGGGGATGCTCGGCAGCATCAAGTTCTGAGCACGGGCCCCGAACCGCACCGACCGCACTGGCCCGGCTCGGATGAGCCGGAGACAGCGGGCTGTGTGGGCTGTGTGGGCTGTGTGTGGGGGGAAGTTGATGCGGCCGTGGCCTGGTGGCGTGGCCGTGGGGCCGCCCGCTTCTCGGGTCAGTGTCGTGCTTCCGCGGCCCGCGTCAAGGGCGCTGCGCGTCGGCTGCGCCGATGGCCCTTTGGGCCACCCTTGACCCGGTCCACTCCAGCACGGAGGGAGAAGCGAGCGGGCGGCCGGAGGAAAGCGGGGGTCCCGGGCGGGCCGGGCCCTTGCGTGGGCTGCGTCCGCACCCGGAGTTGAGGGGGCGCACTCGCGCCTCGCCGGCACGCCGGGCCGGTTCGGCGGCTGCCGGCCGGTGAGGGGTGCGGGATGCGCGTCGGCGGGGTGGGGGCACGCCGGGCCGGCTCAGCGGCGAGCGGTGAGTGGGATGCGCGTCGGCGAGGCGGAGGCACGCCGGACCGGCCAAGCGGCGAACGGTGAGTGGGATGCGCGGGATACGCGTCGGCGAGGCGGAGGCACGCCGGACCGGCTCAGCGACGAACGGTCGGTGGGGGGCGGAGCATGCGGGGGCGGGGGCACGCCGGGCAGGTGCGGCGGCTTGCGGAGCCTGTCTGCTCAGGCGGTCAGTTCCGTCCGGGCCATCGCCGTAGCGACGGGACCGTGGCGGATGTACCACTCCGTGGACAGCAGCGACTCTCGGTCGGCTGCCGGGAGGACGGCAAGCCGGCCTGGTAGAGCTCCCCTCTGCACTTCGGAGCGGTGGGCCAGGATGGCGCCGACCTTCTGCTCAAGCCATGGGCGGACATCAACCGTTGCCGTGACCCATGTGTCCGGGACGCTGTACATCCTCCTGCCTTCCCGGACCAGACGTGCGCCCAGCGTCCGAGCAGCGGAGTCGGGGTGGGTGGCCAGGTAGAGGGCGCTCGGCTGCCAGGGGAGACCCGCATCCGGACAGAGCCGGTCCAACCCGGCGGCCTGGACCGCGAGGGCGGTCACCTTGTGCGTGTGGACGTGGTCAGGGTGCCCGGTCAGTCCGCCGTAGGCGTCATGGGTGACGACGATGTCCGGCCGGAACTCCCGGATGTGTACGACGAGCCGCCGCACCGACTCATCGAGCGGCGCGTCGCAGAACCGGACGCGGCCCGGCGCCGACTGCGGCACGCGCGCATCGGCGTAGCCGAGCATGCGTGGTTCGCCGGAGCCCAGGATGCGCAACGCATCGGCCAACTCTGCGGCACGCCGGGTGCCTTCCGCCCAGGTCGCCGTGATGACTGCGGTTCGAGCCCCTCCGGCCGCGTGCCGAGCGAGCACACCCCCGGCCGACAGCGACTCGTCATCCGGATGAGCAAAAACCGCGAGCAGACTCGGAAGAGGCACAGGCACTCCTCGCCAAAAGAGCGGAACAAGGACCGGAGGGGACAAGTGGCGGATTTGGGCCACAGCATAGAGGCGTGACCTGCGACTTTGTGGTTGCGGTTTGGCCCAAATCCGCCACTTGTCTCGGGATACGTGCCCAGTGAGACTCCTGTGACCGCAGGGGTTTCCGGCACCCGCTCGCCGCTGAGCCGGCCCGGCGTGCCTCTGCCACGCTCGTGGACGCCCTCGCCGACCGCTGGGGCGTGACCGAGGAGCGCTTCCCGCGTAAAACGATCTGAGCCGAACTGAGCCTGCCGCAACCGGAACCCGTCCCCATGTGAGTCGAGTACGCGTACTCATGCCGGGCCGGTCGGTGTGCGGCCATGATCCGTCACTACTGCGGACGGAAAGGAACGAAGGTGAACCCGACCACATGCGCAAGCGGCACCCGCCCGCCTACGCCGCGTCGTACCCGGACCGGCGTCGCCGTACTTGCCGCCGCCGTTCTGTGGGGGCTGACGCTGGTGTCGTGTGCCTGGCTGGCGTACCTCGTCGGCGTGGTGGCCGTGTCGGCCGGGGCGGACGGAGCGTGGGCGTCCGCCGGGAGATTCCTGCTGTGGTGCGCCCTGGTCGTCGTCGGTGCCGCGGGCGCGCTGACCGCGTTCGCCCTCGCGCCCCGCGTCCGCCGGCTGGCCCCGGAGAGCCGCCTGCTCCTGCTGGGCGTACTGGCCTGCCCCGCGCCCACGGTTCTCGCGGTCCTCACTTGGACGGGGCTCACCTGAGGATCGGCGAGCGCGCGTGAGGCTCGGGGCGGGGGAGAGGGGGCCGTACCGCCCCGAAGAGGCGGGCAAGGGCCTCGTAGTGTGGTCCCATGACGGAACGGGCCGCTCGGCGGCTGATGCTGGTGCACGCGCACCCCGATGACGAGTCGATCAACAACGGGGCGACCATGGCGCGGTACGCCGCCGAGGGTGCCCGGGTGACCCTGGTGACCTGCACGCTGGGGGAGCGGGGCGAGGTCATCCCGGCCGAGCTGGGGCATCTGAACGGGACCGCTCTCGGGGCGTACCGGCGGCAGGAGCTCGCCGCGGCCGTGCGGGAGCTCGGGGTGGAGGACTTCCGGCTGCTCGGCGGGGCCGGGCGGTACCAGGACTCCGGGATGATGGGGCTCGCCGACAACGACGACCCCGGCTGTCTGTGGCAGGCCGACGTCGACCAGGCCGCCGAGCACCTCGTCGCCGTGATCCGTGAGGTGCGGCCGCAGGTGCTCGTCACCTACGACGGCAACGGCGGCTACGGCCACCCCGACCACATCCAGGCCCACCGCATCGCCATGCGCGCCGCCGACCTGGCCGCCGACCCCGCCGTACGGCCCGACCTCGGCGAGCCCTGGCGGATCGCCAAGGTGTACTGGAACCGGGTGCCGCGTTCCGTCGCCGAGGCCGCCTTCGCCCGGCTTGAGAGTGATCTGCCGGGGCTGCCGTTCAGCAAGTCCGCCACCGTCGACGACGTTCCCGGGGTCGTCGACGACGAGCAGGTCACCACCCGGATCGACGGGACCGCGTACGCCGCCGCCAAGGCCGCCGCCATGCGGGCGCACGCCACCCAGATCGAGGTGGCCGAGCCGTACTTCGTCCTGTCCAACCAACTGGCCCAGCCCGTCTTCACCACCGAGTACTACGAGCTGGTGCGCGGGGAACACGCGGGCGAGGAAGAGACCGACCTGTTCACCGGGATCGAGGAGGCGGCGTCGTGAGTCCAGGCGGGCCGGGTTCCATGCTCGCGCAGCCCCTCAAGCCCCCCTCCGCCGGGCGGATCGCCGCCTACCTGGGGCTCTTTCTGCTCGGTGCCGTGGTCGGGGGCGCGGGGGCACTCGTACAGGCCGCCTGGTTCCCCGGCGGGCTGCTGCTCGCGCTCGCCGGTGCCGTCGGACTCTTCCTCGGCGGGGCGAGGGTCGCGAACAGCCGGGGCGGGGCCGTGGCGGGGGCCGCCGGCTGGGTCGTCGTCGTCGTCCTGCTCACCACCAGCCGTCCGGAGGGGGACTTCATGTTCGCGGCCGGCATCGGCACCTATGCCTTCCTGTTCGGCGGCATGGCTCTTGCCGTGATCTGCGCCACCATGGCTCGCGGGCGGCAGCCCGACGGCGACGGTGCCCGACTTGGCAAGTGACGTACCACTTCCTCCTGTGCTGCCCGTGTGGGGCCGGTGCGGGTTTCCCCGGCGGTCCCGGGAAACAGGTCGGACGTGGCCAGTATGGTGGTGCGCGCCGCCGAGCCTCCCCCAAGCACTCGGCTTCGCTCGTGCAGGGCGTGCAGGGGGGACCCCCATCGTGAGGTCGTGACGGGCGGCGGAGCCAACCGGGAGAACCTGCCTTGAGTCGTGAAACTGACACCCCGTCCTCCGGGCCCAGCGGGCGCGGCGGACCCGCCTACCCCTCGGGGACCCCGCCGTACGGCATCCCGGCGGTGTCCGACGACCGTACGGACGCGGGCCGTTCGGCCGCGCAGCCGGAGGAACGCAAGACCGAGACCACACTGACCACCCGGATCCGGATCAACATCCCCGGCTCCAGGCCGATTCCGCCGGTGGTGGTACGCAAGCCCGTCTCCTCGGACAGCTCCGAGGGCAAGGCCGAGGACGCCGCCGGGGCGGGTGCCGGCGGCGAGGCGCAGCAGCCGTCGGCCGCCCCGGCGGTCAAGGCCCCCGTGGAGCCGGCCGCCGAACCCGCGGCGCCGGCCGGGGAGAAGCCGACCAGCGACTGGTTCGCGCCGCGCAAGCCCCAGGCGAATAAGGGCGGTCCGGGCGGCGGCTCCACCAACGGGGCCGGAACGGACAGTGGTGCACCCGCGGCGAGCGGGCCGGGCACGAGGGCCTCTGGTACGGGCGCCGGGTCCTCGGGCGCGGGCTCTTCCGGCGCCCGTCCCGGCGGTGGGGTCGGCTCCGTGGGCATGTCCGGTGCGGCGAACGGCTCCCGGCCCGGGGGTGCCTCCGGCCCCGGCTCCGCCAAGGGCACCGGGCTGCCCGGCGCCACCGGCGGCCCCGTCGCCCCCGGCCACGGCGGCGGCACCGGCTCCTTCGACGTGACCGAGGCACTGGCGGCGGGGCCGCGGCCCGGCGGACCCCGCCCCGGTTCCGACGGTGGTGAGCCGCGCCGCGACGACCTGCCGTACTTCTCCGAGAACGGGCACGGCGGCCAGAACGGGCAGTCCGGGCAGGGCGGTTACGGCGGTCAGGGTGGCCCGAGCGGCCCCAGCGGCTTCGACGGGGCCGGCTCGCCCGGCGGGCCGGGCGGTCCGCAGGGGCCCGCGGGTCCGACCGGCGGACCGGTCACCGGTGACGGCCGGCTGCGGCCGAACACCGGCGGCGGACCCGCGGGACGCCCGGGCGGCGCTCCCGGTGTCCCCGGTGTCCCCGGCACTCCTGGTGTCCCCGGCGCTCCCGGTGCTCCGGGCCCGCACACCGCGCGCCCCGGTGGCGGCCTGAGCGACGACACCGCGGTCCTCACCCCGCAGAAGTTCGCACCGGGTTACGGCGGACGGCCGGACAACGTCTCCGGTCACACCGTCACCAGCGGCATGCCCGTCATCACACCCGGCGTGGGCGAGCCGTTCGGTTCGGGCGCCGGTGGGGGCGGGCCGATGTCGCACACCCCGCCGGGGATGCCCGGGCCGGCCCCGAAGCGCGCCGCGTCCGGGGCCGGCGCGTCCAAGGCCGCCAAGAAGAAGAGCCGCGGCAAGCTGCCCCTGCTCGTCGGCGGCGTGGTCTTCGTGGCCGGTGTCGCCTACGGCGCCGGGCTGCTGATGAACCGCTCCGACGTGCCCAAGGGCACCACCGTGCTCGGCGTCGACATCGGCGGCGGCACCCGCGACGACGCGGTCAAGAAGCTCGACGACGCCTTCGGCAAGCGGGTCAACCAGCCGCTGAAGCTGTCGGTCGACGGCAAGACGATCACCCTCAAGCCGGACCAGGCCGGACTCCAGTTCGACACCCAGGCCACGGCCAGCGCGGCGGCGACGAGCGACTACAACCCCATCTCCGTGATCGGCTCCCTGTTCGGCAACCACCGCGTGGTCGAGCCGCAGATGCCGGTCGACGAGGAGAAGCTGCAGGCCGCCCTGCAGAACGCCTCGGGCGGCGCCGGCTCGGTGACCGAGGGCGGCATCAAGTTCGAGTCCGGCAAGGCCGTCGCCGTCTACGGCAAGCCGGGCAAGGGCATCGACGTGGCCGGTTCGACCCAGGCGGTCCAGCAGGCGTACCGCACCCAGGTGGAGACGGGCTCGGCCGCGCCGGCCCGGCTGCCCACCACCACCCGGCAGCCCACGGTCTCCGACACCGAGGTCGACCGGATGATGAAGGAGTTCGCCGAGCCGGCGATGTCCGACAGGGTGACGGTCATGACGGACCCGGCGCACTCGGTGCCGTTCAGCCCGGAGAACTCCCTGTGGAAGTTCCTCAGGGTGAAGGCCGTGAACGGCAAGCTCGTCGACAGCCCCGATCTGAACGCGCTCAAGGAGCTCTACGGGCAGACCTTCGACGACGTGCTGATCACCCGGGGCACCGGGAAGAAGACCGCCGTCACTCCCCAGGACGTGTACGGTGCTCTGCGCCAGGCCCTGACGAGCAAGACCAACCGGGTGGGCGTCATCGACACCAACCCCAGCTAGGCACCTCACCGCCGCGAGAGGGCGCCCGGTCCGCACGGACGAGGGCGCCCTCTCGCCGTGCCGCCCCCTTCGCACCCGCCCCCGCCGCCGGTGTCAGTTGAGCATCGCCCGCGCGGAACGCGCCTGCCCCCGTACCCGCTCGGCCGCAGGCTCGTCCACCGGGGCCACGACATCGGCGTACGCGTCGAGTTCCGCCGCGCCGAGGAGGAAGTCCCCCCGCTGCACCAGCAACTGCGCCCGCTCGTACCGCAACCGCGCGGAATGCGAAGGCAGCAGCAACGACAGCTCCACCGCCCACAGCGCCACGTCCGACCGCTCGGGCCGTACGGCCGCCCAGGCCCGGATGTTGTTCAGGATCCGTGCCACGACCTCCAGGGGCGCCGCGGGCACCAGCATCGAGGGATGCAACGGCGCCCCCGTGGCCCCCACCACCAGCAACTCCGCGTCCGCCCCGGTCAGCACCCGACCCCCGTCGAACGGGTCCGCGAGCACCTGCTCGTGCTCCCGCGCGTGCTCCCGCGCGTGCCCCCGCTCCTCCGCCGCCCCGAACCCGACCACGAAATGCCCCGGCAGCGCGACCCCGTACACCGGCGCCCCCGCCCGCCGCGCGACCTCCATCCACACCACCGACAGCAGGATCGGCAACCCGCGCCGCCGCGCCAGCACAGCGTGCAGCAACGAGGACTCCAGGCGCTGATAGTCCGCGGCACAGCCGCGGAACCCGTACCGCTCACCCAGCAGCTCGCGCAGCGCCCGCGCCCAGGCCCGCGGCCCGCCCGGCCGGTACGGCAGCAGGCCCGCGAGCCGGTCCAGCTCGACCTGCGCCGCGTCCATGCCCGCCTCGTCCAGCGCGCCGTCGCCCTCCGCGCCCACCAGCAGGCACAGCGTCGTCAGGTCGGGCCGCTCGGACCGCACCTCCTCGGCGAACCGGCGGCGCAGCTCGGCGGAGCGTTCGGGCGACGGGGGATAAAGCGGACGCATAGCAGCTTCGTGCCCTTCCACGGCGATCGCTACGACTCTCCGGAGCCGGAGCTTCCGGACACCGTGTCCGGAGCCACCGTGTCCGGAGCCACCGTGTCCGGAGCCACCGTGCCCGGACCGGAGTCCGGCTCGCGGTAGTGGTGGTACGCATGGTGCGCGGAGAAGCCCAGCGCGCCGTACAGCGCCCGCGCCGCCGCGTTGTCGGTCTCGACCTGCAGCCAGGCCGCCGACGCCCCCTCGTCGAGGGCCCGGCGGGCGAGCGCGGCGAGCACGGTGGTGGCCAGGCCGCGCCGCCGCAGCGCCGGATCCACCTCGACGGCGGCGAAGGACGCCCACCGCCCGTCGACGACACACCGCCCGATCGCCGCGGGCACACCGCCCTCGCCGGGCAGGCTCGCGAACCACACCGACGGCCCGCTGCCCAGCACCTTCAGGGCCACCTCGCTCACCCCCTTGCGCCGGTACCGCGCAAGCCACGCCTCGTCGGCCGTGCGGGACAGCACGACCTCGGAGCCCTCGGCCCGGTCCGCGACCGGCGCGAGCGCCCCGATCCACAGCTCGGCGCTCACCTCGCGCACCCAGCCCCGCCGCTCCAGCTCCGCGCACAGCAGTTCCTGCGTGCCCTCGGCGCCGGTGGCGGTCTGGACGTACGCGGGCAGGCCGCGCTCGCCGTACCAGCGTCGTACGGCGGCCAGGGTCTCGTCGAGCGGAAGGCCGGGGTCACCGAGCGGCAGCACGGAATTAGCCCGCCGGGTGAAGCCGCCGGCGGACCTCAGCTCCCAGTCACCCAGCCGCTCGCTCTCCACCGGCCGCCAGGCCCGCGAGGCGACACGCGCGAGTTCGTCGTACGTGGCGGCCGGACCCCGGCGCCGGGCCGGCGCGGCCGGTACCACCTTGCCCGCGACCAGGGAGGACTCCGCGATGCGGACGGTCTCACCGCTCTTCCGTGTGATCAACAGCACACCGTTGTCCCATGAGGTGAGCACACCGACCGTGTCGGTGAACTTGCCGCCCGGCGTGCCGGGTTCGCCCAGGCGCCGTACGGAGACCCGTTTGCCCACGTCAGCAGCGGTGATACGGACCTCAAGGCGCCCTGCGGCCGATATTTCCACGAGTCTGTTCACCCCTCCTGTTCGGATCATGCCCCGGAACGGAGATACTAGGGGCGGGCATCGACGACGCCGCGCTCCCGCGCGCCAGGCGGCGGAGCCTGTGGAGGCCCGCCAGCGCCCTATCGAGGAGGAACGACAGCGTGACCTACGTCATCGCGCAGCCTTGTGTCGACGTCAAGGACAAGGCGTGCATCGAGGAGTGCCCGGTCGACTGCATCTACGAGGGCCAGCGGGCCCTGTACATCCACCCGGATGAATGCGTCGACTGCGGAGCCTGTGAGCCGGTCTGCCCGGTCGAGGCGATCTTCTACGAGGACGACACTCCGGAGGAGTGGAAGGACTACTACAAGGCGAACGTCGAGTTCTTCGACGAGCTCGGCTCTCCCGGCGGCGCCAGCAAGCTCGGACTGATCGAGCGCGACCACCCGATCATCGCCGCGCTGCCGCCGCAGGCGTAACCAGTCGTCAAGCGGCCCGCACACCGCGCCGCCTCGGTCCCGTACGGCCTGATCGCCTCCGAGCGCTCCGACCGCCGCACGGGACCGAGGCGTTTGTTGTACAGAAGCCGTACAGAAGCCGTACAGAAAGTGAGCCTGATCCCCGTGTCCGCAGTCTCCGACCGGCTTCCCACCTTCCCCTGGGACAAGCTGGAGCCGTACAAGAAGACGGCCGCGGCCCATCCGGACGGCATCGTCGACCTGTCGGTCGGCACCCCGGTCGACCCGGTCCCCGAGCTGATCCAGAAGGCGCTGGTCGCGGCGGCGGACTCCCCGGGCTACCCGACCGTGTGGGGCACGCCCGAGCTGCGCGACGCGATCACCGGCTGGGCCGAGCGCCGCCTCGGCGCCCGCCGGGTCACCCACCGGCACGTCCTGCCGGTCGTCGGCTCCAAGGAACTGGTCGCCTGGCTCCCCACCCAGCTGGGCCTGGGCCCCGGCGACAAGGTGGCGTACCCGCGCCTGGCCTACCCCACCTACGAGGTCGGCGCCCGCCTGGCCCGCGCGGACCACGAGGTCTACACGACGACACCAGGCGCTGACGCGCCGGGTCCCACGGACCTGGACCCGGCGAATCTGAAGCTGTTGTGGCTGAACTCGCCGTCCAACCCCACGGGCGAGGTCCTGGGCAAGGAGGAACTCACCCGGATCGTCGCCTGGGCCCGCGAGCACGGGGTCCTCGTCTTCTCCGACGAGTGCTACCTGGAGCTGGGCTGGGAGGCGGACCCGGTCTCGGTGCTCCACCCGGACGTCAACGGCGGCTCGTACGACGGCATCGTCGCCGTCCACTCCCTCTCCAAGCGCTCCAACCTGGCCGGCTACCGCGCCGCCTTCCTTGTCGGCGACCCGGCCGTCCTCGGCCCGCTGCTGGAGATCCGCAAGCACGGCGGCATGATGACCTCGGCGCCCACGCAGGCGGCGGTCGTGGCCGCCCTGGGCGACGACGCCCACGTCCGCGAGCAGCGCGAGCGCTACGCCGCCCGCCGCGCGACCCTCCGTGAGGCCCTGCTCTCCCACGGCTTCCGCATCGAACACAGCGAGGCGAGCCTGTACCTCTGGGCCACGAGGGGCGAGTCCTGCTGGGACACGGTCGCCCACCTGGCCGACCGGGGCATCCTGGTGGCCCCGGGCGACTTCTACGGCCCGGCGGGAGCCAACTTCGTACGCGTGGCGCTGACGGCCACGGACGAGAGGGTGGCGGCGGCAGTGGCGAGGCTGGGCAACGGCTCGCGCTGACTCGCGCCGACGGCCGGTCGTGGTGGTGCGGGCCGACGGCCGGTCGTGGTGGTGCGGGTTAACGGCCGGTCGTGGTGATGAGGACCGAGCCCGCGCCCCGCTCCGCCCCCGCGGCACCCCGCGACGTCCCCGTCCGCCACCGGCCGTCGGTCGTCCCCGCCGTCCACTCCCGGCCGGCGTACGAGACCCGCTCGATGCGCAGCGCGGAGGCGTTGGCCACCGCCCAGTGCGCGAGCTGCCACCCCCGCTGCCGGGCACTGCGCCCGGCGGCGGCCGTGTCGGCGGGCACGGGCAGGGTCACGGTCCGTGCCCCGGCGCTCGAACCCGAGCCCGAGTCCGTGGTCCGGCTGGGCGTGGGCGTGGGCGACGGGTCGTCGCCGCCCACCTCCGCGCCGGCCTCCTGCACCACGTCCCGTCCGAAGTCCCGTACGAGCGCGGAGCGCACCGCGTCCGGACCGGTGGCGGTGCGAGTGGCACCGGGGCGGCCCAGGCAGGTCAGCGTGGCCGTGGAGCGCCCGGTGAGTGCCGCGGCGAGCAGCGTCGCGTCCGGCTCGTGCTTGGCGTACGCCTGTGGAAAGCCACTGAGCTGCACCCGCTGGGCGGCCACGGTGAGCGGCAGCCTCGTGTAGCCGGGGACCTTGGCCAGGTGGTCGTAGAAGATCCCCGCCGAGTACACCGGGTCCATGATCTCCTCCGGCGTGCCCCAGCCCTGCGAGGGCCGCTGCTGGAACAGGCCGAGCGAGTCCCGGTCGCCGTAGTCGATGTTGCGCAGGGCCGACTCCTGCAGCGCGGTGGCCAGCGCGATGGTCACCGCGCGCTCGGGCATGCCGCGCCCGGTGCCCACGGCCGCGATCGTCGCCGCGTTCACCGCCTGCTCCGGCGTGAACCGGTACGAGGCGCCGTCCTTCTTGCCGGAGACGACCTCGCAGGCCGGGCCCCTGGTGTGCCCGGTGAGGTACTGCAACGAGAGGTAGCCCGCGAGCGCGAGCAGGACGACGAGGGCCGCCCCGAACCGGAGGAGGCGGCCACGACGCTTGGGGGAGGGGGACGGGTCGCGCACGCCTACAAGGTACTTGAGACAGCAGGGACTGCTGAGGCCGGTGGGGCAAATGGCGGCGGCGCGGGAACGGTTCGGCGGGTTAGGGTCGACGGCATGGCCGACACCCCGCTTGACCTCACGCTGGACGCCGCGCGCCTGACCGCGCAGCTCGTCGACTTCCCCTCGGAGAGCGGCACGGAGAAGCCGCTGGCCGACGCGGTCGAGGGCGCGCTGCGCGGGCTGCCGCACCTGACGGTGGACCGCTTCGGCAACAACGTCGTGGCCCGGACGAACCTGGGCCGGTCCGAGCGGGTGATCCTGGCCGGCCACATCGACACCGTCCCGATCGCCGACAACGTGCCGTCCCGGCTGGACGAGGACGGAGTCCTCTGGGGCTGCGGCACCTGCGACATGAAGTCCGGCGTGGCGGTGCAGCTGCGCATCGCGGCCACGGTTCCGGCCCCCAACCGCGACCTGACCTTCGTCTTCTACGACAACGAGGAGGTCGCCGCCGAGCTGAACGGCCTCAAGCACATCGCCGAGGCGCACCCGGAGTGGCTTCAGGGCGACTTCGCGGTGCTGCTGGAACCCTCCGACGGCGAGGTCGAGGGCGGCTGCCAGGGCACCCTGCGGGTGCTGCTGAGGACGAAGGGCGAGCGGGCCCACTCGGCGCGCGGCTGGCTGGGCTCCAACGCCATCCACGCCGCCGCGCCGATCCTGCGGCGCCTGGCCGAGTACGAGCCGCGCCGGCCGGTGATCGACGGCCTGGAGTACCGGGAGGGCCTGAACGCGGTCGGGATCTCCGGCGGGGTGGCGGGCAACGTCATCCCCGACGAGTGCGTGGTCACGGTCAACTTCCGCTACGCCCCGGACCGCACCGAGGAGGAGGCCATCGCCCACGTGCGCGAGGTCTTCGCGGACTGCGGGGTCGAGGAGTTCGTGATCGACGACCACAGCGGCGGCGCCCTGCCGGGCCTGAACCATCCGGCCGCGGTGGCGTTCATCGAGGCGGTCGGCGGCACCGCGCGGCCCAAGTACGGCTGGACGGACGTCTCGCGCTTCTCGGCGCTGGGCATTCCCGCGGTCAACTACGGCCCCGGCAATCCGCACCTGGCGCACAAGCGGGACGAGCGGGTGGACACGGCCAGGATCCTCGCGGGCGAGGAGCGGCTGCGGTCCTGGCTGACGAGCTGAACGGCGCCGCCGGGCGGCGGCCGTACGGCGTTTCATGGCGGACAGACCGGCGTCCCCCGCCCGTAACCCGCGTGGATCTACGCTGGGGTGGAATGTCCTGCAAACGGAGGGAGCGTACATGCCAACAGGCAACCCCGAGGGAAAGAAGCAGCCACCGGACGAGCAGCGCCTGGGGCCGGTCCTCCGGCGCCGGGGCCAGGTCCTGACGAGCACCACGGACCAGCGACTGCTGGACGAACGGGCTCCCAGCGACTGGGCCCACACGGACCCCTGGCGCGTCCTGCGCATGCAGTCGGAGTTCATCGAGGGTTTCAGCACGCTCGCCGAACTCCCGGCCGCGATCAGCGTCTTCGGTTCGGCCCGGACTCCGGTGGACACACCGGAGTACGAGGTGGGGGTCCGGCTGGGCCGAGGTTTGGTCGAGGCGGGATTCGCGGTGATCACGGGCGGCGGCCCGGGCACCATGGAGGCGGCGAACAAGGGCGCGCTGGAGGCCGGAGGCCTCTCGGTGGGCCTGGGCATCGAACTGCCCTTCGAGCAGGGGCTGAACCCCTACGTCGACATCGGCCTCAACTTCCGCTACTTCTTCGTCCGCAAGCTGATGTTCGTCAAGTACGCGCAGGGCTTCGTGGTCCTGCCCGGCGGCCTCGGCACCCTGGACGAACTCTTCGAGGCCCTCACCCTCGTCCAGACCCAGAAGGTCACCCGCTTCCCGATCGTCCTCTTCGGCACCGCCTACTGGGGCGGCCTGGTCGACTGGCTCACCCACACCCTCGTCGCCGAGGGCAAGGCGGCCAAGGCCGACCTCGCCCTGTTCCACGTGACGGACGACGTGGAGGAGGCGGTGGCCCTGATGTCGAAGGAAGCGGGCAAGTAGCCGCTGTCCGTCCCACCAGGACGGGTGGTGGGTGGACAGCACGGGACGGAGGGCCAGGGGGCGGAGCCCCCTGGTACGGGCAGCCCTGGTAAGGCACCTGGGACTACGCCAGCCCCCGCCGGGCAACCGCCGGAGCACGGTGCCCGGCGATGGACGCCACCATGTCCACCACCTGCCGGGTCTCGGCAACCTCGTGCACCCGGTACACCTGCGCGCCCAGCCACGCCGAAACGGCAGTGGTGGCCAAGGTCCCCACCACCCGCTCCTTGACCGGCTTGTCCAGGGTCTCGCCCACGAAGTCCTTGTTGGACAAGGACACCAGCACCGGCCACCCGGTCGCGACCATCTCCCCCAGCCGCCGGGTGGCCTCCAGGCTGTGCCGCGTGTTCTTCCCGAAGTCGTGCCCGGGATCGATCAGCACCGACTCCCGGGGCACCCCCAGCGCCACCGCCCGCTCGGCCAGCCCCACGGTCACCCGCAGGATGTCGGCCATGACGTCGTCGTACGTCACCCGGTGCGGCCGGGTCCGCGGCTGCGCGCCACCCGCGTGCACGCACACCAGCCCGACCTTGTACCGCGCCGCGACCTCGGCGAGCCGCGGGTCGATCCCGCCCCACGCGTCGTTCAGCAGATCGGCCCCCGCCTCGCAGACCGCCTCGCCGACGTCGGCCCGCCAGGTGTCGACGCTGATGATCACGTCGGGGAACCGCCGCCGCACCTCGGCGACGAAGCCGACCGTCCGCCGCGCCTCCTCCTCGGCGGTCACCTCCTCGCCGGGTCCGGCCTTCACCCCGCCGATGTCGATGATCGCCGCGCCCTCGGCGACCGCCTGCTCCACGCGCGCGAGGGCCGGCTCGTCACGGAACGTCGCTCCCTGGTCGTAGAAGGAGTCCGGGGTCCGGTTCACGATCGCCATGATCACCGGCTCGTGCGCGTCGAACTCACGCCTGCCCAGCCTGAGCATCCCCTGTGACCTCCTCGTACGTCCCGGGCACGTCCCGGACTTCGACCGCCTGCGACCCTAACGGTCAGCGTCGCATGGCACGATCGGACCCACACACATACGACAGACTCCGTGGGGACCCCAGCGATGGTTATGTTCTTGTTCCTGGTCGTCGCGCTCGCCGTCGTGGTCGCCGCGGTGACCCTCGCGGTGGTGGGCGGCGGCGAGGGCACCGGCCCGCTGCCCGAGGCCGCGCCGGAGCGGCTCCAGGACCCGCTGCCGCCGGACCGCCCGGTGAACCGTGCGGACGTGGAGGACCTGCGCTTCCCGCTCACGGTCCGGGGCTACCGCATGGCGGACGTGGACGACGCCCTCAGCCGCCTCGGCGCCGAACTCGCTGAGCGGGACGAGCGGATCGCCGACCTGGAGTCCGCGCTGGCCGGCGCCCAGGCCGCCGCCGCCCACGCACGCCCGACCAAGCCCGAGCCGGAGGACCAGCAGTGACGGACGGTGCGGCGACGGACGGCACGGCGACGGACGGTACGGCGACGGACGGTGCCGCGATCGCCGGTCCGGACGGGGCCCTGCGCTGCCCGTGGGCGCTGTCCGCGGCGGAGTACGTGACGTATCACGACGAGGAGTGGGGCCGCCCGGTCCACGGCGACGACGCGCTCTTCGAACGTCTCGCGCTGGAGGCGTTCCAGTCCGGCCTGTCCTGGATCACCATCCTGCGCCGCCGCCCCGGCTTCCGCGCCGCCTTCGCCGACTTCAGGATCCCGGCGGTCGCGGACTTCACGGACGCCGACCGCGAGCGTCTGCTCGCCGACCCGGGCATCATCCGCAACCGCGCCAAGATCGACGCGACGCTTGCCAACGCGCGCGTGCTCGCCGGCTGGTCCTCCGGCGAGCTGGACGCCCTGATCTGGTCCCACGCCCCCGACCCCGACGGCCGTACGGCCCCGAAGACCCTCTCCGACGTCCCGGCGATCACCCCCGAGTCCACGGCCCTGGCCAAGGCCCTGAAGAAGCGCGGCCTGCGCTTCGTCGGCCCGACGACGGCGTACGCCCTGATGCAGGCCTGCGGCCTGGTGGACGACCACCTCACGGACTGCGTGGCACGCCGCCCCTGACCCCGACCGGCAGGGGCGGCACCGGGAACGGGCGGGTCAGCGGCCCAGATACTTCGGCTTCTCCTTGTTCACGAAGGCCTGTACGGCGATCGTGTGGTCCTCGGACCGCCCCGCCCGCGTCTGGAGCTCCTCCTCCTTCTGCAGGGTCTCCTCCAGGGAGTGCGTCAGGCCGTACGCCACAGCCTCCTTCAGCGCCGCGTACGCCACCGTCGGACCCTCGGCCAGCGCCCGCGCCACCTTCTCGGCCTCGGCCCGCAGCTCGGCGGCCGGCACGATCCGGTTGGCGATGCCCAGTTCGTAGGCGTCCTGGGCGGTGATGCTGCGCGGGAAGAGCAGCAGGTCGGTGGCCCGGGAGGGGCCGACCACCCGCGGCAGGGTCCAGGAGATGCCGGAGTCGGCGGTGAGCGCGACCCCCGCGAAGGACGTGTTGAAGGACGCCGTGTCCGCCACGATCCGGTAGTCGGCGGCGAGGGCGAAGCCGAAGCCCGCCCCGGCCGCGACCCCGTTCACCGCGGCGACCACCGGCTTCGGCGCGCCCGCCAGCGCCCGCACGATCGGGTTGTAGTGCTCCCGCACGGTGCTCATCGTCTGCCCCGACCCGGTCTCCCGGTCGGCGGCCAGCAGCCCGATGTGCTCCTTCAGGTCCTGGCCCACGCAGAACGCCCGGTCCCCGGCGGCGGTCAGCAGCACCGCGCGTACGGCGTCGTCGTCCGCCGCGGACCGGGCCGCGTCCCGGAGGGCGACCTTGGTGGCGACGTTCAGCGCGTTCATCGCCTCGGGGCGGTTCAGCGTGATCGTCGCGAGTCCGCCGCTCACCTCGTAGAGCACGGTGTCGGTCATGGGGCATCCCCTCCGGTGTCGCCGCTGTGACGTATCGCCGTACTGATGTACTGATCGCTGTACTGATCGATACGCCCTGTGTCCGAAGGACAGCATGACGGAGATCATCGGCCAGGGCGCGGGGTGGGCGTGTGACCTGCGTCAAAGAATTTCGGTGGTTCGCCGCCGTCGGGTGGCCGTGCGGGCGCGCAGTATCGCAGTCACATCGCCGAATTGAGTGGTTTTGCTCGCGCGCGTTGCCCAAGCGATGCCTACTGATGTTGGTCATCGGGTCCTGGGATGCGGGATAATGGCTGGGAAGCAATGTGTTCGATGCCGGTGACGCGTGTCCTGACCCATTCTGGACCAGGGATCACGCGCGTGCCCTCACGATGGGCCGTCGGCTTTGACGATGAGCTGGGTTTCAGGAAGGGGAACGAGCATGGCGGCCATGAAGCCGCGGACGGGTGATGGCCCGCTCGAGGTGACCAAGGAGGGGCGGGGCATCGTCATGCGCGTTCCGCTCGAAGGCGGCGGTCGGCTCGTCGTCGAGCTGACTCCTGACGAGGCCGACGCGCTCGGCGACGCCCTCAAGAAGGTCGTCGGCTGACGCGCAAGCGACCACAGCCTTTCAGCTGCCCCGGCATCGTACGCGGTGTCGGGGCAGCTGCTTGTCAGGGGGTGGAGGCGCGTCGCCGGCAGGTGCGGGCGCGAGGCCCGGGCGCCGGAGCGCTCAGCGCCTGACCGCGCACAGCAGGCCGTCGCCCACCGGCAGCAGCGACGACACCACGTCGGGACTCTCGTGCACCGTGCGCAGCAGGTCCCGCAGCCGCAGGACCTCCGTCGGCTGCGGACCGGAGTCCACCGTCCGCCCGTGCGCGAAGACGCCTTCGAAGGCGACGAGGCCTCCCGGGCGCAGCAGGCGCAACGATTCAGCCAGGTACTCGGGGAACTCCAGCCGGTCGCCGTCGCAGAAGACGAGGTCGTACCCCGCGTCCGCGAGCCGGGGCAGCACGTCGAGGGCGCGGCCGGGGATGAAACGGGCGCGGTTGGCGGCGAAGCCGGCGGCGCGGAACGCCTGGCGGGCGAACTGCTGGTGCTCCGGCTCGGGGTCGACGGTGGTCAGCACCCCGTCCGGCCGCATGCCGTGCAGCAGGTGGATCCCGGAGACCCCGGTACCGGTGCCGATCTCCGCGACCGCCTTCGCGTCCACGGCGGCAGCCAGCAACCGCAGCGCGGCGCCCGCGCCGGGCGACACCGGGCGCAGCCCTGCCTCACGGGCCCTCTCGCGGGCCCAGAGCAGCGCGTCGTCCTCGGCGACATAGGCGTCGGCGAACGCCCAGCTCGTCTGCCGGTTGCCGGTAATGACCCTCTCCTGTCCCCGTGGATGCCTGGGCGTGACTGTATCCGTTGGGGCCGGGAACCCGCAGATGGGACCAGTCGTTTAAAGGGATGAGGAAGTGGCACGGGACGCGATGGCGGCGTGGACGGGGGTGTGGGATGGATCGGGACACCGGTCAAGTACTGACGCAGTCGCACGAGCCGGGCGACCGCGTGTCAAATTCTCGTAAAGCTGTTTATTCGGAGCTAACGGACGAGGTGGGTATGGTAGGGGCTCCACTGGACACCACCAGAGCCGACAGGGGAGGTGCGGCTGCGCCTGTGGATCGCGGAGGAGTGCTACGGCGTTTCCTCGGGTCGGCAGGCAGGCCGAAATCTGTGACCGACACTGCCGTTGACCCGCGCCGCGCCGCCGAATCCGCCCAGACCGCGACCTTCTCCACCGACGCGGACGGGCAGGCGTGGACTCCGCCCACCTGGGAGGAGATCGTCAGCACGCACAGCGGCCGTGTCTACCGCCTCGCCTACCGTCTCACCGGCAACCAGCACGACGCCGAGGACCTCACCCAGGAGGTCTTCGTCCGCGTCTTCCGCTCCCTGTCGACCTACACGCCGGGCACGTTCGAGGGCTGGCTGCACCGCATCACCACGAACCTGTTCCTGGACATGGTCCGCCGCAAGCAGCGCATCCGCTTCGACTCGCTCGGCGACGACGCGGCCGAGCGGCTGGCCAGCAAGGAGCCGACGCCGCAGCAGCTGTTCAACGACGCGCACTTCGACGCGGACGTCCAGCAGGCCCTCGACACCCTCGCGCCCGAGTTCCGCGCCGCGGTCGTCCTGTGCGACATCGAAGGACTGTCGTACGAGGAGATCGCCGCGACCCTCGGCGTCAAGCTCGGCACGGTCCGCTCCCGTATCCACCGCGGCCGCTCCCAGCTGCGCAAGGCCCTCGCGCACCGCTCGCCTCAGGCACGGGCCGAACGCCGCAGCTTCGTGCCCCGGGTCCCCGCGCTGGGGGGAGGAGGCGCGCCCGCGTGAGTGGCTCACGATCCGATCCCGAGGGGCGCCTCGCGGAACATCACCTGGGAGACCGTCTCGCCGCCCTGGTGGACGGAGAACTCGGTCATGACGCGCGCGAGCGTGTCCTGGCGCATGTGGCCACCTGCCCGAAGTGCAAGGCGGAGGTCGACGCACAGCGCCGTGTGAAGAACGTCTTCGCCCAGGCGGCCCCACCGCCCCCGTCCGAGAGCTTCCTGGCCCGCCTGCAGGGCCTGCCCGGGGGCGGTACCGACGGTGACGGCCCGCCGCTGGGCGGGGGAGGGCTGCCCGGCGGACTCTCCGGACGCTCCGGAGTGTTCGGAGTGAAGCGCGGCGAGCGGTTCGAGTTCGGCTACGTGCCGGCCCGGCCGCACGCCACCCCGGCCGATGCCGCCGAGGACCGCGGCTTCCGGATCCATCCGGTCGGCCGTCCCGACGGTGAGCGGTCCGCCTCGCGCGGGCTGCGGTTCGCGTTCGTCGCCGCCGGGGCGGTGTCGCTGGCCGCGGTCGCGCTCGGCGGGCTGACCACCGGCATGGCGGGCGGCGCGGGCGGCGTGGAGGCACGCGGCGGCTCGGGCAAGGGCAGCAACGTGACTCCGGCGCGTACGGGGAGCACGGCGGCGGTGCAGGGTTCCGAGAACTCGCGGCGCCGTCAGACGGCCGTACCGCTGTCTGCGGAGGGGCAGCGGTCGTCCGACGGGGCGCCGGTGGCACCGACCGCGCTGTCCGCACCGCTGCTGCCGGGCGCCGTGCCGCCCGGCGCCGGGCAGCAGCAGGACATGACGCACACGCTGACCACGCCGGTGATCGCCGGTGCGGCCGCGATGTCCCCGCTGATACGTCCGCTCACCGAGACGCCGTCGCTCTCCCTGACCTCCTGGTCCACGGACTCGGGGCTCCTGGCGCCGGGCCCGCTCGGCACGCCCTCTCCCTCGGCCTCCTCCCGCACGACGCACTGACCGGCCCCTGCGCGGCGGGCCGTGAACCTGGTTGAATCCACAGGTCGCGCCCATGACACCGGTCTGGGCGCGGAGCCGTGCCGCGACCCGCTGTGGGGAGAAGATGAACGAGCGGAAGCCCGCGAAGTCCGCCCGCCCGAAGTGGTGGAACCGAGTCCCTCCGGGGGAGCGGTCGGAGAGCGCTCCGTCCCCGGAGCCGGATGTGCCTTCGGGCGGGGGTGTGGCCGACGGGGCGGTCGGCGGTCCGGCCGCGGCTTCCACCGGCGGCACGGGTGACTACGAGCTGGAACGGCCCCTCGCGGGTCCGGGCGGCGGTGACGGCGGCGACTTCGAACTCGCCCCGGCGGCCGGCGGCACGAAGGACGCCTCCGCGGCGCCCCGCACCTCGGAGGAGCCCGCCGGTCCCGCCGCCGGTTCCCCCGACGCTCCCTTCGCCGAGCGCCCCAAGCCCCTGCACGACCCCGATCCCTACAACACCCCGCCCTACGGCGAACCGGGCCCCTGGGCCCCCGCCCCTCCGGTACAACACCCGGCGCTCGCCCCCGCCCACCCCGCATCCACCCCGTATCCCGGCATACCGACGGCCCCGGCCGCCGCACCCGCGGGACCCGCGCCGGAGACGGCGCCAGGCGGCCCGTCCGCGGCGAACGCGACACCCCACGGCTCACCGGGCCCGGACACCCTGCCGCACGGCTCACCGGCCCCGGGGGCCGGCGATGCGCACGGAGGGCCGGCGCCGCAGGCGGAGCACCTTGCGGGCGCGCCCGCTCACGGCGCAGCGGCTCCGTCCCCCGGCAC